>NZ_AHAM01000064.1 GCF_000236565.1 Mesorhizobium alhagi CCNWXJ12-2 | reverse complement strand
CCGGAGCCGATGGCGAAGATGCCGCATTGGCTGCAGTGGCTGCTGCTGCTGGCGATCTCGCTTCTCTTTGCCGCCATCCTTGAATTCGCAGCACTTCCCGCGGCGCTGCTGATCGGGCCAATGCTGGCCGGCATTGTCGCCGGGACCAACGGCGCGACAGTGCGCCTGCCGAAGCCCGCCTTCCATGCCGCGCAAGCGATCATCGGCTGCCTCATCGCCGCCTCGATAGAGCTGGAAATCCTGACCTTCTTCATGCGCGACTGGCCGCTTTTCCTCGGCGCGGTCGTGTTGACCGTCGCCGCCTCCAGCTTTCTCGGCTGGCTGGTCAGCCGCTGGAAGATACTGCCCGGCACGACTGCCGTGTGGGGCTCGGCGCCGGGCGCCGCGACAGCCATGGTGCTGATGGCCGACGCCTTCGGCGCCGACGCCCGCCTCGTCGCCTTCATGCAGTATCTGAGGGTGATCTTCGTCTCGGTGGCGGCGGCGCTGATCGCAAGGCTGTGGATCGACACGTCAGGCGTCGAACTGCCGGCGACAATCTGGTTCCCGGTGATCGAGTGGCCGGCCTTTTCCGCCACGCTTGCGGTCGCCCTCGTTGGCGGGATGATCGGGCGGCTCGTCCGCCTGCCCTCGCCCTATTTCCTTGGCAGCCTGATCCTAGGCGTCAGCCTGCATCTCGGCGGCCTCGTCGACTTCCAGCTGCCCGAATGGCTGCTGGCGATCAGCTATACCATGGTCGGTTGGAGCATCGGCCTGAACTTCAGCCGCAAGATATTGCGTCATGCCGCCCGCGCGCTGCCGCAGCTCGTGCTGTCGATCCTGGCGCTGATGGCGTTTTGCGGCGGGCTCGCCTGGCTACTCCACCGGCATCTGGGCATCGATCCGCTGACCGCCTATCTGGCGACCAGCCCCGGCGGCATGGACTCCGTCGCCATCATCGCCGCGGCCTCGGAGAACGTGAACCTTTCCTTCGTCATGGCGATGCAGACCGCGCGCTTCCTGTTCGTGCTGTTGTTCGGTCCGGCGCTGGCGCGGCTGGTGGCGAAGGGAGTGAAGGTGTGAGAGGCACGATTTGCCTCGGAAAGCGGCGATAACGGGGCCTCCCGCGAAGGAACCCCCTTCCCCTGCATCCAGACGCAGCGTGGCGAATATCGCCGCGCGCTCAGGACTTCTGCGCCGTCTTCACGACCCGCGAACACTTGATCTTGATGTATTCGCCGGGTCCGCGCCTGGCGATCGACGTCGCTGCAATCAGCGCCTGACCCTGAAGTCCGCAGGCGACCACGCTCTGGGCCTGTGGACCGCTGATCACGTCGAGCGCTGTTTCAAGCTGGCAGTCCGCCGGAGAAAGGTTCATCGAGCAGACGAGTATCATTATCTGGAGCATTGCCTTCACCCCCCGTGAATGGTTTTCTCCTCCCTTCGCGGGACGAGCTTGCACAAGCCATGCTGCACGCAACCAACTCGTTGCGATGTAACAAAAGCCACATTTCGTGGACCGCTGTGTGAAGCCCTATCGGCGAAGCCTCCGTCAGGAAGGCTCCGTCCCCCACTTGTCCCCTGTACGCCACTCTTGTATACGCTGATTCATGTCCTCGCGCTCGAACATTCATTCCGTCCGCACCGCTTTCGCGGGCGAGACCGCGCGCGCGCTCTCCTCGGCTCTGCTGCTTCTCGGCCTTATCGGCGATCGCCGGGCTCGCTGAAGGAGCGCCCGGCGGTCGATCTGCCGCTTGAGGCGCATGCTCCTTGCAACCATCCACGGAACAGTTGACTGAAGGCGCTGTCCTGGGCTTAGCAGCCGGAGCTTCGGGAGAAATAAGATGAATGTACGAGAAGAGATCCGCGCCATGAAGGGCATGCCCGACGCGGCGCGCAAATATCAACCCTATCCGGCGATCGGCCTCGCCGACCGGACCTGGCCGTCAAAGCGCATCGAAAAGGCACCTATCTGGTGCTCGGTCGATCTTCGCGACGGCAACCAGGCGCTGATCGACCCGATGGGGCACGACCGCAAGGCGCGCATGTTCCAGTTGCTGCTCGACATGGGCTTCAGGGAAATCGAGATTGGCTTTCCGTCGGCCTCGCAGACGGATTTCGATTTCGCGCGCTGGGCGATCGAGGAAGGCGGCGTTGCGGACGACGTCTCGCTGCAAGTACTCGTGCAGTGCCGGCCTGAGCTCATCACGCGCACTTTCGAATCGCTCCAGGGCGCCACGAACCCGATCGTGCACTTCTACAATTCGACCAGCGAATTGCAGCGCCGCGTCGTTTTCGAAAAGGATGTGCGCGGCATCAAGCAGATCGCCACAGACGCAGCCAAGATGATCACCGACATGGCGGCCAAGGCGGGCGGCGGCTACCGCTTCGAGTATTCGCCCGAAAGCTTTACCGGCACCGAACTCGAAGTGGCGCTGGAGATCTGCAACGCAGTTGCCGAGATCGTCAAACCGACGGCGGACAACAAGCTCATCATCAACCTGCCGGCGACCGTTGAGATGGCGACGCCCAACATCTATGCCGACCAGATCGAATGGATGTGCCGCAATCTCGACAATCGCGAAAACCTCATCGTTTCGCTGCATCCGCACAATGACCGCGGCACAGGGATCGCCGCGACAGAGTTCGGCCTGATGGCGGGCGCCGACCGCGTCGAGGGCACCCTGTTCGGCAATGGCGAGCGCACCGGCAATGTCGACATCGTGACGCTGGCGCTCAACATGTACACGCAGGGCCTGGATCCTGAACTCGACTGTTCCGACATCAACCGGATGAAGGACGTGTTCGAATATTCGAACCAGATGAAGATCCCCGAGCGCCACCCTTACGTTGGGGAACTCGTTTATACGGCGTTTTCCGGCTCGCATCAGGATGCGATCAACAAGGGTATGAAGGCCATCAAGAAGGCCAATACGCCGCTCTGGGAAGTGCCCTATCTGCCGATCGACCCGAAGGATGTCGGCCGCAGCTACGAGGCGATCATCCGCATCAACTCGCAATCGGGCAAGGGCGGCATCGCCTATGTGCTGCAGGCCGATTACGGGCTCAACCTGCCACGCAATCTGCAGGTCGAGTTTTCCCGCGATATCCAGGAAATCACCGACGTCGAAGGCAAGGAGGTGCCGTCGCGGCGGATCTACGACCGCTTTCTCGAGCTTTATGTCGACCAGCCGAAGGCGCGGCTGAAATTCGTCGACCACCAGACTTTTCCCGATACCGAACACAAGGGCCGGCGTGTGATCGAGGCGGTGATTCTCGACGGCGGCAAGGAAGTAACCATCACCGGCAGCGGCACGGGACCGATCGACGGCTTCGTCGACGCGCTTTCGCGGCATATCGGCGTGGAGATGTCGGTACTCGACTATTCCGAGCACTCGATGCAGCGCGGATCCAACGCGGCGGCGATCTCCTATGTCGAGGTCGAGCATCCGGGCGGACGGCTGTTCGGCGCGGGTATCAACACCAATATTGTTGCAGCTTCGCTTGAGGCCGTGATTTCCGCCGCCAATCGGATAATATCGTGAAACGATTGTAATCGATGCCCCGCCCGGACCGAATTCGGGCGGGGGAAACACTGCCGATCGGGTCTGCACGCTTGTGCCGGCTCGGCAGGCGGCGCTATGATCGGCCGTTCGTGCCGGTCTCGAAAGGTTCGACGTTTGCCACATAACACGCCTGCCGCCCCCGCAGTGCGCGAAACGCTGGAGCGCATCCTCACCAGCGAGACCTTCGGACGGTCGGAACGCGCTCGCAATCTCCTGCGCTATCTCATCGAACAGGAACAGGCGGGCCATGCCGACCGGCTGAAAGGTTTCGCGATCGCAGTCGATGTGTTCGGCAAGGACGCCGATTTCGACCCGTCGACCGACGCGGTGGTGCGGGTGCAGGCCGGCCGGCTGCGCGAATTGCTCGCCCATTATTACGAGACGGAAGGCGC
>NZ_AHAM01000065.1 GCF_000236565.1 Mesorhizobium alhagi CCNWXJ12-2 | reverse complement strand
CGGCAGCGTATAGGGGCCGAAGCGTCGCGAGGACAGCGCGCGCTCGAGGAGCGCCGTCCCTTCCTCGATCTGCTTCCGGTCCCACAGCGAGCGATCCTGGTCCGCGAGCAGCACCAGTTCGCCGGAAGGCGAACTGCGCGCGGCTCGGCGCGATTCCTGCAGAAGCATCAGCGCCAGCAGGCCGAGGGCTTCCGGCTCCGGCAGCAATTCGACCAGCAGCCGGCCGAGCCGGATCGCCTCTCCGGAAAGGTCGTGCCGGGTCAGCGAAGCCCCGGAGGATGCCGAATAGCCCTCGTTGAACACCAGATAGATGGTGTGGAGAACGCTATCCAGCCGGTCCGGCAGATCGGCGAGCGCGGGCACCTCGTAGGGAATTTTCGCGTCGCGGATCTTTGTCTTGGCGCGCACGATGCGCTGCGCCAGCGTCGGCGCGGCGGTCAGGAAGGCGCGCGCGATCTCCTCGGTCGTGAGGCCGCAGACTTCGCGCAGCGTCAGCGCAAGCCGGGCATCGGGCGGCAGCACCGGATGGCAGCAGGTGAAGATCAGCCGCAACCGGTCGTCCTCGATCTCTTCCGCCTCCCGCATCGCGGCATCCTGGTTCTCGGCATCCAGCCGTTCGGCAATCTCGGTCAGCGAGGCGTCGAAACGGGCGCGGCGGCGCAAGCGATCTATGGCCTTGAAGCGGCCGGTAGACACCAGCCAGGCGCGCGGATTGGCCGGCGCGCCGTCACGCCGCCATTGCTCCGAAGCCGCGGCAAACGCATCGTGCAGCGCTTCTTCCGCCAGATCGAAATCGCCGAGCAGGCGGATAAGCGTGGCGACCACGCGGCGCGACTCGGAACGGTAGATGGCTTCCACCGTCCGTTCGATGCCGCGCGCCTCGTTCATTGCCGGTCCGGGCCCATCTGCATGATGGGCCGCACCTCGATCGTCCCGTACTGGCCCACCGGGATATTCGCGGCGATTTCCACCGCCTCGTCCATGCCGGACGCATCGATCAGGATGAAGCCGCCCAGATGCTCCTTGGTCTCGGCATAGGGCCCGTCGGTGGTCGAGACCTTGCCGTTCCTCGCGCGCACGATCCTGGCGGTTTCCGGTCCCTGCAAGGCATCGGAGGTAATGTACACGCCGCGGCGCTCGAGCCCCTTGTCATATTCGATCGAACGGCGATCCAGATCCTTGCCCTCCGCCTCGTTGAGCTTCCCGATCGCTTCCCCGTCTATATGCACCAGGCACAGATATTTCATCGCTTCTCCTCCTCCGGAATGTCGATATAGGTGAGTTCCTCGAACGGCCGCACCTCTATCGTGCCGATCCGCGCCAGCGGATCGTCGCCGGCGATCTTGATCGCTTCGTTGAGGTCACGCGCCTCAATCAGCATGAAGCCGCCGAGATGTTCCTTGGTTTCGGCGAAAGGCCCGTCGGTGACGCTCACCCTTCCTTCGCGCTTGCGCACGCTGACCGCGTGCGGCGGCGTCTTGAGCGCTTGCGCCATGATGAGGTGGCCGCTGCGCTTGAGTTCTGCGTCATGGTCCAGCGACGCATTGACGTAGCCGTCGCGCTCGCGCTGCGTCATGACATCGAACTTCGCTTCCTCGAGATAGACCAGCAAAGCGTATTTCATCGTTTGCCTCATGAATAATTGTCCAGACACACGCTAGTCGCACGGCACAGCCGGAATTCGACAACGAGCCTAACAATTCGTGGCGCGGTTCCGCAAACCGCACCCCGCGCTTCGGCCGGCGAATTTTTTCCCGGCCAAATGTCGATTTGCCGCTGGCCGCTTCGATTATCGGGCGAGGCAGGAAAATGCCTCGCCCGGTCCCGCGCCGGTTTTCGCGGATCGAGAAAGGCGATGCGTCATGGATATGTCGATGATGATGATCACAAACCACATGGCCGCGGCGTCGAAGCGCGGCAGCGCCAAGGCGTTTCAATGGACGGAGCATGGCCTGCGCGATGCCGCCGCGCGGTTTGTCGCTGCAACCCTCGTCGTCGCGATTGTTTTCGCCTTCCTCGAGTTCGCCGGCTCCCTCCAGACGGCGGAAGAGGTTGCCGCGCGAGCCGATGTCACGGCATCAACTGCCCACCATTCACTTCGATGACCTGGCCGGTGATGTAGCCGGAGAGCAGATCGGAGGAGAGGAACAGATAGGCGCCGACGCACTCTTCTGCCGTGCCGGCGCGACCCATCGGAACGGTCGCGACCTGCACCTTCATCTGCTCGGGCGATGTCCAACGCTCGTGGAAAGGGGTGACGATGAGGCCCGGCGCCACCGCGTTGACACGAATCCTGTCGGCGACGAGTTCCTTGGAAAGGCCGCGGGTGACGTTTGAGACGAAGGCTTTGGCCGACCCGTAGACACCTGCACCATTGCCCGCGCCGTTGCGCGCCGCGACCGAGGTCGTGTTGACGATGAAACCGCCATTCTTCCTCAGCCATGGGATAGCCACGCGGCAGGCGGTGATGACCGAGCGGGCGTTGAGGTCCATCACGGCGTCGTATTGCGCGTCGGTCATCTCGCTGTAGGGGAGGCGGCCGAGCATGCCGCCGGCATTGTTGACCAGCCCATCGAGGCGGCCGAAATGGCTGGCCGTCTCCTCGACGACGCGCGTGACATCGGCCGAGACGGAGAAATCGCCCTGACCAGGAAGACCTCGCCGCCTTTGTCGCGGACTTCCGCCGCCAGCGCTTCCGCCTTTTCGGCGCTCGCATTGTAGTGCAGGCCGACGCGGCAATCCTGGGCGGCATAGGCGCTGACCAGCGCCGCCCCGATGCCGGTGGAGCCTCCGGTGACCAGCACGGCCTTGCCGGCGAGATCGGGGATGGTGAGCGTGCTTTCCTGTACGGGCATCGGGTAAATCTCCATGGTGTGCGCAAGGCGCCGGCTTGCCCCGCAGGCCACGCAGCTTCCTTCAAACCCAAGGTGCGCGTCAACAGCCGAAGGTCGCCATCAAATCAGCAGTCTCCCAGTTGGGAATTTTGGCTGTGGGCGGGAACTGCCGGCCGCCAAACGCCTTGCGAAGGGCGGCGTGCGGACAAAGCTGACGCTCAACAGCAGCAAGAACGCGTCCCTTGAGTTGAACTTGAACTGACCGCGAGGATTAGCTCGAGCAGGGAGTGTCGGTATCTCGTTTAGCCGATCGTCTTCAAGACAGACGAGTTATGGAGAACAACAATGACCATTACCATTACCGCCTTTGAACGGTCGCCCGATGGCGGCAAGGGTCTGGCACGTGACATGCGTGTTCGCTGGGCGCTCGAAGAAGTGAGCCAGCCTTACGAGGTTCGTCTCGTTTCGTTCAGTGCGATGAAGGAACCCGCGCATCTGGCGATTCATCCCTTCGGGCAGATTCCGACCTATGAAGAAGGCGATCTCGCCCTGTTCGAAACAGGGGCGATCGTGCTTCATCTGGCCGAGCGCCATGCGGGCCTTCTGCCAGATGATGTAAATGCCCGGGCGCGCGCGATCACATGGATGTTTGCCGCGCTCAACACGGTGGAGCCGCCGATCGTTGAACGCGAACAGGCCCCGTTCGTTGTGGGGGACAAGCCGTGGTGCGAGGAACTCCTGTCTGTTCTCGATGATCGCGTCCGCACCCGGCTGGACCAGCTTTCGAGCCGCCTTGGCGAGGCCGACTGGCTCGATGGAGTGTTCAGCGCCGGTGACCTCCTGATGGTGATGGTGCTGCGCAGGTTGGACGGGACGGGTATACTGGAGGAATATCCGAACCTCTCCGCCTATGTCGCCCGCGGCGAAACCCGGCCCGCCTACAAGCGCGCTTACGACGCTCAACTGGCGGTTTTCACCGCCGCATCGACCGGCTGACGACGGTCCGCTCCCCGGCCTCAATCGAGCCGTTCATCGTCTAACCTGTCGACGGCTGCGGGCCGCAAGCCGAAATTCAACCGAGACGCCGCCGACCGAATCCAGTTGCGCCACCGACCGTTCGCCGCTATGAAAAATCCATGAATTCGGTTTCGAACACGATGCTCTGGTGGTGGGCCTGCTGATTGCGGCCTGGTGAGCGCGTGCGCGTGAAAACTTTGTGGCCGCAACGGAATTTCCGGGCGGCCATTTGTTTTTGAAAAGGCGTTCCGGGTCCGTTTGGCAGAACTATGGAGACGGGGAATGTCTGTCGAAACTCTCGAAAACGGCGCTGAACGGTTCGTCACCGCAGGCGGCATCGCCATTACCAGGCAACGCCACGACACCGCCTATGCCGGCGCGATCGAGACCTATATCGACGGGCTGAATGCGCGGCGCGGCGCGGTGTTTTCCTCCAACTACGAATATCCCGGCCGCTACACCCGCTGGGACACGGCCATCATAGACCCGCCGCTGGTCGTTTCCGCGCGCGGACGGGCCATGCGCATCGAGGCGCTGAACAGCCGCGGCGAGGTGCTGCTGCCGGCCATCGCGCGCGCGCTGCTGGCTGAAAAGGATGTCGCCCTCACCCAGACCAGCAAGCGCCGCCTGGCGCTGACCGTGGCCGAGCCGGGCCGCGTCTTCACCGAGGAGGAGCGCAGCCGCGTGCCTTCGGTGTTCACAGTGCTGCGCATCATCACCGGGCTGTTCAAGACCGACCAGGACGCCAATCTCGGCCTTTATGGCGCCTTCGGCTATGATCTCGCCTTCCAGTTCGACCCGGTCGAGCACAAGCTGGAGCGCGCGCAAAGCCAGCGCGACCTGGTGCTTTACCTCCCGGACGAGATCCTGGTCGTCGACCATCACCAGGCGAAAGCCTGGCACGACCGCTACGATTATTCCGGCGATGGATTTTCCACGGAGAACCTGCCGCGCGACAGCGAAGCCGAGCCGTTCCGGCCGTCCGACCGCATCCCGCCGCGCGGCGACCATGAGCCGGGCGAGTATGCCAAGCTGGTCACAAGGGCGATGGGGAGTTTCAGGCGCGGCGACCTGTTCGAGGTGGTGCCCGGCCAGATGTTCTACGAGCGCTGCGAGACCCAGCCCTCCGAAATCTCGCGCCGGCTGAAGCTGATCAACCCCTCGCCCTATTCCTTCTTCATCAATCTTGGCGAAGGCGAATATCTGATCGGCGCGTCGCCCGAAATGTTCGTGCGGGTCAATGGCCGCCGGGTCGAGACCTGCCCGATCTCCGGCACCATCAAGCGCGGCGACGACGCGATCTCCGATTCGGAGCAGATATTGAAGCTGCTCAACTCGAAGAAGGACGAGAGCGAGCTAACCATGTGCTCGGACGTCGACCGCAACGACAAGAGCCGGGTCTGCGAGCCGGGCTCGGTGCGCGTCATCGGCCGCCGTCAGATCGAGATGTATTCGCGGCTGATCCACACGGTCGACCACATAGAGGGCCGCCTGCGCGAAGGCATGGACGCCTTCGACGCGTTCCTGTCGCATGCCTGGGCGGTCACCGTCACCGGCGCGCCGAAACTCTGGGCCATGCGCTTCATCGAACAGAACGAGAAGAGCCCGCGTGCCTGGTATGGCGGAGCGATCGGCATGGTGCATTTCAACGGCGACCTGAACACCGGCCTGACGCTCCGGACCATCCGCATCAAGGACGGCATTGCCGAGGTGCGCGCAGGCGCCACATTGCTGTTTGACAGCGTACCGGAAGAAGAAGAAGCCGAAACAGAACTGAAGGCATCCGCCATGTTATCCGCCATTCGCGACGCCAAAGCCGGTAATTCAGCCGCCGCAGAACGCCAGACGGCCAAGGTCGGCGACGGCGTCAACATACTGCTCGTCGATCACGAGGATTCGTTCGTCCACACCCTGGCGAACTATTTCCGCCAGACCGGCGCGACCGTCTCGACGGTGCGTTCACCGGTCCCGGACGAGGTCTTCGACCATCTGAAGCCCGATCTCGTCGTGCTCTCGCCCGGCCCCGGCCTGCCCAAGGATTTCGACTGCGCCGCGACCATCAAGAAGTCGCGGGCGCGCGACCTGCCGATCTTCGGCGTCTGCCTGGGCTTGCAGGCGCTGGCCGAGGCCTATGGCGGGGAGCTCAGGCAGCTCCACATCCCGATGCACGGCAAGCCCTCGCGCATCCGCGTCTCGAAGCCCGGCGTGATCTTCTCCGGCCTGCCGAAGGAAGTCACGGTCGGCCGCTACCACTCGATCTTCGCCGACCCGGTGCGCCTGCCCGACGATTTCCTCGTCACTGCCGAGACCGAGGACGGCGTGATCATGGCCTTCGAGCACAAGAACGAACCGGTGGCGGCGGTGCAGTTCCATCCCGAATCGATCATGACGCTCGGCCAGAACGCCGGCATGCGCATGATCGAGAACATCGTCGCCCATCTGCCGAGGAAGGCCAAGGAAAAGGCGGCTTAGTTGTGATTTCGGCGAGGTCGGCACCCTACGTTGCCCCCCTCTGTCCTGCCGGACATCTCCCCCACAAGGGGGGAGATTCGCCGACCGCTTTGCCGCCGCTTGTTCTGAAACGTCGGCGATTGGCGAAATCATTGATGACACCCACTCTCCCCCCGTGTGGGGGAGATGTCCGGCAGGACAGAGGGGGGCGCGACAGAGCGTCATCGCCTCGATGACAGCGGTTGTTTCGAAGCCTTCGAAGCAGAAGATCGCCGCCCTCGCCTTCTGGTCGATCGCCGTCGCATTCCTGGTGATGGGCCTGAAATTCGTCGCCTGGCGCATGACCGGCTCGGTGGCGCTCTATTCCGACGCGCTGGAATCGATCGTCAACGTGATCGCGGCCACCGCCGCTTACTGGGCGATCCAGATCAGCCACACGCCCGCCGACCAGGACCACCCCTTCGGCCATCACAAGGCCGAGTATTTTTCCGCCGTGCTCGAAGGCGTGCTGATCGTGGTCGCCGCGCTCCTGATCCTCGTCGAAGTGTGGCGGGCATGGCAGATGCCGGTCGTGCTCGACCAGCCTTGGGCCGGGCTTGCGGTGAACGGCGCGGCCTCGGTCATCAATCTCGTCTGGGCGACGGTGCTGATCCGAGCCGGCCGCGCCGGAAGATCGCCGGCGCTGGTCGCCGACGGCAAGCACATTATGACCGACGTCATAACCTCGGTCGGCGTGATCATCGGCCTGATCGGCGCTGTCGCCACCGGCTGGACCATCCTCGACCCGGCGCTCGCGGTCGTCGTTGCGCTCAACATCCTGTGGCAGGGCTGGCACGTCATCGGCTCGTCGGTCCAGGGCCTGATGGACCGCGCCGTCGACACCGCCGAGCATTTCCGCATCCGCGACATAATCTCGGCGAACTGCAAGGGCGCGCTTGAGGTGCACGACCTGAAGACGCGCATTGCCGGCCGCGCCACCTTCATCGAGTTCCATCTGGTGGTCGACGCCGGCATGACCGTCGGCGAAAGCCATGTCATCTGCGACCGTATCGAGGATGCGCTGCGGGCCGAAATTCCCTCGGTGCGCGTCATCATCCATGTCGAGCCGGACGACGAGGCCAAGCTGCCGCCCGGAACATCAGCCGTGCCCTTCGCGTGAAGCCGGCGAGGGCGCTGGCCCTCAGGCGGCGCCGCTGACATTCCTTTTTTCGCGCGCGGCGGTTTCGAATTCACGCTCCAGTACAGCGCGGACGAAGCGATGGAACAGCGGGTTGAAGATTTCGGGCGCCTGCCAGAATGGCGTATGCCCCGCTCCGGCGATGACGTGGCAGCGACCGTCCCACAGCGAAACATAGGAAAGCCCGGCGATATAGCTCAATCGGACAAACGGATCGTCGGCTCCGTTGATGATCGCCACAGGCACGGCTGCGTCCTCAACAGCCCTCCTCTGGTCGACGCCGTCGCCGAGCATCATGCTCTTAAACACATTGGTGCGCACGCGGCCGTCGGCGCGCCGGATCATATCCAGAAATGCAGGATCGCCGCTGTCGCCGAAGCAAAGCTTTGCGAAACGCTCTACGTCGCGCTCGGAATAGTGTCGTTTCGAGGCGAGCAGCAGGTCCCAATGGGTGTGGAAGCCACGCAGCGAGCCTAGCGGGCCGCGCGCAACAGGCGGCGTTCCGGTCAGCATCAGGCCGGCGACCGCTGGATGCGAACCCATCAGCTCGATCGCGACATGTCCGCCGAGCGACCAGCCATAGACGATCGCCCGACCGATGCCGAGTTCGTCGAGAACATCGCCGACTGCGGCGCTAAGGCCGCTGATCGTGTACGCGGACGGCGGGTCAAGGGCATCGCCGGATTCGCCGTGGCCGGGAAGATCGATGGCGATCATCCGGTGAATTTCGCCGAGCGGTCCAGAAAGCTGTTTCGCAAAGACCTGCCTTGCGCAGCCCGATCCGTGCAGCATCAGGATCGGCAGTGATCTGCCCGACGTCTCGCTGAGCCGGATTGCAGCGTGGCGTGTGCGGATTGTCTTATCGGCGATCGGCATTTGTGACGGACCTCGAAGGATAGCCGCCAAGCATCGCAGCAAGCGCTATACGGTCGGTGTACGATAGCGGTTAACAACCGGTTAACCGACGCAGCCGTTCCTTGCGTCTGCAGGCCATCCGCCGCTACCTTGACCTGGGGGGAACTCCAGCCTTGGGTTCCAAAATGCAGTTGGCTCTCGATCTCATCGTTACGATGGTGAGCGTCGCGGTGATCGCGTCCTACAGCTGGTCGCTTCGCGGCCACTTCGCGTCTTCGAAAATGCCGGCCGGCGCGAAGATGATTTCCGCCGGGGTCGCAGCGACATCCGTGTTTTTTCTCTACCTCGTCTGGAGTCAGCACCAATCGGCCGCCGGACAGATTGCCGGGCTCTGCATACAGTTGGCCGGTGCCGCCCTGTTCTGGGCGGCGATATCGGCTTCGCGCAAGGCCCGGCTGCGGTTTGCCTTCGATCCTGAAAATCCGCACGGCATCGTCACCGACGGCCCTTACCGGTATCTCCGGCATCCCTTCTACACATCCTATCTCCTGTTCTGGTCTGGCTGGGCGATTGCCGCATGGTCGGCCTGGACGATCCTGCCGGTCGCGATCTTTACGGCGATCTACGTCACGGCCGCGCTCGCCGAGGAGAAAAAGTTCCGGGGCACGCCTCTGGCTGGCGACTATGAAGCCTACAAGGCGCGCGCCGGCTTCTTCTGGCCGAGGTTCGGCAGCTAGACGCGTCACCGGAGACAACTCAACCGCCGCCAACCAATACCTCGTCCATGGACCAAATCGCGCGATCATCCCGGCTGGCATGGCCCAATGGTTGCGTCTAAGACGCAATGATGAACCCGGATTCGCAACCGCC
>NZ_AHAM01000066.1 GCF_000236565.1 Mesorhizobium alhagi CCNWXJ12-2 | reverse complement strand
GGGCCAGGCGGAAGCACCTGCTGAGGAGCCCACCGAGGGCCAGGCGGAAGCACCTGCTGAGGAGCCCACCGAGGGCCAGGCTCAGACCGATCAGCCTGCCGATCAGGATGAGACGCAGACCGGCGCCGTTCCGCCTGCCGAGGTGACGGTCGAGCAGAAGACCGAAATCAAGCAGGTCGTTCAGGAAGTGGATGTCGATCCGATCCCGGTCGACCGCATTGACTTCGAACTTGATGTCGGCGTCGCGGTGCCCCGGACCATCGAGGTTCGTCCGCTGCCGCCACAGATCGTGCGCATCGTGCCGGAATACGAAGACTATCTGTACTTCGTGCTGGCCGACGGCCGCATCGTGATCGTCGAGCCCGATACGCTCGAGATCGTCGTCATCATCGTGTGACGGCTATCCACGGCCTTTGTCAGGGGCGCCTCGCGGCGCCCCTGATGCTTTTGGCCGCCCCCCTACTCCCCCAGTTCAGCCAACCGGCGCTCGATGAAGCGGCGTTCGGGTTCCTGGCGGGTCAGCGACAGTGCTTGCAAGTAGGATGCGCGAGCGTCGGTCGCCCAGCCGAGACGCCGGCAGAAATCGGCGCGGGCCGAATGCGCCAGGTGATAATCCAGGAGCTCGCCGCGCGCGAAGATCGCGTCGATCAGCGCCAGACCAGCCGCAGGGCCGTCGCGCATCGCGATAGCGGCGGCGCGGTTCAGCGCGATAACCGGCGACGGATCGGCCTTCTGCAATATGTCGTAAAGGC
>NZ_AHAM01000067.1 GCF_000236565.1 Mesorhizobium alhagi CCNWXJ12-2 | reverse complement strand
GGCGGCCGAGCCGCCCAAATGGAGCCGCTGGTTCCGGCTGGTCGGCATCGAGCAGCCCGAGGGCGAGGTGGTGATGAAGGGCGCCGGCGAGCGGCCGCTGCTTCTGCTCGACCGCAAGGGCGAAGGCCGCGTCGGCATGTTCCTGTCCGACCAGGGCTGGCTGTGGGCACGCGGCTTCGAGGGTGGCGGCCCGCATGTCTCGCTCTACCGGCGCATTGCGCACTGGCTGATGAAGGAGCCGGATCTCGAGGAGGAGCGCCTCACCGCCGGCGGCCGCGGCATGGTGCTCGACATACGCCGCCAGACGATGAGCGACGATCCCGGCCCGGCCAAGATCATCACGCCATCGGGCAAAGCGCTCGACGTGCCGCTGACCGCCGCCGAACCGGGCATCTTCTCGGGCAGTGTCGAGACAGACGAGATCGGCCTCTACCAGGTGGCCAATGGGGATCTGACCGCGCTCGCCCATATCGGCCCCGTCAACGCGCCGGAATTCGCCGACACGGTTTCCACCGAAGAGGTGCTGCGGCCAGCTGCCGAGGAAAGCGGCGGCTCGGTGCGCAGGCTGGCTTCGCTGACCGGCCAGTCGCTGCCCGGCATCGTGCCGGTGCGCGGTTCGGCGGATGCGGCGGGCCGCGACTGGGTCGGCCTCAGGACCACCAATGACAGCCTGCTGAAATCGGTCAGCCGCGTGCCACTGTTCGGCGGCTTCTTCGGCCTTGCTTTGCTGCTGCTGGCGCTCGGCTCGATGTGGTACCGCGAAGGTCGTTGATCGCGGCCGCCATCCGCGCTACTGGCTGGACCATGACGCATCTGCCGGAACGCCTGCTTACGGGTTATCGCAGTTTCATGACCGGACGCTACCAGGCCGAGAGCAGCCGTTATCGGGCTCTGGCGCGCGACGGGCAGGAGCCCGAGACCATGGTCATCGCCTGCTGCGATTCCCGCGCCGCGCCCGAGGCGATCTTCGACACCGGGCCGGGCGAACTCTTCGTGGTCCGCAACGTCGCCAATCTGGTGCCGCCCTATGCACCGGACGGCGAGTACCATTCAACCTCGGCCGCGCTCGAATTCGCCGTGCAGAGCCTGAAGGTCAGGAACATCGTGGTGATGGGCCATGGCCGCTGCGGCGGCATCCGCGCCGCCCTTGCCCCCGAGGCCGCGCCGCTTTCGCCCGGCGACTTCATCGGCAAATGGATGAGCCTTGTCGCGCCCGCGGCCGACACCGTTTCGCAAAATACCATGATGACCGCCGGCGAGCGCCAGACTGCGCTTGAGCGCATTTCGATCCGCTATTCGATCGCCAATCTGAGAACCTTTCCCTGCGTGAAAATCCTCGAGGACAAGGGACGGCTGACGCTTTCGGGCGCCTGGTTCGACATTTCGGGCGGCGAGCTCTGGGTGATGAACCGCGAGACCGGCGATTTCGAGCGGCCCGAGATCGACTGAGGCGCTACGGGCCTCAACTGCGCGGGCTAGAGCAAGCCGCCCGATTTCGGAATCGGGCATCTCGCTCTAGCTTTTTTGTCGCATCGTTTTTGCCGAAAACCGGCATCCACTTTTCGGCACGATGCTCTAATCCTGCATTTTGCGCTTACTATCCTGGATTTTCTCGCGCCTCGTGTCGCCGCGCTCGGCAGGGCCGCCCTTGCCGGTCTCCTCCTTGTCCTGCCGCTTGAGCTCGCGCTCGACCACCTTGCGAGAGCCTTCCGGCGGGTCCTTCTGCAATCTGTGCATTTCGTCGGCCATGATCGCCTCCTTTGCTGGTGCTTGCCGGGGCAACGACGGGCGGACGGAAGCGGTTCCGTTCGCCGGCTTTGGTGAGGGTGTTCTTCGGCACAAGCTTCTCCGTTGCCACGCCCGCTTTCGCGTCTGGCCATTGACAATGAAGTTGGGAAGCGGGGCGCGATGCCAACGCCTTCCTAATTTTTATACGTGGCGCGAACTCCGCGCCCCGCCGGTGATTTTTCAGCCCCCCGTTTCCCAGCCTGCGGCCCTGCCGACATGCGTCGGTGGTTTGCCGTGACAGCGCGAGCGATATACGGCGCCTCGCGCCCGTCTTAGCGGACAGTCGTGGAAACTCTGGACGACCTTCCGCTTCCGCGGCCACGTTAGCCGCTTCCCCGGAACACCGGTTCCTCCCCGCAAATCACCGTCATGACCGGCGTTCCCGCAGGAGAAACTGCCGGGGATTATGGGGCAAAGGCGGAGGGTGTGGACAAATCCGGGTGCGAAATTCTTCTCGCTGGCTGTTATGCCATTGTTCCATAACAGTTCTTTTGCGAACGAGCCGAAATGGAGGTGGATTCTATCCACGTTTGAGGTCGCAACGCCCCCTCCACCGCCTTCGGCGGTCCCCCTCCCCCGTAAACGGGGGAGGATCCGCAGCGGCGGCGCTGGTTCCTCCCCTGCGAAGCGGGGGAGGAGGACTATGCGAAGCATGGTGGAGGGGCGAGCCTACTCCTCCGGTTCGGTCGTGAACATCAGCGGATAACCGGCGGCCTTACCGGCGTCGGTGGCGCGGGTCGCCTTGGTCTCGGCGACATCCTTGGTGAAGACAGCGACGACGCAGACACCGCGCCGGTGCGCCGTGATCATAACCCGGTGCGCCTGGTCCTCGCTCATGCGGAACTCGGCTTTCAGCACGGTAACGACGAATTCGCGCGGCGTGAAATCGTCGTTGATCAGGATGACTTTGTGCAGCTTCGGCCGCTCGGTTTTCAGCCGGGTGCTGGTGCGGGGTACGGTGACGGTGGAAGGCATGGGCATTCAGGCACGGTTGGGCACCTAGCCCGCAATCTCGCATGACGCACCAGCTAGGTCCATTTGAGTGAATCCAGCACGTTTGGTTCGAAAGTCAACCTTGTGCCGACAGAAACGGACATTCCGGTATGGACACCATCAAACCTAATTCAGCCGCTTAACGCGATGAGAGTGATGCGAGGCCTGGTGCCAGCGCATTACACGGCCGACCAATGCGGCGGCGGCCATGGCTGCCAGAACGGCGGTCGCGGCGAGGAACAGCCCGACATACCCGAAGCCCATAATCATTGGCGTGCTGAGCAACGGTGAGCAGAACTGCCCGATGAACACGGAGGCGGTCAGAACGCCGCCTGCCAAGCCACGGCGCTGCGGCGGCGCGAGCTTGAGCGTGATAGCGACGAAACTGGGCGAGACTGCCGCATAACCAGCCCCAATCAACGCAGCGCCGGCAAAGCTCAGCAAGGAAGCCTGCGGCAGGGTCAGCAACAGGAAACCAGAAGCCATGGCGGCATACCCCAAGGCGAAGACACCGGTATAGCCGATGGCTCGCTGAATCCGTGAGTAGAGCAGCGCGACACACCCGCCGGTGAGCATCAGAACGCTCAGGGTCGCGCCCGTCATTATCGCGCTGTCATAGCCCTGGGCGTCGAAGTAGAACGGTAGCTGCGTCGGCATGATGAAGAAGAACATGTTCGTCAACGCCTGGAGAAAGACCACCCCAACAAACAGCAAACGCCAAGTGGGCAGCTTCCCGCCCACTGCTGCCGCGCCGGCTTCCCGATTTGGCAAGACACGATTCGGCTCGACGATCACCTTCCACATCAGCGGCAGCACCAGCAGCGCCAGTCCATAGACGGCGAATGGGAAACGAGGGGACATTGCGGCGACCCAGCCGGCCAGCAGGATGAACAGCAAGCCGCCGAAGTTTCGCGCCGAGATCTGCAATCCGGTCAGAGCGCTTCTCGCCTCTCCGGCGAAATAGTCGCCGATCAACGCGGTTTGCGCCGTCATGATTAACGCAACGGCGACTCCAAGGACAATGCGGCTCATGAAGATCGTCGGCAGATCGGGCAGGAACAGCCCGGCACTTCCAGCGACCACGAAAAGCATAATGCCGGCGAGTAGCAGGCGGCGTCGCCCGAACCGGTCGGCTGCGAGGCCTGCCAGCGGAGCCAGCAGGGCAATGCTCAACGATGGCGCCGGCACCAACAGGCGCGTCAGCATGGCCGCGTTGGGATCGCCCGCAAACAGGCGCTGCAGGCCGGGCAACGCCGGGCTGATTGCTGCATTCGCCATGACCGTCAGTGTCGCCGCCATCAACAGCGCAATCGCGCGGCTGTCCCTCCACACCGCTATTCCCTTCGTGTCCGCCACGCTCGCCATCGCCATTCCCCTTGCTGAAATCGTCGTCTTGGGGGATGCTACGACTTCAAGCCAACTTGAGGTCAAGCATGAAAATGATGGATATCGGCGAAGTTGCTGAGCGCACGGGCGTACCGCCTTCGACCCTGCGGTATTACGAGGAAATCGGCCTCATTCGCTCCTTTGGCCGGCACGGGCTTCGGCGACAGTTCGAACCGGATGTTCTGCTAAGGCTCTCTCTCATCGCTTTGGGCAAAACAGCCGGCTTTTCGCTCGTTGAGATCGCAGCGATGTTCCGGCGGGATGGCCAACTCGATCTTCCGCGCGCAGAGTTGCACGCCAAGGCGGATGAATTGCAGCGGCAGATGGTGGACCTGCGCGTGTTGCGTGACGCGCTTCGCCACGTCGCCGACTGTCCAGCGCCGAGCCATCTGGAATGCCCATCTTTTCGTAAGCTTATGAAAGCCGCGTCGCGCACCAGAAGCCCTCGGAAGCTGCCGGCAAAGGCCCGCACGTAAAACGAGTTCGACTGGATTCTGCCAGTGCTGACGCCTGCCCAAATGTTTAGGTCATTGTCTCGGCCAACACGAGCCCGACGCTTGAGGCCTTTTGGGAACGCTCTCGCCCAAATGGTATCAGCACATACCCTGCCACTCCGCCACCCGCTCCACCGCCGCATCGAGATTGCCTTTCGCCGTCGCGGCGGATTCCTTGCGCGGCTTGAAATCGTGGTCGCCGTCTTCCAGCCAGAACAGCGAGATCGTGGGCGAGAGGCGGTAGCCTGAAACTTCCTCCTTCGTGCCGAACGGGTCGCGCGTCCCCTGGCAGATCAGCGTGGGGGCGGAGAGCTTTTCCAGATGCGCGGTGCGCAGCTTTTCCGGGCTGCCGGGCGGGTGGAACGGATAGCCCAGGCAGACGAGGCCGGCGATCTTCCTGTCCGCGTAGAGCGCGTCGGCGACCATGCTCGCCACCCTTCCGCCCATCGACTTGCCGCCGATGAAGAGTTTTGGCGCCGGGCCGAGTTTTTCGACCGCGGCGCGGTATTCGGTGAGCAGTGTTTCGGCGCGCGGCGGTGGTTTTCGTCCCACGCCCGTGCGCCGCGCGGCCATGTAGGAGAATTCGAAGCGGGCGACGCGGATGTTTTTTGCCGCCAGTCGGTCGGCAAAGCCGTTCATCCAGGCCGAATCCATTGGCGCGCCCGCGCCATGGGCGAGGAGGATGGTGGCGTTTGCGTCGGCGGGGCCGGTGAAGATGAAGTCTGGCATAGATACTCCACTATCCCTTCTCCCCCTGTGGGAGAAGGTGCCTGAACGAAGTGAAGGCGGATGAGGGGTGTTGGACAGAACTCCTTCGGCTGCATTCCGTCCAGCACCCCTCATCCGACCTCCCCTTCGACAAGCTCAGGGTCGGCCACCTTCTCCCACAAGGGGAGAAGGGAAGATGGCTACCGCCTCAGCACCGCGCTCAGCACATCCCGCACCCCGATGGAGCCGATGAAGCGGGAGCTTTCGTCGAATATTGCTACCGGCGCGGTCTGCGAGCGGTGCATGGCGAGCATCACGGTCTTCAGCGTCGTGCCGGGCTTGGCCCAGAAGACCTGCGGGGCGTCGTCGGGAAGTTTTTCGATGTCGTCGCAGGAGACCCAGACGGCAGGCTTGCCGTCGCGCTCGGCGGCCTCCACCAGCCCGTTCGCGTCGATCTGAAAACGCGTCGTGCAGCGCCGGTCGAGCCAGAGCCAGCCGCCCTCGCCCGCTGCTTCGAGATCGCGGCGGTCGCGCATCACGTTCCAGGCTGTGAGCACCGAGAGCGGGTTCACATTGGCGATGAAGTCGCGGACGTAATCATTGGCGGGGCGCAGCACGATGTCTTCCGGCGTGCCGGTCTGGACGATGCGGCCGCCCTCCATGATGGTGATGGTGTTGCCGATCTTCAGCGCCTCCTCGAGGTCGTGGGAAACGAAGATGATGGTCTTCTTCAGGGTGTCCTGAAGCTGCAGCAACTCATCCTGCAGCTTCGTGCGGATCAGCGGGTCGAGCGCGGAGAACGGCTCGTCCATCAGAAGGATCGGCGCTTCGGTGGCGAAGGCGCGGGCAAGGCCGACGCGCTGCTGCATGCCGCCGGATAGCTCGTGCGCGTATTTCTGCGCCCACTGGTCGAGGCCGACCAGCTTCAACTGCCGCTCGACGCGCTGCTTGCGCTCGGCCTCGGGCACGCCGGAAAGCTCCAGGCCGAAGCCGACATTTTCCGCAACCGTGCGCCAGGGCAGCAGCGCGAATTGCTGGAACACCATGGCGACGCATTCGCGGCGGATCTTTCTCAGCTGATCGTCGCCGCAGGAGACGACATCGGCAGACCAGTCGCCGTCATGCACCACCACACTGCCGCGCGCGACCTTGTTGAGGCCGTTGACGGCGCGCAGCAAAGTGGACTTGCCCGAACCGGAGAGGCCCATGAGGACGGAGATCTCGCCCTCGTTGACGGTGAGGCCGGCGCCGGCGCAGCCGAGCACCGTGCCGGTCTTCTCCAGGATCTCCTGGCGGGTCGCGCCGCGATCGATCATCGCCAGCGCCTGCGCCTTGTCGTCGCCGAAGACGATGTCGACGTCGCGAAACTCGACGGCGGGCTTCATTTGGCGGCTCCCGCGCCGATGCGGCTCATGCGGTCGAGGATGATGGCGAGCACCACGATGGCGAGGCCGGCTTCCAGCCCGAGCGGGATGTTGACCGAGTTAAGCGCCCGAACCACCGGCTTGCCGAGGCCGTTGGCGCCGATCAGGGCGGCGATCACGACCATTGAGAGGCAGAGCATGATGCACTGGGTGAGCCCGGCCATGATGGTGGGGAGCGCCGCCGGCAGCTCGACCTTCCAGAGCAACTGGCGTTTCGTTGCGCCGAACGCCTCGCCGGCCTCGATCATCGGCCTGGGCACCGAGGTGATGCCGAGATAGGTGAGCCGGATCGGCGCGGGCGATGCGAAGATGACGGTGACGATGAGGCCCGGCGCGATGCCGAGGCCGAACAGGATGAGCACCGGGATCAGGTAGACGAAGGTCGGCATGGTCTGCATCAGGTCGAGCACCGGCTGGAGATAGCGGTAGCCGCGCTCGCTATGCGCGGCCCAGATGCCGATCGGCACGCCGATGGCCATGGAGGCTGCGGCGGCCGCGACGACCAGCACCAGCGTCTCGACCGTTTCCTGCCACAGATCCTGGTTGACGATGAAGAGCAGTCCGATCGCGACGCCGAGCGCCAGCTTCCAGGAGCGCTGCAGATACCAGGCGAGCGCGGCGATGGCCGCGACCAGAAGGACCGGGGGGATCATCAGCAGGAAATCTACGAGCCCGTCGAGCACGACCGTCAGCCCGTCGGCGATGGAGTCGAAGAACCACTCGAAATTGGTGGTCAGAAAATCGAAGAAGGCCTTGCCCCAGCGGCCGATCGGTATCTTGAAATCGGCGATAAAATCGGAAATCGGATCCATGCACCCTCTCAATTCGGAGGCGGTTGCGCCGCCCCTCACCCTTACCCTCTCCCGTGATCCTTCGACAGGCTTCATCCTTCGACAAGCTCAGGACGGGGAGAGGGGTCGTCAGCGTGCAGCCCCTCGCTGCTCTGCGCCGGTCGTCAGGTTCTCAGCCTTCCAGCGCCGCCTTCACGGCCGCCGTCGCATCGCCGCCGTCGAAGGTCGTGACGCCCTCCAGCCAAGGAGCGACCGCGTCCGGATTGGCCTTCAGCCAGGCGGTGGCGGCTTCCTTCGGATCGGCGCCGTCATTGAGGATCGCGCCCATGATCTCGTTTTCCATCTCCAGCGAGAACACCATGTTCTTGAGCAGCGCGCCGACATTCGGGCATTCGGTCGTGTAGCCGGCCCGCACATTGGTGTGGACGGTGGCGCCGCCGAAATTCGGGCCAAACACGTCGTCGCCGCCAGACAGGTAGGCCATATCGATATTGGCGTTCATCGGGTGCGGCTCCCAGCCGAGGAAGACGACATCCTCGCCAGAGCCGGCGGCCTTCTGCACGGCAGACAGCATGCCGGCCTCCGAGCTTTCGACGAGTTCGAAATCTTTCAGGCCGAACTTGTCGTTCTCGATCATGTCGAGGATCAGCCTATTGCCGTCATTGCCGGCTTCGATGCCGTAGATCTTGCCGTCTAGCTTGTCCTTGAACTTGGCGATGTCTTCGAAGCTCTTGAGGCCGGCGTCGAAGGTGTGCTGCGGCACGGCGAGCGTGTATTTCGCGCCTTCGAGATTGGTGACCACCGTCTCGACCGACTTGTCTTCCAGGTAGGGCTTGATGTCGGCTTCCATGGTCGGCATCCAGTTGCCGAGGAACACGTCGACATCCTTGTTCTTGAGCGAGGTGTAGGTGACCGGCACCGAAAGAACCTGCACGTCGGGCTCATAGCCGAGCGCTTCGAGGATGACCGAGGCGGTTGCGGTGGTGGCGGTGATGTCTGTCCAGCCGACATCGGCGAAGCGCACCGGCTTGCAGCTTTCCGGATCGGCGGCGAGCGCTGCGCCGACGGAAAGAAATGCCGCCAGACCGAAGCCGGCGGCGAATGTTTTCATACGCGACATTTGTATTCTCCCATTGTGATCTGTCGGCAAAGCGGAAATT
Source organism: Mesorhizobium alhagi CCNWXJ12-2 (assembly GCF_000236565.1). Taxonomy (GTDB): domain Bacteria; phylum Pseudomonadota; class Alphaproteobacteria; order Rhizobiales; family Rhizobiaceae; genus Allomesorhizobium; species Allomesorhizobium alhagi. The sequence goes on along the minus strand of NZ_AHAM01000067.1, from coordinate 9,762 downwards.
GCGTTTTCTTCTACCGCTCGTGTTACGGCAGCCAAACACCATTTTGGCGCGGTTTCAAGCGTGATGACGGAGCGTGCCGCGCCCCGCGCTTTGCCACGTGCGACAAACTCCTGTCGGTTGCACGACGGCGGGCGACAAATCCCGATGCCGCGCATTTGCTACCGTCTTTCAATCGCCTTGTGTGCTGCCTATATTCGCCCGACGATCTGAAGCCGAGGCTGGAGGGACCACTATGGCGACACTGCAGAATTTCGACGCCGAGATTGAGAAGACGAAGCAGGTCGTGGAGGAGATGCGCTCCAAGATCGATCAATCGGCCGTGGTGCTGGAAAAATTTGCCAAAACTGACCAGAAGATCGGCGCCGCCGATTTCGACATCGAGAATGCCCGCATCCAGGATGTGCTGAACCAGCAGAAGATCATGGAAGGCAACATCGCCGACCTGATCATCGGGCTGGAGGACGCGACGAACGTCTTCGGCGCGGAATTCGAGAACATGAAGAGCTTTACCGGCTGGGAAAGCTTCGTCGGCATCTTCTCGGATGAATCGAAGCAGCGCATGCGCACCGATCGCGTCCGCAACATGTCGCTGGCCGGAAACCTGCAGGAACTGCTGTCGAAGTCGGACACCATCGTCGGCATATTGAAGGCGCAGAAGCAGGTTCTCGACGCGCGCTACAAAACCTCGGAAGCGAGCCTCGCCCAGGTGATCGAGCGCCGCAAGGCGACGATGGCCAACCTCGAAGCGGTGCAGAAGCGCATCGAGGAGCTGAACCCGATGCTGCTTGACGTCGAAAACCGCATCGCCGCATCGACCAGCCAGAAGGACCGCACCGATCTCGAATCGGAACGCTCCAAGCTCGCCACCGAATACAACGAGAAGCAGGCGAAGGAGCAGGAAATACTGGCCGAGAGCCAGACGCTGGAGCGCTACACCTCGATGTTCCAGACTTTCGTGGATTCGCTCAACAACCAGATCGCGGCGCAGAATACGCTGATCAACAAGCTGACCATCGATACCGAGCAGCGCATCGTGCTCTACAAGGCGCTGGAGGACTCGTTGAAGACCGCTGCGCAGCAGGACGTCGCCCACAAGATCAATACGCTGGGCAGTCAGGTCGACAACACCGCCGAGCAGACCATGGCCGGCATCGGCGCGGCAGCGCAGAAGCATATAGGCGACCTGCTCGAACTGCACGAGAAGAACATGGTCGCCACCGCCGACATCCAGCGCCGCAAGAAGCTCGCCGACGACGCTTTTGCGCGGCGCTTCGAGGAAGTGCTGAGGAAGCACAATGCTTCGGATTATGTGCAGACTTAGATCGCAGCGATTGTGACAGCAGCGCCGTTTATGGGCTCCGTTCCATCCCGCCCCTCACCCTTACCCTCTCCCCGTAAGGACGGGGAGAGGGGGGCGTCAGCGTCGCCGCTTGTCTCTTCCCCCCGTACTTCACGGGGCGCCCGATGACCTCCCCCGCGGACCCAGCCGCCCGTTATTTCGAGGCCATCCGCGCAGCCCTCAGCGGCCTCGAAATCTTCATGCGCGACGACCGCTCGCCGCTCTACCGGCACGGCATCGTCGCCAAGGTGGTCGCCGAATACATAGCGCGGCTGGAAAAATCCTTCGCCTGCTGGGAGAACCGGCTGGGCTTCATGGACAAGTTCAGGATCTCGCGCGCCGAAAGCGGCTTTCCGGTCTACCAGAACATTCTGGAGCTGGAGAACGACCGCCGCACGGCCGGGAAGCGGCTGGCCGGCATACCCGAACCCGGCGAGTTGCGCGTCGAGATGGCCGACTTCATCCTGCGCCACAAGGAATTTCCGTCAGCCCTCCAGAAATCCATGGCCGAGCGGCTTTATCTGGAAGACGTCAAGGACGGCGTCGTATTCGGGCCGTTCATGCTGGCGCAGACGGCGAAGGTCTCGGTCAATCCAAAAACCTTCCGGCCCTATTACCTCGTTCATTGGGCGACGTTCGACGGTACCGCCAACCTGCCGCTGATCTACATGGCCACTGTCGAGGATTCGTCCAAGGCGATGGTCGAGCAACTGGTCGGCGAAGACGGCAAGCTCAGCGAAAAGGTGGAAATTCCTCTGCCCGTCGACGGACTGCTCAATCCCGAGCTTGCCCATCGCTTCGACGATTTCACCGAGAAGAACTCGGCCTATACGCTGTCGCCAGCGACGATCGCTTCCAATCTCGACAAGGATTTTGCCGAGCTGCATCCCAAGCAGCTTCGGCGCATCGTGCTCGGGCCGTTCTACACGGCCGGCATTACCGAGCACAATTCGGCGGTTGCCGACGTGCTGTCCAAGGTGCGCAAGCAGGAAAACGCCTGGCTGCTGACCTGGACGATCCAGGAGATCTATTCGAAGGGCGAGCGGCCGGGCCGCAAGGGCCTGTGGTCGAGCGAGCCGGCAAGCGAGGAGTTTTATATCAACACCGACGACCTCGAAGCCGCGCGCCAGGGCGTGTCGAGCTATGAAAAGCACGCACTTGTGCCGCACGAGGCCTATCAGGCGCTCTACGCCGCGGGCGAGGCGCAGAAGATTTTCCTCGGCTACAAGGTTCACATCCTGTCAAAGGGCCGGGTGATTTCAGATGTGTGAGGGATACCCGCGCTTAGCAGCGCATCGCCCCCTCCACCGCCTTCGGCGGTCCCCCTCCCCCGTAAACGGGGGAGGATCAGGCGGCGACGCTGGTTCCTCCCCTGCAAAGCGGGGGAGGGGGACCATGCGAAGCATGGTGGAGGGGGCGTCATACTATTCTGCGCAGAGGGCATGCACATGGACACCGGCCTGACCACGATACCCGAAGCGGACATCGAGAAGCATCTTGCCACCGCACAGTCGATGATCACGCGCATCGTCGTGCTGGAGGATTCGAGCGGCCAGTCGGGCACGTCGCTGGCCGGCACCGGGCGGCGATTTGTTTCAACGGTGTCGACTGGATCGGTACGCAAGACCCGCGAGATCGAGCTGTCGAAGACCGTCGCGGCGATCCGGCCCGACGACCAGTTGATGACGATTGGGCAGCACGCTTTGCTCTACCGCGCGCGGCGTGGCCTGTCGGTGGCGCTCGCCATCGGCGATGTCTTTGCCCGCAGCAACGACCTCGAAAGCTTGACGGCCAAAAACGCACGTGCGCCGCTCGAAGGCGACGCGGCCGCGCATTTCAAGAAGCTTCTCTCGGCGTCGGCCTATGTGTCGGCGTTCAGCTTCGCCTCCTATCTGGCGCAGTTGATCGACGGCGACGGCGAGCCGCCGAACGACATCAAGGAGCCGGACTTCCTGTTCGACACGCCGCAGGACGCGCTGAAATCGCTGATCGCCGGCCTTGACCGGGCGATAACCGGCGCGATGGACGATGCCGATTTGATGACGCGCGCCCGCGCCTTCGCCCGCATCGCGATCGAGGGGCTTTTGACGCGCAAGAGCCGCTTCGACGGCCTCGGCGCGTTCGAGGACGCGCATATCCGCATCGAAGCGGACGATTTCACGGTGGACGGCTTCGATGTCGCGCCGGGCAAGAAGTCGAAGCCGCTGGTGATGACCTTCAAGAAGCCGGATGAGGTCGTCGGCAACCACATCGCCAAATACCAGGCGGTGAAACTGGCCAAGATGCTGATGGCCTACGATTTCGACCGCGAGATGAACCCCTTCGTCGAACTCGGCGGCTTTCTGTTCACCTTCATCGGCGACGGCGCGCCGGGAACGGGCAAGACGACGCTGATCCAGATGATAGCCGGGCTTGTGCACGGCTACTGCCAGGTCGCCGGCTATCCCTTCGTTTACGAGAATTTCGGCGTCGACCAGATTTCCTCCTATCAGGGCAAATCCGGCCAGAGCTGCAAGCAGTTCATCAACAATGTGCTGAACCCGCGCGCCATCGGCTTCGGCACGATCGACGACATCGACCAGGTCGCGGCCAAGCGCTCCGACGACCGGGCCTCGGCCGGCCAGCAGGAAATCACCGGCGTCCTGATGGAAAGTTTTGGCGGCGCCTCGACCGTGGTGCGCGGCAATTGCTCGTTCGGCATGTTCTCCAACTATCCCGAAAATGTCGACGATGCGCTGCGCCAGCGCGCCGGCGCGCGCTGGCTCGTAGACGGGCCGCAGACGCGCGAGGACTACATCGACATTTTCGTCCTGCTTGCCGGCAAGAACCACAAGATCGATCTCGGCGATCATGATCTCTATGCCGCGCAGGAGATACAGCGCGCCGTGGAAGACGCATATGAGACTCATTTCAAGCCTCAGGAAGACGGGCTGATGCGGGTCTATGAGCGCTTCATGAAGGAGAACGGCGAGCCGAAAACTATGGCCGACGTCGGAACTTACCTCCACATGATCAAGGAGGCCGAGCCGCGCTTCACCGGCCGCGCGATAAAAAACGTCACCGATGCGATCAAGATGCGCGCCATGGACATCGAGCTTCCCGACGAATGGTTCGAGAAGCCGGAAGCCTTCATGCACAAGGGATACGACGACAAGAAAGCCATGATCGAGGAACTGCGCGGGCCGTTCTCGATGGACATGGTGATGCAGGAGATCAACCGCTACGCGGATTCCGAGTTCCGCTATTCGGACCGGTCGGACGATGCTGCGGTTTCGAAGATGCTGCGCGACGCGAGACTGCGCGAGCGCGCCGCAAGGGAGATGGAGGAGTTGAAGAAGAAGGGGATGTGGAATGCTTGAGGTGGCGCGCTCCCTTCTCCCCTTGTGGGAGAAGGTGGATTGGCGCGGAGCGCCAAGACGGATGAGGGGTGTTGGAAGAAACGCCAGCGCCTGCGCTCCGTCCAACACCCCTCATCCGACCTCCCCTTCGGCAAGCTCAAGGTCGGCCACCTTCTCCCACAAGGGGAGAAGGAAGGGCCTCGCCCCTCATCCGCCCTTCGGGCACCTTCTCCCCGTGAACGGGGAGAAGGGAAGGCTGCATTAAATGGAACTCCTGCGCGCCAATGAGCTGATCTACGGGCGGCTGCTGCCGGTCGAGGAGCCGCATCTGATCGAGCGCTACAACAAGGCGCTGACGGCGTTCGGGCTTAAGCCGACCGAGCTTGAGAAATTCGACATTGACCGTACCGGCTTCTCGCCACAAATCGCCGAGGAACTGGACGACCCACACTATCTCGATCCAAACCAGGTCAACCGCCGCTTCGTCATCCTGACCCCGGCGCAGGCCGATTTGCCGGTGGTGCATACGGCGTTCTCCAACACGTCGCAGTTGGTCTACGAGTTCTTTTCGAAGAATTCGCGCGCCATCGACGCGTTGACCATCAAGGACGTGATCTACGGCGAGATCGAGGATTCGGTCTCCAGGGTCGATGATATCGAGGATCTTCTTTCCATCAACCAGGTCGAGTTCCGGGTGCTGTCGGCGGAGGATGTGCTCGGCAAGGCTTCGGAACTCGCGACGCTGGTCGATCGGCTGAAGCAGGAGCCGGACGCCTGGCGCGACAACAAAATGCTGGAGCGGATGGTGGAGCTCGCCAAAGTGACCGGCGACATCCGCGAAAACGCGTTGGTGCCGGATCAGGTGATCTTCCGCCACAACGCCTTCTGGACCAGCCATTTTGGCGGGCTCTACGTGTTCGTCGACAAGGACATGACGACTGTGATCAGCGATCCGGCGGCGCCCGGTTTCCGCCGGTCGCGGCCCTGGCAGGTGAGCTATCTGTCAATCCGCGACGCCGACCGGGTGTTCCGCTTCCTGGCTTCGACCGGCCGCATCGAGCTGCCGCGGGCGTCGTGGATTGAGACCTCGGACTACCTCGAGCACCGCGCCGAGATGGCGATCGGCGCGCTTATCCGCGATGCCGAGCCGAACGTCGACCCCGGCAAGTTCGACCGGGTTTGGCTGCAAACCTGGATCCACGGCCATGCCGAACTGATCAACCGCGACGGCACGTTTCCCTTCCTCAACGCCGCCAAGCGCGAGATCGCGCATCTCGGCCAGTTGAAGATCGACGAGGTGTTTCCGCAGCATCGTTTCCTGGTCATCCGCGCCAAGCCGGACCATCCCGACGCATGGCTGACGAACCGGCTGATCTCGGATTTCGTGCCGTCCGATTTCGTGTCGCGCTACGTGTTCAACAAGCAGGGCTTCTACAAGGACTACGAAGGCTTCGGCGAGGCTTGGCGGCGGCATGTTGTGAACACGCTGAAAACCACATATCTGAAGGACAAGGAGGCGTTCCGGGCGCGCCTCTACGGCCTGACCGACTAGAATGCGTCAATCGAGGGGGCACTATGCTTGATCCGATCGTGAATTTCTTCACCCGGATTTTCCAGTGGATCGGCCGCGGCATCGGGCTGGTCATTGGCGCAATACTCTGGCCGTTCCTGTGGGCGGGGCGCTGGTACACGCACCGCGGCTGGATCCTGAAGACGGTGCTCGGCCTGACGATTGCCGGGCTGGTCGTGCTCTACGGCTATTTCATCTGGAACACTCAGGTCTGGACCAATTTCAACCCAGCCTACGCCGAAGCATATAATTTTACGCAGGCGCCGACGGCCGCCCCGGCGCAGCCCGCTCCTTCCGCCACCGCCCCAGTTGAGGGCGCCGCCGACGTCGAGGGCGAGGTCAAGACCTGCACCACCTCGGCAATCACCCAGGTGGCCGCCGATCTCATCGACTTCAACGTCAACGAGAACGCCTGGATTTCGTCGATGATCCTCTACAAATTGGGGTTCTTCGGCATGGATTGGGATCGCACGCCGTTCCTCGACAACAAGGCTTCGTTCCAGCGCGGGGTCAATCAGGCGATCCGCCGGACTTCGGTAGAGCTCGTCGACACGCTCGGGCGCGTGCGCGGCACCAGCCAGATAGACCAGAACCTTCAGGACGCGCGCGGCGCGATCACCTTCGACGAGGAGACATGGTATTTCGGCCTTCGCCCCTTCGGACCGAAGACCCCAACGCCCAGTTTTTATCGCTCTGCTGCGCGCAGCCTGCGAGCCTTCAACGACCGGCTCCAGAAATGCGAGGTGGTCTTCAACGCGCGGGCCGACAATCTGATGCAGTTCGTCGACCGCATCGCCAGCGACATCGGCTCGACGTCCGACATGATCCGGGACCGCTCGCAGAACTACAACAGCGGCTGGTTCGACACGCGGGCCGACGACCGGTTCTGGTTCGCCTACGGCCAGCTCTACGGCTATTACGGCATCCTGGTCGCCGCTCACCATGATTTCCGGCAGGTCATCGACTCGCGCGGGCTTGGGCCGCTCTGGGACAATGTCGAAGGCCAGCTCAAGGCCGCGCTGGCAATCCGCCCCTTGATCATTTCCAATGGCCGCGAGGATGGCTGGATCATGCCGACGCATCTCACCACCATGGGCTTCTATGTGCTCAGGGTGCGGTCGAACCTTGTCGAGGTCAGGTCGGTGCTGGATAGGTAGAGAATAAGCGAAAAGGGAACGACGCTGGCCCAAGCCGCCGCGTTATTGCCTTTGCTATTCGCTACTCGCTATTCGCTACTCCCCATTCGCTAATTTCCCTGTCGCTTTTCGCGCATTCTCCGACTGTTTTGAGACGGCGCGGCGGCAAGCTGTCGGGCTTCTATGCCCGCCACGAGAGGCGTCGCATTCGCGACACAAATCCACAATCCCGAGGGAAACGTCATGGCCGAAGTAAAATCCGACATCGAGATCGCGCGCGCCGCCAGCAAGAAGCAGATCCAGGAGATCGGCGCCAAGATCGGCATCCCGACCGAACACCTCCTGCCCTACGGCCACGACAAGGCGAAGGTGTCGGCCGAGTTCATCAAATCGGTGAAGGGCAACCGGGACGGCAAGCTGATCCTGGTTACCGCGATCAACCCGACGCCGGCCGGCGAAGGCAAGACGACCACGACCGTCGGCCTCGGCGACGGGCTGAACCGCATCGGCAAAAAGGCGATCGTCTGCATCCGCGAGGCCTCGCTCGGACCCAATTTCGGCGTCAAGGGCGGTGCGGCCGGCGGCGGCTACGCGCAGGTCGTGCCGATGGAGGACATGAACCTCCATTTCACCGGCGATTTCCACGCGATCACCACGGCCCACAATCTGCTTTCGGCGCTGATCGACAACCACATCTACTGGGGCAACGATCTCGGCATCGACATCCGCCGCGTCGTCTGGCGGCGCGTCATGGACATGAACGACCGGGCGCTGCGCGAGATCCTGTGCTCGCTCGGCGGCGTCGCCAACGGCTTTCCGCGCGAGGCGGGCTTCGACATCACGGTCGCATCGGAAGTGATGGCGATCCTGTGCCTGGCGACCGACCTGAAGGATCTGGAAAAGCGCCTCGGCGACATCATCGTCGCCTATCGCCGCGACAAGACGCCGGTCTATGCCCGCGACCTGAAGGCGGACGGCGCGATGGCCGTGCTCTTGAAGGACGCCATGCAGCCCAACCTGGTGCAGACGCTGGAGAACAATCCCGCCTTCGTGCATGGCGGCCCGTTCGCCAACATCGCGCATGGCTGCAACTCGGTTGTCGCCACCACGACGGCGCTGAAGCTCGCCGACTACGTGGTGACGGAAGCCGGCTTCGGCGCCGATCTCGGCGCGGAAAAATTCTTCGACATCAAATGCCGCAAGGCCGGCCTGAAGCCGGCGGCGGCGGTGATCGTCGCCACGGTGCGGGCGCTCAAGATGAATGGCGGCGTCAAGAAGGAAGACCTCGGCGCAGAGAATGTCGCGGCGGTGAAGAAGGGCTGCGCCAATCTCGGCCGCCATATCGAGAATGTGAAGCAGTTCGGCGTTCCGGCGGTGGTCGCCATCAACCACTTCCATTCCGACACGGAGGCCGAAATCCAGGCGGTCAAGGACTTCGTCGCCTCGATGGGCGAGGAAGCGATCCTGTGCAAGCACTGGGCGCACGGCTCGGCCGGGATCGAGGAGCTCGCCAACAAGGTGGTGGCGCTGGCCGAGTCGGGCGGCTCGCAATTCGCGCCGCTCTATCCCGACGCCATGCCACTGTTCGAGAAGATCAACACCATCGTCCAGCGCATCTATCGCGGCTCGGAGGCGATCGCCGACAAGAGCGTGCGCGACCAGCTCCACGCCTGGGAGCAGGCCGGCTACGGCAAGCTGCCGGTGTGCATGGCCAAGACGCAGTATTCCTTTTCGACCGATCCGAACCTGCGTGGCGCGCCGACAGGCCATACCGTGCCGGTGCGCGAGGTGCGGCTCTCGGCCGGCGCCGGCTTCATCGTGGTCATCTGCGGCGAGGTGATGACCATGCCAGGCCTGCCCAAGACCCCCTCCTCCGAGAAGATCTTCCTCAACGAGATGGGCCAGATCGAAGGGCTGTTCTAAAGGGTCAATCGATCAACGCCTTTTCGGCTTGCGAGCGCCGCCCTTTCGGGGCGGCGTTTTTCTTTGCCGCGGACGCTGGCCGCCCATTTACATCAGGAATTTCGGAACAAAGCCGAACAGGAGGTGTTTTGACCCCGACGGGACGTTGGAAATCTTAGGAGACTTTCCATGAAAGGCATCATTATCAAGAGCGTGTTCGCCCTTGGTCTCGGGATCGCTCCCTGCGTCGCGTTAGCTCAGGCCCAGACTGAAGGCCAGAGCGGCGCAACAACGGGCGGCCAGGCCTGCCCGCCGGGCGCCGAATGCCCGAGCGGCGGCCAGCAGATGGAAGGCCAGGCGGGCGCAACCACCGAGGGTCAGGCCGACACCGAAGTGATGCCGCCTGAAGGTCAGGCTGGCGCCACAACCGAAACCGAGACTGAAGGCCAGGCCGGCACAACGCCCACCGAAGAGCCG
>NZ_AHAM01000068.1 GCF_000236565.1 Mesorhizobium alhagi CCNWXJ12-2 | reverse complement strand
AATGGAAGAGGGGGGGGGAGCCGCTCAAGCTAACCGACAGGGAACAGGAGATCCTGGCCATCTTCGCCGCGCGCGCCGGAGAAACCATTCCGCGTCACGAGTTGGTGGCCGGCGAGGCCGATGTCGGTGAGCGCACGATCGACGTACAGATCAACAGGCTCAGGCGCAAGATCGAGCGTGACCCCGCCAATCCCGTCTGGCTGCAGACGGTGCGCGGCATCGGCTACAGGCTTAGTGTCGAATAGCCAATACGGGCGTCGGCGATTGCCTCGACGGGCGGCTGCTTGGTCTGCTGGCGGTCTTTCGCTTTCGGAACCATCTTGTGTGGAATAGACTGCCGCCTGATGGCGCCAGACGGGCCGCGTCGGCAATGGAAACGATGAATGGCGACTTCCGAAGTGGATCGGACGGAAAATGAGGGCTTCGCAGCCAGGGTGCTGCGCACTATCGCCTCGATCCCCAAAAGCTGGAAAAGGTTCTGGCGGCTGGTCTCGCTCTATCTGCCCAAGCGGCTCTATGCCCGGTCGCTGATCATCATCATCACGCCGATGATCCTGTTGCAGTCGGTGGTGACGCTGGTGTTCATGGAACGCCACTGGCAGACGGTAACGCAGCGCCTTTCCACCGCCGTCACCCGCGACATTGCAGCGATCATCGACATGATCGAAACCTATCCGGAGGGCGACAACTATGCCGACGTGATCCGCATCGCTCAGGAGCGGCTGCGGCTCAAGATCGACATTCTTCCGCCCGACCCGCTCCCGCCGCCCGGGCCCAGGCCGTTCTTTTCGATCCTCGACCAGATTCTCTCGGCGGAAATCACCGACCAGATCGATCGTCCATTCTGGATAGACACGGTGGGGGACTCCGATGTGGTCGAAGTCCGCATCCAGCTCGAAGACAAGGTGCTGCGGGTTTTTGTGCGCCGCAGCCAAGCCTACGCCTCCAACACCCACATCTTCATCGTCTGGATGGTCGGTACATCGCTTGTGCTCCTGATGATCGCCATTCCGTTCCTGCGCAACCAGATAAAGCCGATCCTGCAGCTTGCCGAAGCGGCCGAGAGCTTCGGCAAGGGTCGGCCCATGCCGCGCAATTTCCGCCCTCGCGGAGCCGAGGAAGTGCGGCGCGCGGGTTTCGCCTTCATACAGATGCGCGAGCGCATCGAGCGCCAGATAGAGCAGCGCACCGCTATGCTGACGGGCGTCAGCCACGATCTGCGCACCATCCTCACGCGGTTCAAGCTGCAACTGGCGCTGAGCGGGGCGAAGGCGGACACCGAGGCGCTCAACCAGGATGTCAACGACATGCAGGCGATGCTGGAGGGCTATCTCTCTTTTGCGCGAGGAGAGGCGCTCGAAGATCCCGGCCGGTTCGATCTGACCGATTATTTCGAGAAGCTTGCCGAGGAAGCCAAGCTCCGCAAACGCACGCTGTCGACCTCCATGACCGGCGTTCCCGACATTCATGTCCGCCCCAACGCCTTTAACCGCTTGCTGTCCAATATTGTCGGCAACGCCTTCCGCTATGCGAAAAACGTCCGCGTCAGCGCCACCCATACACGCGGTTCGCTGACCATGATCATTGACGATGACGGCCCCGGCGTGCCCGCCGAGAGCCGGGAGGACGTATTCAAGCCATTCATGCGCCTGGATGCAGCGCGCAATCTCGACGCCAGCGGCACCGGCCTCGGTCTTTCCATCGCCCGCGATATCGCCCGCAGCCATGGCGGCGACATAACCCTGGAGGACAGCCCGATGGGCGGGCTCAGGGTGATCGTGCGGGTGCCGGCGTAGCTTGCGCGGTCAGGCGCGTAGTTGCGATGACCGCGCGGGAATTGCTCAGCCCCAAACGCCGGCTGCCTGCCTCCCAGAGTTTCGTCAGAGACAGGCGTTCGCGCTGAGCGGGTGACGGCTTCGGTGAGCGCCAGCGCCGCGTGCTCCGCGTCGCCCGATGGACCGATTCATTCTCCTGTCATGAAGCAATGTTGAAACGCCGCCATGCAAACCGAGGGGCCGGCGATTCGATGTCCGGGGGCGTGAATCAGCTGGCGGACAAGAACCTCGGGGCGGAAAAACTGCCCGCGACGTTGCGGATCATGCTGGTCACTGACGCCTGGCACCCCCAGATCAACGGCGTAGTGCGCACGCTGGACCGGCTCGCGCAGGAACTCGCCGCGGACGGCCACATGGTCGATTTGCTGACGCCGGCCGGCTTCAGCACCATCCCGCTGCCCTCCTATTCCGACATCCGGCTGGCGCTGGCCACGCCGCGCCAGATCGCCCGCCGCATCGACGCGGCAAATCCTGACCACATCCATGTCGCGACGGAAGGGCCGCTCGGGTTCCTGGCGCGGCGCTTTTGCCTCGCCAGGAGCGTCAGCTTCACCACGAGCTACCACACACGATTTCCCGAATATCTCCGGGCCCGCCTCCCCGTGCCCGAGAGCTGGACGTATCGATGGCTGCGGCGCTTCCACAATGCGGGCGCCGGAACACTGGTCGCGACGCCCTCGCTCGCCGCCGAACTGACTCAGCGCGGCTTCACCAATGTACGGCTCTGGACCCGCGGCGTCGACACTCAGACGTACCGGCCGGACCGCCGGCCGGTGCTCGATCTGCCCCGGCCGATCCTGCTTTCGGTGGGCCGGGTGGCGGTGGAGAAGAACCTGCCGGCGTTTCTCGAGCTTGATCTGCCTGGCAGCAAGGTCGTGGTCGGCGACGGGCCCGCGCTCGCCGCGCTCAAGGGGCAATATCCAGACGCGGTCTTTCTCGGCGCCCGCACCGGCGAAGAGCTTGCCGATATCTATGCATCGGCCGACCTGTTCGTGTTCCCCAGCCGGACCGACACGTTCGGCATCGTTCTTCTGGAGGCATTGGCGAGCGGTCTGCCGGTCGCCGCCTATCCGGTGACAGGGCCTCTCGATGTGCTTGGCGACGGCCTTGGCGGAGCGCTCTCCGAAGATCTCGGCCAAGCGGCACGGGCAGCGCTGGCCATTCCGCGCGGCGACGCCCGCACAAAGGCGATGAGCTATAGCTGGTCGTCATGCGCGAAGCTTTTTCTGCGCCATGTACGCACCGCGCACGGCGAGATCGGGACGATGCTGCGGTCGCGGATTTAGCTGGTCTTGGGAACATCGTTACCCAACGCCGTTCCCGGTGTTGGAGAGCCATTTCAGGACCAGTGTTTCTTCTTCGTCCAGTCCGTCGATCGGCTTACGGAACGATCGCCTGGCGGCAGCCATATCTTCGGCCAGCCGCCCTTCCGACCAGCGCTCAAGCACCAGCGGGTGGATATAGCACTTGCGGCAGACCGTTCGCGTGTTGCCGAGTCGTGCAGCCACACGGTCGACGATCTCGTTGGTGACCCGGGCGACCGCCGCCTTGGTGTCGGGAACCGGCGTGGCGGAAAAGAGCGAGGCCGCGCAGATCGTGCCGCCCCAGGTGCGGAAGTGTTTCGAACTGAAGTCTTGGCCGCTTGCCTGCCGAATATACGCATTCACGTCCTGTGAGCGCACGACGCTGCGCCCACCATCCTCGGTCTTGTACTGAAAGAGTTGCTGACCCGGCAGGTCCTGCGCGCCGCGCACGATCTTTGCGATGCGCCGGTCGACGAGCCTGAGATTCCATTCCTTGCCCGACTTGCCCTTGAAGGCAAACCGGATTTCGGAACCATTGATCATGACATGGCGGTCGCGCAGCGTCGTCAGCCCGAAGCTGTTGTTGTCACGCGCATAGGCGCTGTTGCCGACGCGTATCATCGTATTGTCGAGCAGCCAGACGACCGAGGCGACCACGCGCTCCGGCGGCAGCCCCGGCTTTTTCAGGTCGGCATCGACGTAGGCGCGCAGCCGCGGCAAAGCCTTCGCAAAGTCCACAAGGCTTGAATATTTGACTTCATCGCGGCAGGCCGACCAGCGCGGATGATAGCGATACTGCTTGCGCCCGCGCTGATCGCGGCCGGTGGCCTGGAGGTGCCCGTCCTCGACCGGCGAGATCCAGACGTCCGTCCACGCCGGCGGGATCGCCAGGCTCTTGATCCGGGCGAGCGCCTCGGGATCGGAAAGCCGCTCGCCTTCGGGTGTCGTATAGGAAAAGCCCTTGCCCACCCGCTGGCGCCTGATGCCCGGCTCTTCGTCGCTGACATGGACGAGCGAAGCGCTTCGCGCGGAAGCAGCCGGTTCGGGCATTATCTTTTTAGGGGTGCTTTCCTGGGAACGGTCCAGCACGGGCTACTCCGCCGGAATGAACGACGGAGGATAAGCAATCAGCCGCGCCTAAGTTCCAGGGATTGCAGAATGCAATTCAGAAGAGTCTGCCGCCGTCCGGAACCCTGCGTTCGATTGCGCCCAGAACGACGTCTCCATCCTCGTCCGGAAAGCCGAGGGTCAGGACTTCGGACAGGAATTTGCCGATCTGGCGCGGCGGGAAATTGACCACGGCAAACACCTGCCGCCCCACCAGCGTCTCGGGGCTGTAGTATTTGGTGATCTGCGCCGAGGATTTTTTCACGCCAATCTTAGGGCCGAAATCGATCTTCAGCTTGATCGCCGGCTTGCGGGCTTCCGGATAGGGTTCGGCTTCCACGATCGTGCCGGCGCGGATGTCGACACGATCGAAATCGGCAAAGCTGATCTCGGGCTTCCGCCCGCTCGGTGCAATCATGATCAGGCGGTGCCGAATGTCTCGAACAGGACGCTGGCCAACGCATCCTTGGCCGAAGTGCCCGACCAGACGACGAACTGAAAGGCCTGGAAATAGCATTCGCAGGCCTCGAGCGCTGAAGATAGAAGCACTTCTACCTGCTGACTGGACGGCTCGACACCGCCGGCAAGCAGCAGCGACTGCCGGAACATGATCGCGCCCTCCTGCTCCCACAGGTCGAAATGACCGAACAGCATCTGCTCGTTGATCAGAGACAGGAGCCGCATGATCTCCAGCGTCCGGCTCTCCGGCACCTTGATGTCGAAAGCGCAGGCAAGATGCAGGGCCTCGAAATCCTCCATCCACGAGAAAGAGACATGATAGTCGGTCCAGCTTCCCGCAACCGAAATCGATATTTCATCGTCGCCCGTGCGCTCGAACGCCCAGTCGTTATGGCTCGCGACATGCTCAATCACATCCACGGGGTGGATTTCGCGAGCAAACTCGAGTTCGAGAAGTTCCATGAAATGCTTCCTGTCGTTACGGGAGCGCCACCGCGCGCTCCGCGGGAAAGGCACACACGACGAACAAAATTCGCGAACTCAGGCAGGCAGGATGGTATGGCGCAACAGACCCCACGCCGGACCCCGCCGCCCGGCGCATGATCCGGCTCCGAATCATGCAACAAATTCAGTGTATTGATGCAGAGTCGCGTGACCAGCCCCTTTTTGCGCAGTGCGGCATAAGGGTGTGGAAAGCGACTGTCACAAAGATTCACGCGAACCGGATAAGCGATTCAGCGCAAAGCACTTTTCCGGATCAGGCTTTGTGGAAAAGTTAACGAATTATTTTTTCGGTTTGGCCTTGGAAGCAGCAGCAGCGGCATTGACGCCCGATAGCTCCGCGATGCGCGCCTCCAGCGCATCAATGCGCGCTGCGAGCCGCTTGGCCTCGGCACGGGATTTGATGGCCATTTCGCGCATCGCCTCGAACTCTTCGCGCTGCACTACATCCATCGAGTTCAGGATCTTTTCGGCCTGGCCCTTGAAAGCCGTCTCGACTTCGCGCCGGACGCCCTGCGCCGCACCCGCTGCATCGGTCACCAGCTTTGCAAATTCATCGAGTATGCGGTTCGGTCCGGTCGTCGACATGGCAAAAACCTCGTGGCGTCTCATTCGAAGTAATGGCGCGCAGCCATGAATGCAAGATCGTTGAGCCGCAACGGCGCACGCCAACTTGCCTGGACCCATAACAGTTATTAGAATATCCCAAACGCCTGGAGACAGTCATGCCGATCAGCGCCGATCTCGGCCCTCACCTCGAAGAGTTCGTCAGCAAACTCGTAAACAAGGGCCGCTACAACTCTAAAAGCGAGGTACTGCGCGAAGGCGTCAGGCTAATCGAGGAGCGCGAGGCAAGGCTTGCCGCACTCGACGCCGCGCTCGCGCGGGGAATAGCCGATGCTGATGCGGGCCGGGTGAAGCCGGCGGAAGAAGTATTTGCCCGGCTCGAAGCTAAATACCGATCTCAGGCTGAGAACCGCAAGTGACGCGGATCGCTTTCGCCGACGCGGCGGAACAGGACCTCGAAGCTATTGGCGATTACATTGCACTACAAAATCCCGGTCGTGCCGTGACGTTTGTTCTGGAATTGCGGGAACGCTGTATGAGCATTGCCGAAATGCCCAAACGATTTCCCTTGTTGCAAAGCAATCGTCCGGCGGGCATTCGCCGCTGCGTGCATGGCAGCTATCTGATCTTCTATCGGATAGAATCGGAACGAATAGAAATCCTTCATATTCTCCATGGCGCCATGGACTACGAAACGTTGCTGTTTCCTGACAATTGATCACCCGATAAGAGCTCACCGCCTCCGCCTTGACCCTGCCAAAGCGCTCCCGCATGGTCCACGCAAATTGCCTCCAGTCCGGAGTTCCGTTTGACCGACTATCTCCTCCTGCCACTCGCGGCGCTGCCGTTTCCGAATATCGATCCGGTCATCGTCCAGATCGGACCGCTGGCCATTCATTGGTATGGTCTCGCGTATATCGTCGGCATCCTCTTCGCCTACTGGTACGCCAAGCGACTTGTGACGGATTCCAAGCTTTGGGCCGGTGGCTCCCTGCCGATGAAACCGGAAGACCTCGATGATTTTCTGGTCTGGGCCGCTATCGGCGTCGTAGCGGGCGGGCGCATCGGTTACATATTGTTCTACGATTTGGAGCGTTACCTGGCCAATCCGCTGGACATCTTCGCCGTCTGGCAGGGCGGCATGTCGTTTCACGGCGGTTTTGCGGGAACCACACTCGCCATGATCCTGTTCGCCCGTTCGCGCGGCATCAATGTCTGGAGCTTTTTCGACGTGGTCGCGGCAGGCGCGCCGGTGGCGCTCGGGCTCGTCCGCAGCACCAACTTCATCAACTCCGAGCTTTGGGGCAGGCCGACCGACGTTCCGTGGGCTTTCGTGTTCCCGAATGGCGGACCGTTTGCACGCCATCCGAGCCAGCTCTATGAGGCGGCGCTGGAAGGGCTCGTGCTGTTCCTGGTGCTGCGTTTGCTTACTCATTCGCTTTTCAAGCTGAAGGCGCCCGGGTTCGTCGCCGGCGCGTTCGTCGCCGGTTATGGCGCGTCGCGCATCTTCGTCGAATTTTTCCGTGAGCCGGACCAGCATATCGGCTATTTGCTGGGCAATTGGCTGACCATGGGCATGGTGTTGTCGATCCCGATGGTCATTGTCGGGATCTGGATGATGGCGAGGGCGAGAAGGACCGCCGCGCCAAGCCCTGCATGACGCGGCTGAAGGAGCGCATTGCCGCTCTGATCGAGCTCAACGGACCGATCAGCGTCGCCGAGTACATGGCGCTTTGCCTGTTCGATCCAGAGTCCGGCTACTACACCAATCGCGAGCCGTTCGGCGTGGAAGGCGATTTCATCACCGCGCCCGAAATCAGCCAGATGTTCGGCGAACTGGTCGGTGTATGGCTGCGGGCCGCCTGGGATGCGATCGGCCGGCCAATGCCTGTTACCGTCGCCGAGATCGGCCCCGGCCGTGGCACGCTGATGAAGGATGTGCTGCGCACGCTTTCGAGGCTTGATCCCGGCTTGGCGACCGGAGCCGATTTCGCGATGATCGAGACCAGCCCGAGGCTGGCTGAAATTCAGAAGGAAACGCTGTCTAATATTGACGCAGGCATCAGCTGGCATGGTTCCGTCGACAATCTTGACTCGCAACCATTGCTCATCGTCGGCAATGAACTCTTCGACGCAGTTCCGATCCGCCAATATGTCCGCACCGGCGGCAAATGGCGCGAGCGAGCGGTAGGCTTGGATGAGGCCGGCAGCCTGACCTTCGTTGCAGGCGCCGGCGCGCCCGATCCCTCATTGCTCTCGCCGGAGACCGAAAGTGCACCGGAGGGCTCTATCACCGAACTTTCCCCGGCCCGGGCAGCGCTGATGGAGACGGTAGCCGAGTGGATCGCCCGTCATGGCGGAGCCGGCCTGTTCTTCGACTATGGTTATGCGACGCCTGCACTCGGCGACACGCTGCAGGCGCTTCGAAAGCACCAATATGACGACGTGCTCGCCCATCCGGGCGAGGTGGATCTGACCGCGCATGTCGATTTTTCCGCCCTTGCCGCAGCCGCGCGCGATGCCGGGCTCGACGCACACATCATGACGCAGGGCGAATTCCTGCTGGCCATGGGATTGCTCGAGCGCGCCGGGCGTCTTGGTGCAAACGCCGACCTTGTGACGCGCGAGCGCCTGTCCGGCGAGGTCGAACGCCTTGCCGGCCCTGACCAGATGGGAAACCTGTTCAAGGTGCTCGCGATCACGCCGCGCGGGGCCGCCGTTCCACCCTTCATTCCTTCGGATTGACTCGGCAAATCCCCTGCCCCACTGTCCAGCCACGGGAGCGCCGACCGGCGGACAAGGGCGAATTTGCCTTGACGCAATGGTGTTCGGAGACAACAAGGCGGAGCATGAGAACCGACTCGAAACCGGAGCCGCTCCGGTCACCTTTGCTTGCAAATGCGGAAGCACAGGGCATCCGCCACGGCTTTTTCACCCGCGTCGGCGGCATTTCGGAAGGCATATACCAAGGCCTCAACATCGGCGTCGGCTCGAATGACGATCCCGCACGGGTGCAGGAAAACCGTCGGCGCGTGGCCGAGTGGATGGGTGTCGCGCCAGATTCGCTGCTGTCGGTCTATCAAGTCCACTCGCCGGACGTGATCGTCGCCACCGGACCTTTTCCAGGTCCTCGGCCGCGGGCCGACGCTATCGTGACCGACCGGCCGGGACTGGCGCTTGGCGCTTCTTCTGCAGATTGCGGGCCGGTGCTGTTTGCCGACGCCGAAGCGCGCGTGATCGGCGCGGCGCATGCCGGATGGAAAGGGGCGCTCGCCGGCGTGCTCGAAAACACCATCGACGCAATGGAGGAATTAGGCGCCGTGCGCGAACGCATCGTCGCCGTGCTCGGCCCTTCGATCGGACCCGACAATTACGAAGTCGGAGCCGAGTTCGTCGCGCGATTCGCACAAGCCGACGAGGGAAACGACAAGTATTTCAAGCCGTCCCGTAACGGCGGCCACTCGATGTTCGACCTCAACCGCTATACGCTCGACCGGCTACGCAAGGCAGGCGTTTCGGCGGAAGGCCTCGACCGCTGCACCTATGCCGAGGAAGACCTTTTCTATTCCTATCGCCGCACCACCCATCGCAGGGAGGCCGATTACGGCAGGCAGATCTCGGCAATCGTTCTGGAGGAAATTTGATGGCGCTGCATTTTGAACGATCGGAATTCGACGCGCGCCGCGACCGGCTGATGATCGAGATGGCCGAAAAGAAGCTCGATGCGCTTCTGCTGTTCGCGCAGGAAAGCATGTACTGGCTGACCGGCTACGACACGTTCGGTTTCTGCTTCTTCCAGTGCCTCGTGCTGGAGGCGGACGGCTCGATGGTTCTCCTGACGCGGTCGGCCGATCTGCGCCAGGCGCGTCACACGTCCACGATCGAAAACATCGTCGTGTGGACCGACCGGGCGGATGCCAATCCGGCGCTCGACCTGCGCAATCTGCTGAACGAACTGGATCTTCTGGGCGCTCGCATCGGCGTTGAATACGACACCCATGGCTTGACCGCCTTCAACGGCCGCAGGCTTGACGACCAATTGCAGACATTTGGCCAGATCGCCGACGCTTCCGGTATCGTCCAGCGCCTGCGCCTGTTCAAGAGCCCGGCCGAGATCCAGAAAGCGGAGAAGGCGGCCAATCTGGCCGACGACGCTTTCGATGCAGCGCTTGGACTGATCAAACAGGGCGCCGACGAAGGCGTTATCCTTGCGGCAATGCAGAGCGCGATCTTTGCCGGCGGCGGAGATTATCCCGCCAACGAGTTCATCATCGGATCGGGCGCCGACGCGCTCCTCTGCCGCTACAAGGCCGGCCGCCGAAAGCTCCTGAAGAACGACCAGTTGACGCTCGAATGGGCCGGCGTGTTCCACCATTACCACGCCGCCATGATGCGCACCGTACTCACCGGCAAAGTCTCGAAGCGGCATCAGGAACTGTTCGACGCCTCGCGCGACGCGCTTATTGCCGTCGAAAAGGCCATGACGCCGGGCAACACCTTCGGCGACGTGTTCGACGCTCATGCGCGGACGCTGGAAGCTCACGGCCTTACGAAGCACCGGCTCAACGCCTGCGGCTATTCGCTGGGTGCCCGTTTCACGCCTTCATGGATGGACATGCCGATGTTCTACCAGGGCAACCCGGAACCCATAGCGCCGAACATGACGCTGTTTGCGCACATGATCATCATGGATTCCGAGACTGAAACCGCCATGACGCTAGGCCGCACTTACCTGACGACGGATTCGCAGCCCAGGCCGCTTTCGCGCCATGATCTCGACTTGATCGTGAAGTGAATCCGGAATGCGAAAGGGATTTCCGCTTGGCGCGAGGGGCGCAGAGAGGTTCGGGAGAATGAGACGTTTGCCGTCAATGGCCGTGTCATTGCTCGCCGCGGCCGCATTGTCGGCCTGCACCAGCACCCAGGACGTCCTCGAGCCTTCCGCCATCGCCGCACAGCCGCCGGCGCAAGGCGACGCCGCTCCGTTGCAGCCGGCCACCACAGCCACGCCCGGCGCATCGACGACGCCGACGCCAGCCCAGAGCGCCGCCGTCGCGGCCAATGCTCGCATTCAGTTCGCTCCGATCGTCGGCACCTCCGTCGAGGCCGCGACGACGCTGTCCCAGCGGCTGTCCACTCGTGCCCGCGAGCGCGGCATCGTGCTTGCACGCAGCAATGACCCAGCCACGACGCATGTGCTGAAGGGCTATTTCACGCCGCTTGCCGAAGGCAAGGAAACCACCGTCATCTATGTCTGGGATGTCTACGATCCCGCCGGAAACCGGGTTCACCGCATCACGGGACAGCAAAAGGCGCGGTCCGCTGGCGGTGACGGCTGGTCGTCTGTTTCCTCGTCAACCATGCAGACGATTGCCGATGCGACCATAGACCAGCTGATTACCTGGCTTTCGGCGCGCACCGGCTGATCACGGCAATGCGATCAACCAAATCTATGGATTGTGGGCCGAAAACGTATCCCGGCGCTTGCAATAGCAGCGAAGGCCGCTAAAAGCCGCCTCATATTCCTACCAGGAACGGTGTATGAAACTCTTCGCGGGCAATTCCAACCGGGTGCTGGCCGAAGCGGTCGCCCGCTATCTCAATGTACCGATCGGCAAAGCCAGCGTGCGGCGCTTCGCCGACCAGGAAATTTTCGTCGAGATCCAGGAGAACGTCCGCGGCGAGGATGTCTTCATCCTGCAGTCGACCTCGTTCCCGACCAACGATCATCTGATGGAACTTCTCATCATGATCGACGCCTTCATGCGCTCCTCGGCGCGCCGCATCACCGCCGTCATTCCCTATTTCGGCTATGCGCGGCAGGATCGCCGCGCTTCCGGTCGCACGCCGATCTCGGCGAAGCTTGTCGCCAACATGATCACCCGCGCCGGCGTCGACCGCGTGTTGACCCTCGACCTCCACGCCGGGCAGATACAGGGCTTTTTCGACATTCCGACCGACAATCTGTTCGCCGTCCCGGTGATGGCGCGCGACGTCAAGGCCAAGTACAAGCAACTCGCCAATGTCATGGTCGTTTCTCCGGATGTCGGCGGTGTGGTTCGCGCCCGTGCGCTCGCCAAGCGCATCGACGCGCAACTGGCGATCGTCGACAAGCGCCGCGAGCGGCCGGGCGAATCGGAAGTGATGAACGTCATCGGCGACGTTCGCGGCAAGGATTGCCTACTGATCGACGACATCGTCGATTCCGGCGGCACGCTGTGCAACGCCGCCGACGCGCTTCTCGCCAACGGGGCGACCACCGTCACCGCTTATATCACCCACGCCGTACTGTCCGGCGGCGCGGCAGCCCGCATTGCGGCATCGAAGCTGCAGGAACTGGTGATCACGGATTCGATCCAGCCGACCTCCGCAATAGAGGCCGCGCACAACATCCGCGTCGTCTCTATCGCCGACCTGATCGGCGAAGCGATCTCCCGGACGGCCACTGAGGAATCGGTCTCGAGCCTGTTCGATTAGCTGCCCTACGACAACGTCCAAATCATTCCGGCCAATCCGGCCGCGACGAGCACCGCGATCATGTTCTGGTGATAGCGGATGAGCGCGATGCCGGCCGCGACGGCTATAGCCGCCGCTGCGAGATCGACGGTAGTTAGATCAGGCGCCGGCAGGACAAACGGCCCGATCGGCCATTCGCCCACATGTGCAAATAGCACATGCAGCGCGAACCAGACCGCGAGATTGGCGATGATGCCGACTACCGCGGCGGTGACTGCGGACAGGGCGCTGGCGAGCCAGCGCACATTGCGCACCGTTTCGACATAGGGCGCGCCGACGAAAATCCACAGGAAGCACGGCACGAAGGTGAACCACAGCGTGACGGCCGCACCCAGTACACCGCCGGTCAGGGCGTCGAGGCCGGAGAGGCGCGCCCCACCCAGAAAGCCGACGAACACCAGCACCAGTATTAACGGACCAGGCGTGGTTTCGGCAAGGCCGAGGCCGGTCAGCATCTCGTCCGGGCGGAGCCAGCCATAGACCTCCACGGCCTGCTGCGCCACATAGGCGAGCACCGCATAGGCGCCGCCGAAGGTGACTGTCGCCATTGTCGAGAAGAATGATGCTTCGGCGGAAAAGACATTGGCGCCGCCGAGCGTTGCGTGGAGCGCGAATAGCGGGACAAACCAGATCGCCAGCCACACGGCGAGAGTGACGAGGAATCTCCTCCAGTTCGGTCGAGCCCACTCCGGCATTTCTATTTGCATATGCGCATCGGCGGCCGCGGCTTTCGCTTTTGCCCCGGCCCTGGAATTCGTCTTGCGAAGGAAAACGCCGATCAGCGCCGCCGCGGCTATGATCAGCGGAAACGGCAGCTTCAGAAACGCGATTGCGATGAAGGCCGCCGCCGCCAGCACCACCATCGTCCAGTCCTTGAGCGCGCGCTTGGAGACTTTGATCAGCGCTTCCAGCACCACGGCGAGCACTGCTGCCTTCAAGCCGAACAGCAGGCCTTGCACCAGCGGTACATCTCCAACCGCCAGGTAGAGAGCTGAGAGAAGCGTAATGACAATCGCGCCGGGCAGGACGAAAAGCAGGCCGGCGACCAGCCCTCCCCGCACACCATGCAACAGCCAGCCGGCATAGGTGGCCAATTGCATGGCCTCCGGTCCGGGCAGCAGCATGCAGTAGTTCAGCGCGTGCAGGAAGCGCGGCTCATCGAGCCAGCGTTTCTCATCGACCAGAATGCGATGCATCAGCGCGATCTGCCCGGCCGGCCCGCCGAACGACAGCAGGCCGATCTTTGCGAAAGTTCTCGTCGCTTCGGAAAACGACGGATCGGCGGGCCGGCTTGCTTGAATGTCCATGCTATGCCGCCTTCACCGGCCAATTGTGCGTTTCCTGGGTGGCATGGCGACACCAGCCATAAAGCGCGTCGTAGATCACCATGCCCTTTTCCAGTTGCGCCAGATCGTCCGCTTCGATCGCCGAGAGTCCGAGCGAGATCGCCAGAAGTCCAGCCGCCTGCGGCTCCAGTTCCAGGCCCGCCGTATCGGCCCCCCGCACGATTCTTGCAAGATGGAGCAAGGCGGGATCGGTCAGGCCGAACTCGGAAATCAACGTGTCGAAGGTGCACTCCACGCCGCGATGCGAATAGTGCACATCCTTGATGTCATAGGGAATCCCCCCAATCTCGTCGGCAACGTCCCTTACCCATTCTGCCGCGACGAAATGGAATATCGCAAACGGATCGATGAAGCGGCGGACAAGCCACGGACAGGCGATCCGGTCTATCTTCGGCCTTTCCCTGGTCACCCAGACGCTCGGGCCGGTGGCGACATCCACGCTCGGTCCGTCGCGCGTGACCATGACGCCGCCGGCGTCCTCATAGGCCTCCATGCCGCCCTCCAGCATGGCGACATCGGCGCCTTCCGCTGCCAGTCGCGCGGTGGCTAACTCGCTGACATTGTGGCCGTGAATGCAATAGATGACGACCTGGCGGCCGTCGGCGAACTCGGGCAGCCATTCGGCGGTCTTCAGGTGATCGCGCCAGACAGCACCGGCGATACGCTTGCCGGAACTCCGGAAAACGCTGTCGCGCCTCACATCAACGACATGAGGAAACCGGTCTGTGCCGGTCAACGCAACAAGTTCCTGGGCTGAGATTCTTCGAGGCATGGTTTTTCCTCCGCATAAACAAGCGAAGGCGGAACTTGGGCCGAAGCCTCAACGGGGAGTCCACCCATGCCCCCGATATCAAGACCTTAGCCCTGCCGGCGGCCATGTTCAATGACGATTTCACGGCGAACGCTATAAAGCCGCACCCTCGCTGGCAGCTTGCCGGTCCCTGCCCAACTCTTTAGGGAGAGGCCTTGACTGTCTGATTGCGCGCCCGCTCAAATTTGAGCCGCCGCTACATATACAATGAAAGTTCGTTCCATGACCGAATTCGACACGATGGCGCCGCCGCTGAAGGCTGCGCTCGCGGCCCGTGCCTACGACAGGCTGACGCCCGTGCAGAGCGCGATGCTCGGCACGGAAGCGCAGAGCGCCGATCTGTTGGTGTCGGCGCAGACCGGTTCGGGCAAGACGGTCGCGTTCGGCATCGCGATCGCGCCGACGCTTCTGGGCGGTTCGCCGCGATTCGGCCCGGCCGGCCTGCCGCTGGCGCTGATCGTCGCACCGACGCGCGAACTCGCTATGCAGGTTCGTCGCGAATTCGAATGGCTCTATCGCGACACGGGAGCGCGCATCGGCTCCTGTGTCGGCGGCATGGACATGCGCACCGAACGCCGGGCGCTCGCCGACGGCGCGCATATCGTTGTCGGTACGCCCGGCCGCCTGCGCGATCACATCACGCGCGGCTCGCTCGATATTTCGGAACTTCGCGCGGTCGTCCTCGACGAGGCCGACGAGATGCTCGACCTGGGTTTTCGCGACGACCTCGAATTCATTCTCGCTGCCGCGCCCGATGAGCGCCGGACGCTGATGTTCTCGGCCACCGTTCCCAACCAGATCGCGCAACTGGCAAAACGCTTCCAGCGCGACGCGCTGCGCATCACGGCGGCGGGCGAAAGCAGCCAACACAGCGACATCGAATACCAGCAGATCCTGGTCGCGCCGGCCGACCGCGAAAACGCCATCATTAACACGCTGCTGTTCTTCGATTCACAGAACACGATCATCTTTTGCCATACCCGCGAAGCGGTGAAGCATCTGGCCAGCCGCCTTGGAAATCGCGGCTTTCCGGTCGTTGCACTATCGGGCGAACTCAGTCAGGCGGAGCGCACAAACGCACTGCAATCGATGCGCGACGGCCGCGCCCGCGTCTGCGTAGCGACCGACGTCGCGGCGCGGGGCATCGACTTGCCCAATCTCGACCTGGTCATTCATGCCGACATGCCGACCAACCCCGACACGCTGCTGCACCGCAGCGGGCGCACCGGGCGTGCCGGCCGCAAGGGCATCTGCACGCTGATCGTGCCATATCATCGGCGCAATGCCGCTGCGCGCGTGCTGAAGCTGGCGAAGCTCACGGCGCGGACCGTGCCCGCGCCGACGGCGAGCGACATCGAACGGCACAACAGGGAGCGCATTCTCGAGGATCCGGCCTTGGCGGTGGCGCCGGGCGAGGACGAGATCGCATTCGTCAAGGAATTGATGAACGCCCACAGCGCCGAGCACATCGCTGCAGCCTATCTCCGCCTCCAACTGGCGGCGCGCCCTGCCCCGGAAGAACTCCTCGACGCCCCTTCGAGCTTCGCCGAGCGCGGACAGCGCGAGCCTCGCGCGGAAGCGCCACCCCGGGATCGCAGCGACTTCACCAACGGCGTCTGGTTCCGCGTCTCCGTCGGCCGCAAGCACCGCGCCGAGCCGCGCTGGCTCTTGCCGATGATCTGCAAAGCCGGCCACATCACCAAACGGGCCGTGGGCTCGATCAAGATTCTCGACACGGAAAGCCAGTTCGAAATTGCCGGCGACAAGGCGGAAAGCTTCTGGGCTGCGGTCAGGGAGAACGGCACCGGCGAAAAGGGCGTCACGATCCAGCGTCTCGACGGCAAGGCCCCGGCCAAAACCGGGCCGGCCAACGAAGCCGCGCCGGGCTCCTGGAACAGCGCGAAAAAGGGCAAATTCAAGCCGAAGAGCAAACCACGGCCGGAGGCTTCGACCGGCGCGCCTCCACCGAAGAAGCTCAAGAAGAAGCGCCCGAAGCCATAGCTTCGAAGAATTTGCTGCTTTGTGTAGCAAGAGCAGCAACTTCGCGGTAGCGCGGAGGCGGCGATTTTCAGGACAATTGGGGATGGACCGACGATCGCTGGGCGGGGGGCTTGGGGGTCGCGACCGCCGGTCCGTGCCCACGTTGAAGCTTCAACTACAAACGTTAGCGGTCGATAACGGGCAGCCTTCAAAAAGGTTCCCGGTGTTCGAATTATTTTTTTCCGCCCGAACAGAGTTGGAAATTCTGCGCAAACTTGCGCTCTCGGATGCCTTCGGCTATAGAGCCGCCACCCGCGTAGACACCCTTGGAGGCAACGCGGCGGAAGGCCGCCTCATCCGGCGGCTTTCGACGTTTGGGGCAGGGCAAGCGCCCGCCGCAGACGCTCCAGTAAACCCGAAAGGAAATGCCATGAGCCACGACACTTACGAGCTCAAGGCCGAAACGCGCGAACAGGTCGGTAAGGGGTCCGCCCGTGAAGTTCGCCGCAACGGCAAAGTGCCTGCAGTCATCTACGGCGACAAACAGCCTCCCCTGGCGATCGCCCTGTCCTACAAGGACATCTACTACAAGATCCACGGCGGCGGTTTTTTGACCACCATCGCCACGATCGACGTCGGCGGCAAGAAGGTTCAGGTTCTACCTAAGGACTACCAGCTCGACCCCGTCCGCGATTTCCCGATGCATGTGGATTTCCTGCGCATCGGCAAGGACACCGAGGTCAACGTCAACGTCCCGGTCCACTTCATCAACGAAGAGAAGTCGCCCGGCATCAAGCGCGGCGGCGTTCTCAACATCGTGCGCCACGAAGTCGAGTTCCACTGCCCGGCCAATGCGATCCCCGATTCCATTACGATCGATCTCACCGGCACGGATATCGGCGATTCGATCCACATTTCGGCGGTCAAGCTGCCGGCCGGCGTCAAGCCGGTCATCTCGGACCGCGACTTCACCATCGCGACCGTCGCAAGCTCCTCGGCCATGAAGCCGGAAGCTGCTGAAGAGACGGCGGCCGAGGTGGAAGAGGAAGAAGAAGAGGCCGACGAGGAATAATCTCGCAACCCGGAGGCCGAAGCCGTGCTTCTCTTTGCTGGTCTTGGCAATCCGGGCGCGAAATACGCCAATCACCGGCACAATGTCGGCTTCATGGCGGCGGACGCGATTGCCCGCCGCCATGATTTTTCGCCATGGTCGAAGAAGTTCCAGGGCCTCGTCGCCGAGGGAAATCTCGGCGGCGAGAAGGTCATCCTCATCAAGCCCCAGACTTATATGAACCTGTCCGGCCAATCGGTCGGCGAGGCGATGCGGTTCTACAAGCTACGGCCGGCCGATCTCACGGTATTCTACGACGAACTCGACCTGGCGGCCGGCAAGGTGCGGGTAAAAGTCGGCGGCAGTGCGGGCGGCCATAACGGCATCCGCTCGCTCGACCAGCATATCGGGAAAGACTATCGCCGCGTGCGCATCGGCATCGGCCATCCCGGTATCAAGGAGTTGGTCTCGCCGTACGTGCTGGGCGACTTCGCCAAATCCGACAAGGAGTGGCTGGAGCCCCTGCTGGACGCAATCGCGGGAAGTGCCGAACTCCTGGTCAAAGGCGAGGATTCGAGTTTCATGAACAAGGTCAGCCTTGCCGTTTCCGGCGGCGGCAAGGCGAAGCCGGAGCCGGACCGCCCTGCCCCGAAACAGCAGAGCCACATACGTCAGGCGCGCCAGCAGCCTCCCGCCGTGAAGGCTCCCGAGACGGGGCCGATGGCCGCAATGTTGAAACGGCTCTTTGGCAGGGATTGACCTGCTGGGAGACTTGAAATCCGGCGTCAGCCGGATTAATTCTCACGGAAACATGAAATTCGTGTTTCCGTGAGCTGAAATGAAAAACGTAACTATCTCCATGGACGACAAGCTCTATCGCGCGACGCGCATTAGGGCGGCTGAGGCACAGAAAAGCCTCTCCCGCTATATCGCGGACAAGTTGCGAGAGGATAACACAGATGGCACGCAGACCGGAGCGCGCAATCCTCAACTGGAGGCGATAGAGCGTATCCTCGCCGGGCCGATGTGGGATGTAACTGAGAACGGCCGCATGCCAACGCGCGAAGAGCGAAATGCCCGACGCTGACGTCTTCGTGGATTCCAGCGTCCTGATCTACCTCCACGACCGTCACGAGCCGGAGAAAGCGGCGATTGCGGGCGCTACGCTTAAGCGCATCGCGGAAGAGCAACGGGCAAGGACTAATCTGCAGGTGCTGAACGAGGTCGCTCACGTATTGCTCAGAAAGAAATGGTTCGATTCTCCGGCGACGGTGTTTTCAATCATCGACGCGTTCGGTGTTTTCGGGAAAGCACCGATCACGCCTGAGCAGTCGTCGCTCGCCCGTCTGATCCACGTCCGGACAGCTTTCAGCTGGTGGGACAGTCTGTTGCTTGCTTCCGCGCTCGACCTCGGCTGCACTTATTTCTTGACCGAGGATCTGTCCGATGGACAGCGCATCGAGCTCGGGCGAGGCAAAAGCTTGACGATCGTCAACCCTTTCGCCCATAGCCCTGACCAAATTCTCTTCTCCCGATAGGACCGGACAAAATGGGTTTCAAATGCGGCATCGTTGGTTTGCCCAACGTTGGCAAATCGACGCTTTTCAACGCGCTGACGCGGACTGCCGCCGCGCAGGCGGCCAATTATCCTTTCTGCACCATCGAGCCGAATACCGGCGAAGTTGCGGTGCCCGATCCGCGGCTGCAGAAGTTGGCGGCTGCCGGCAAGTCGAAGGAGATTATCCCGACCCGCATTTCCTTCGTCGATATTGCCGGCCTGGTGCGCGGCGCTTCCAAGGGCGAAGGGCTGGGCAACCAGTTCCTGGCCAACATACGCGAGGTCGACGCCATCGTGCATGTGCTGCGCTGTTTCGAGGATGACGACATCACGCATGTCGAAGGCAGGATCGATCCTGTCGCCGACGCCGAGACAGTCGAGACCGAGTTGATGCTCGCCGACCTCGAAAGCCTGGAACGGCGCATCGTCCAGTTCCGCAAGCGCGCCAGTGGCAAGGACAAGGAAGCGTTGACGGTTCTGCCGATGATGGAGCAGGCGTTGTCGCTGCTGCAGGACGGCAAGCCCACGCGCATCCTGCTCGACGGAATCGCGGCCGAGGATCTGGCCATCCTGCAAGGCCTCAATCTCCTTACCTCGCACCCGGTCCTTTATGTCTGCAACGTCTCCGAGGCCGATGCCGCAACGGGCAACGAGCATACCCGCGCTGTCGAGAAAATGGCGGCCGGCCAGGGCGCGCGCACCGTGGTCATTTCGGCCGCGATCGAAGCCGAGGTGGCGCAGCTTGACGACGAGGAGGCCAAGGAATTCCTGGCCGATCTCGGCCTGGAAGAGCCTGGCTTGGACAAGCTCATCCGCGCCGGTTACGAACTGCTGCATCTCATCACCTTTTTCACCGTAGGGCCGAAAGAGACCCGCGCCTGGACCGTCCACAAGGGTTCCAAGGCACCGCAGGCGGCGGGTGTCATCCATACGGATTTCGAGCGCGGCTTCATCCGTGCCCAGACAATCGCCTACAACGACTTTGTGACGCTCGGCGGCGAAGTTCCCGCCAAGGAAGCCGGCAAGGCGCGCGACGAGGGCAAGGAATACGTCGTGCAGGACGGCGACGTCATGCTGTTCAAGTTCAATACCTGACGATATCCCACCAGGCGGGAGAACCGGCATGATCAAGGCATTCGTCGTGGACAAGGGACGGCTGCGCGCCACCGGCGATCTTCTCGCCCACAAGGGAGAGGTCGTCTGGGCGGACCTCTTTGATCCTACGAAGGAGGAAGAAGAGACTATCGAGAACTGGATCGGCGTCGGCATTCCTACGCGCGAGGAGATGGAAGAGATCGAGATCTCGTCGCGGCTCCACACCGAAAACGGCGCGTTCTTCATGACCGCCATCCTGCCCGCCCAGGCCGACGGCGACCACCCGGTTATGTCGCCCGTGACTTTCGTGCTTTCTGAAAACCGTCTGATCACCATCCGCTATCATCAGCCGCGGGCCTTTGAGACCTTTCCTGCGCGGGCCGAAAAGGCCGACACCGGCTGCACCAGCGGCGAAACGATCCTGATCGCCTTGCTGGAGGCGATAGTGGACCGTGTTGCGGATATACTCGAACGCGCCAGTCGAGAGGTCGTCGAGATTTCGCACGACATCTTTCATCCCGCCGAAAAGAAGGCTTCGAAGCGCGACCGTGGCTTTCAGATCGTTTTGCGCCGGATCGGGCGCAAGGAGGATCTGGTGTCCAAGATCCAGGACAGCCTGCTGACCTTGCAACGTTTGTCCAGCTTTCTTGGTCAGGCGACGATGCAGCGGGGGAGCGACAAGGATGTGCGCGGCAGGGTGAAGACGCTTGCGCGGGACGTGGAATCGCTGTCCGATCACGCTGCGTTCCTGTCGCAGAAGATCACGTTCCTGCTGGATGCCACGCTCGGAATGATCAACATCGAGCAGAACGCCATCATCAAGATCGTCTCCGTCGCCGCGGTCGTCTTCCTGCCGCCGACGCTGGTTGCTTCGGTCTACGGTATGAATTTCGACGTCATGCCCGAATTGAAATGGCTGCTGGGCTATCCTTTTGCGCTGGCGCTCATGGTCCTGTCGGCGGTTCTTCCCTTCTGGTATTTCAAGCGCCGCGGCTGGCTCTGAGCCCCGGTACTGGCTCTGGCCCAAGGCTTTTCTCGACATGTGCTTGCCGCATTGGGCCGATCCCACCATTATGAAGGTTCAAATCTGAACAGGATTTCGGGCATGACCGCCAAGAAGTGGGCCTATGAGGATTTTCGCGAGGACGCCTCCATCGACCTCGGCTCAAAACTTGTGACCCCCGAAGAGATTATCGAATTCGCGAGCGAGTTCGACGCGCAGCCGATGCATCTGGACGAAGAAGCGGGCAAGGCCAGTATTCTAGGTGGCCTATCCGCGTCTGGCTGGCACACATGCGCGATATTCATGCGGATGATGTGCGACGCGTTCCTGCTCGATTCGACGTCGCAGGGCGCGCCCGGCATCGAATATGTCCGCTGGAAAAGACCGGTCCTCGCCGGCGACACACTAACCGGCCGCAGCACCGTCCTTGCCAAGCGCGTGTCGAAATCGCGGCCCAGCCTCGGCTTCGTCACCTGCCGACACGAACTGTTCAATCAGAAGGGCGAGCAGGTGTTCGAACTCGAAAACATCGGAATGTTCCTGAAGCGCGAGGTCTTCGCATGACGCTCGACGAGTTTTTCGGCATCGGCGTCACCACTCCGCTCGGCTCGCACAAATTCGAAGCGGACGCCATCAAGGCGTTCGCCAGGAAATATGATCCGCAGCCTTTTCATATCGACGAATCCGCTGCGAAGAACAGCGTCTTCGGCGGTCTCTGCGCGTCCGGCTGGCATACGGCGGCGACCTGGATGAAATACAATCTGGCGACCGGCATGGAAACGGAGGGCAGACGCTGGCGGGGCCCCGGCCCACGTCCCGAATTCGGCCCCTCGCCCGGCTTCAAGAATCTGAAATGGCTGAAACCCGTCTATGCGGGCGAAACCGTCAGCTTCACCCGCACCGGCGTGGCGCACCGTCCTATCGCATCGCGTCGGGGTTGGCGGCTCCTGACCCTCCGCGCCGATGCATTCGATTCGACCGGCGACAAGGTGCTGGAGTTCGAAAGCGCCGTGCTGGTGAAGGTGGGGTAACGACGCGGCTGCTCAAAACCACCGCATCCAGATTCCCAGCCGAAATAGCCAAGCCAGACAGGTCAACGCGCCCCAGATAAGAGCAGCGGACATGCTCCGCTTGCCGACCAAAAGTGCAATCGTGACGACCGGACCGACAAAAGTAAGGACCTCCACCACGAAGATCAGGAGGAGTCCCAGGACAGCACCTATCAACGCAGTTCCGAAGTGAGTAGGCCCCACCTTCAATGCCCCTCGAACGCGATCAGCGTTCTGACCGGCACATCCAGCGCCTCAAGCTTCCTGCGCCCGCCGAGCTCCGGCAGATCGATGATGAAGCATGCCGCGACGATGTCGGCGCCCATTTGGCGCAGAAGCCTGACAGCGCCGTCCGCCGTGCCGCCGGTAGCGATCAGGTCGTCGACGAGGATCACCTTTTCGCCGGCCGCCACGGCGTCCTTGTGCATCTCCATCTCGTCCAGTCCGTATTCGAGGCTGTAGGCGACGCGCACGGTCTCGTGCGGCAGCTTCCCCTTCTTGCGGATCGGGATGAAGCCGGATGAAAGCTGATGGGCGATGGCGCCGCCGAGGATGAAACCGCGCGCCTCGATGCCGGCAACCTTGTCAATCTTGGTCCCGGCGTAGGGATGCACCAGTTCATCGATGGCGCGGCGAAACGCGCGCGCATTGCCGAGCAGAGTGGTGATGTCGCGAAACATGATCCCCGGTTTCGGATAGTCCGGAATGGTGCGGATCGCCGAAAGGAGCGTGTCTTCGAGTGAGGATTTCATGGAGCATCCTGTTTTGGACCAATTCGTTCTAGACATTGGCCGCGATCAATGGAAGCGGCGTGCGCAATAAGGCACGGCAATTCGTCGCTTGACCCCACCCTCACCCCACCCTATCTGTAGCCTGAAGGGAGATGGACGATGCTGATCGAGATCCGCGACGATGTCATCTGGGCGAAACATCTGAAAGCAAGTCCGGCGCTTTACAATGCAGTGGTCAATCTTCCCGAGGAAGAAACAATAAATCTGGCTGTCGATGGCATCGTCGGCAAGTGGGCGAGAATGCGCACAGGTGCCGATGGACGCCCGACCTTGGGCATAAAGCCGGTAGGCGCGATGGCGACTGTTTGGAAGCGTCTACAGGAAAGACGTGGCGAGAAAGTACGCGTCAGTTGGCCGGATGACGAAGAAGACGCATGGCTTCGTCTCGCTGACACGACATTCGAGGAATGGTACTCGGCGGAAGACGAAGAGGCCTTTGGTGACCTACGACCGCTATGACGTCATCCTGGTGCAATTTCCATTCACCGAAAAACGCGGTCAGAAGCAACGTCCAGCCATCGTCCTAACGGACCGCGATTTTAATAACGCACACCTGCACGCGGTGACTGCGATGGTCACAACCGCAAGCAATACGAGATGGGCAAGCGATTTGCACATCGCGGCGTTTGCCGAGGCTGGGCTGCGCTCGCCATGCTTCGCCCGAATGAAGCTGTTCACCGTCGCCGAAGATTTGATAATCGGGCGGATCGGGACACTGGCCCAACAAGATCAAACAAGCATGGCGACCGCGATCCGATTCCTGTTCGGCACATGAAAAAGGGCGCTTGCGAGCGCCCCTTTCAAAATCCGGTTCCACGATTTCCAGCGCTCAATGCGCCACGCCGGCCCAGACCTTGCGCTTCGTCAGGTAAACGAGGCCGGTGAACAGGATCATGAAGGCCATGACGCTGAAGCCGGTCTGCTTGCGCGCTTCGAGATGCGGCTCGGCAGCCCACATCAGGAAAGCAGAAATGTCGCGGGCATACTGGTCCACGGTTTCGGGGGAACCATCGTCATAGGTCACCTGACCGTCCGACAGCGGCGGAGCCATGGCCAATGACTTGCCGGCGATGAAATACGGATTGTAGTAGGTACCCTCCGCAATCTCCATGCCGGCCGGCGCTTCTTCTTCATAGCCGGTCAGCAGCGCGTGG
Organism: Mesorhizobium alhagi CCNWXJ12-2; assembly: GCF_000236565.1. Taxonomy (GTDB): domain Bacteria; phylum Pseudomonadota; class Alphaproteobacteria; order Rhizobiales; family Rhizobiaceae; genus Allomesorhizobium; species Allomesorhizobium alhagi. The sequence goes on along the minus strand of NZ_AHAM01000068.1, from coordinate 20,540 downwards.
ATATAGTCGGGACCGCCCTCGGCATACTGCGTGAAGATGTCGAACACGAACAGCGGGAAACCGCGCTCGACGCCGCGCGCCTTTGCGATCAGCGAGAAATCGGGCGGCGCGGCGCCGTTGTTCGCTGCGGCTGCCGCTTCCTGGTTGGGGAAGGGTGAAGGGAAATAGTCCGAGGGCAGTGCCGGCCGTGTAAACATCTCGCCGTCGGCATTAGGTCCGTCGGTCGCCTCGTATTCGGCGGCAAGCGCCTTGACCTGGGCCTCCGAATAGCCGAGCCCCTCCAGCGTGCGGAACGCAACCAGCTCCATCGAGTGGCAGGCCGAACAGACCTCCTTGTAGACCTTCAGGCCGCGCTGCAGCTGAGCCTTGTTATAGGTGCCGAAAGGCCCCGCGAACGACCAGCTCTGCTCCTCCGGCTTGTGGATCGGGAAGTGCGTGGGCTCGGTCTCGCTGTGCTCCTCCTGCGCGGTGGCTGCGCCGAGCGCGCCGGCCAGGACGAAGCCCGCCACGGCAAGACCGTTGAGAATCTTCTTCATTCCGAAAGTCCCTCTCAAGATTCTCAACTAGCCTTTGATTTCCGGCGACGCAGGCGCGTGGGCCAGATGCGCGGCGCCACCCATCTTGTTCTTCTTAAGCACCGCTTCGGTGATCGAGTTCGGCAGGCGCCGCGGCGTCTCGATGTAACCGAGAACCGGCATGATCACGAGGAAGAAGCCGAAATAGTACAGCGTCGAAATCTGCGACATCACCACATAGGCGCCTTCCGCCGGACGCGAGCCGAGCCAGCCCAGGAACAGCGCGTTCGCTGCGAAGAGCCAGAAGAACAGCTTGTACAAGGGGCGGTAGGCGGCCGAGCGCACCTTGGACGTGTCGAGCCAGGGCACGAAGAACAGCACCGCGATCGCGCCGAACATTGCAAGCACGCCGCCGAGCTTGGAATCGATCGGGCCGATGTTGAAGGTGATGGCGCGCAGGATCGCGTAGAAGGGCAGGTAATACCATTCGGGCACGATGTGCGCCGGCGTCTTCAGAGGATCAGCGATGATGTAGTTGTCGGGATGGCCCAGATAATTGGGGATGTAGAAGAGGAAGTACGCGAACACGAGCAGGAAAACCAGCATGCCGAACGCGTCCTTCAAGGTCGCATAGGGCGTGAAGGGCAGCGTGTCGGTCTTGGACTTCACCTCGATGCCGGTCGGGTTGGTCTGCCCGGTAACATGCAGCGCCCAGACGTGCAGAATGACGACGCCGGCGATCATGAACGGCAGCAGATAGTGAAGCGAAAAGAAACGGTTGAGTGTCGGATTGTCGACCGCGAAGCCGCCCAGAAGCAATTGCTGGATCCAGTCGCCGACCAGCGGGATCGCCGTGAAGAAGCCGGTGATGACGGTCGCGCCCCAGAAGCTCATCTGGCCCCAGGGCAGCACGTAGCCCATAAAGCCCGTAGCCATCATCAGCAGGTAGATGATGCAGCCGAGAATCCAGAGCAGCTCACGTGGCGCCTTGTAGGAGCCGTAGTAGAGGCCGCGGAAAATGTGGATGTAGACCGCGATGAAGAAGAACGACGCGCCATTTGAGTGCAGGTAGCGCAGAAGCCAGCCCGAATTCACGTCGCGCATGATCTTTTCGACCGATGCGAAGGCGAGCGTGGTTTCCGCGGTGTAGTGCATGGCCAGCACGACGCCCGTGAGTATCTGCGACGCCAGCATGATCGCCAGAATGCCGCCGAACGTGTAGGCGTAGTTCAGATTGCGCGGCACCGGGTAGGAGACGAATGAATCGTACACCAGGCGCGGCAAAGGCATGCGTGCATCGACCCAGCGGCCAAGGCCCGTTTTCGGCGTGTATGTCGAGTGTCCACCGCTCATGATATCCCCCAGAAACCTCAGCCGATCCGGATCGTGGTGTCGGAAACGAACTGGAATGTCGGAATGGCCAGGTTTTCGGGCGCCGGACCTTTGCGGACGCGGCCGGCCGTGTCGTAGTGCGATCCGTGGCAAGGGCAGAACCAGCCGCCGAAATCACCCTGCTGGCCGAGCGGAACGCAGCCGAGATGGGTGCACACGCCAACCATGACAATCCAGTTTTCCTTGCCTTCGCCCGCGGAGCGGTCGAGGTCGGTGGCCGGCGCATCGCCGGCGATATTGGCATTGCGCGCAACCGGATCCTTGAGTTCATCCAGCGAAACCGCTTTCGCCGCTTCGATCTCTTCCGGCGTACGGTTGCGAATGAAGACTGGTCGGCCCCGCCATTTGGCCGTCAGCGACATGCCGGGCTGGAGCGCTGATACGTCGACCTCGATCGTGGCGAGCGCCAGCGTCGAAGCGTCCGGGCGCATCTGATCGATGAAGGGCCACGCAACGGCGCCCGCGCCGACCACTCCGGCCATGCCGGTGGCCACGTAGAGGAAATCCCGCCGGGTCGGCTCGGTCGTGTCGGTTGCGCTCACGGGACTATGATCCTTTCGCCTTACTTTATGCCGGCTGGAGCCAGATCTTGCTCCGTCGGTCTGGCGCCGTCGGCGCATGCGCGACGGGCCGGTCGACCCATCCGGCATTCGGGCATCGGTTTATGCGCGAAGCCCGCTTATGTCCAGACGGTGCAAGGGGGTGACGGCAGATTGTCGCGGGGCCGCGGTGCAGGCCGGGTGCAAGACTATTTCGGCGCTGGCAAGGCCTGTGCCGACCGGTCGTATCTGTGCTGAACAGACCCTGGCGCGTCGCGGCGCTCGACACGAAGAAATCCGGCGGCATATCATCCTCTCATGGCACATGTGATCGATAAGGAAGGCTGGGCCGAAGGCGACCGCTGGCATGGAGAAATGCAGGGCATGCCATACGGCGCCGGTATTTCCATTGTGTTCAACGATTTCGACAGGATCGGCGGCGGACCGAGGCTCCACAAGCACCCTTATCCGGAAACATTCATCATCCGGTCGGGTCGGGCGCTCTTTACCGTCGGCGACAGTGAAATCGAGGCAAGCGCCGGCCAGATTGTGGTTGTTCCGGCCGACATGCCCCACAAGTTCCGCAATCTCGGACCTGAACCGCTCATTACAATCGATGTCCACGCATCGGAAAAGTTCATAACCGAATGGCTGGAATGAACGGCGCTGCCGCTCCGGCCTACCTTGCGCCCAGCCTGACCAGCACTTCCCGCGGTATTCCGTAGTCGCGGATGATATCATCGTGGCGGCGGAATCCGCAAAGTTCGCGCTGCACGAAATACGCATAGACGGCATCGGCGGCACTCTTGACCAGCGCCATCCGCGTTTCACTGTCGCCCTGGTGCGAACGGAGCTTTTCCATGCAGGTCTCGACCTTGCGGCCGGCATTGCCGAGGGAGGTCGCTTTTTCAGCCAATATCTCCTGGTCGACCGCGCTGAGGCTGGTCTCTGCAGCGAAGGAAACAGCAAAGTTTTCAGGCAGCCGGGCAGACATATTGCGGCGAACCTATTCCGCCGCCAACTGGTTGGCCAGGAAGCCGCCGGATTGCCGCTTCCAGAGCTGCGCGTAAAGGCCGCCGCGCGCGATCAGAGCATCATGCGTCCCCTCCTCGACGATGCGTCCCTTGTCGAGCACGATCAGCCGGTCGAGCGCTGCGATCGTCGACAGGCGGTGTGCGATCGCGATGACGGTCTTGCCCTCCATCAGCCGGTAGAGATTGTCCTGGATCGCTGCCTCGACTTCCGAATCGAGCGCCGATGTCGCCTCGTCGAGAATCAGGATCGGCGCATCTTTCAGCATCATGCGCGCAATGGCGACGCGTTGGCGCTGGCCACCCGAAAGCTTGACGCCGCGTTCGCCGACATGCGCGTCGTAGCCCCTGCGGCCTTTCGGATCGGAAACGCCCCGGATGAATTCGTGCGCCTCCGAGCGCCGTGCCGCATCCTCGACCTCGGCCTGGCTGGCTCCCGCCCTGCCGTAGCCGATATTGTCGCGGATCGAGCGGTGCATCAGCATTGCGTCCTGGCTGACCACGCCGAACTGCTCGCGCAGCGATCCTTGCGTCACCGAACGAACATCCTGGCCGTCGATCAGGATGCGGCCCGCCTCGACGTCGAACAGCCGCAGCGCCAGATTGACGATGGTTGTCTTGCCGGCGCCGGACGGACCGACCAGCGCCACGCGCTCGCCAGGCCGGATATGCAGGTTGAGGTTTTCGATGATGCCGCCGCCCTTGCCATAGTGGAAGGAGACGTTCTCGAACCTGATGTCGCCCATGGCGCGCGGCATCACCTTCGCATCGGGCGCGTCACGTATGGCCGGCCTTACGGAGATCGTCCGCGTCGCATCCTGCACGGTAGCGTAGTTCCGGATCAGGCCGTTGATGTTGAACATCATCCAGCCCGACATCTGGTTCAGCCGAAAGACGAGGCCAAGTGCCGCGGCGATTGCGCCCGTGGAAATTCCGCCCTGGGTGAACTTGTAGATGCAGATTGCCGCAATCGCGCTCATCATCGCGCCGTTGATGATGGCAACGGAGGCGCGGACCGTCGTGACCGCGCGTGTCAGCCGCATCACCGCGCGCAGGAAGCGCTCCAGCCCGTCGCGCACATAGGCGTGCTCGCGCCGCCCGCTGTCGAAGAGCTTGACGGCCATGATGTTGGTGAAGGCGTCGACCAGACGGCCGTTGAAGATCGAGCGTTCGTCCGCCGTGGCGCGGCCGGCGCTGCGCATCTCGGGCAGCAGGAGATAGACGATCGAGGCATATCCGGCGAACCACAGGGCGACGACCAGGCCCATCATCGGGTCGACCGAAACCAATATTGTGATCGCCAGGACAACGAAAGTCAGGAACGACCACATCGTCTGCAGGATGTTGACGATGAAATCGCCGACCGCCTCGCCGCCCTGCATGATCTTGGTGGCGATGCGCCCCGCAAAATCGTTCTGGTAGAAATCGTAGGGCTGTTCGATGACGCGGCGAAAAGCCTGCCAGCGCACCATCGAATAGAAACCCGGCACCACGATCTGCTGCTCGACCACCGCCGAAGCGATCATCACGACGGTTCGCACCACCAGCAACAGCGCAAGCAGGGCTGCGAGTTCGGGCCAATGATCCGCAAACAGCGTCTGTGGATTGGAATTGTCCAGCAGGTCGATCAGCCAGCCGACGGACCAGTAGAGCGCCGCATCGACCGCGCCCGCGGCGCCGCCGACGATCAGCAGGAGGGCGAACGGCCCCGTCGCCTGCCGGGCGAAATAAAGGATGAACCGCCAGGCGCTCGCCGGCAGCACTTCCCGGTCGGTGTCCTGGAAGGGATCCACCGCTCCCTCGAAGCGTTGCCACAGCCTGTTGCGAAATCCCTCGTCAGCCATTCATTCTCGCCATTCGCCATGCCGGTCCGCCGCCCGGCTGAACCAATATAGGAAAGCCGCCGGGAAATTCCCGCGAAGAAGCCGCATCCCGCGTCCGTCTGGCTTCACTCCGCGGCCTGCCCCTTCAGGACAGCCGACTCCACCGGATCGCCATCCAGAAGGAACCCGCCGGACTGCCTTTGCCACAATTGCCGGTAGAGCCCGTCTCGGGCGAGCAGTTCCTCATGCGTGCCGTCCTCGACTATATGTCCCTCGTCCATGACCACGAGCCGGTCCATCGCGGCGATGGTCGAGAGCCGATGCGCGATCGCGATCACCGTCTTCCCCTCCATCAGCCGGTAGAGGTTCTCCTGGATCGCGGCCTCTACCTCCGAGTCGAGCGCCGATGTCGCCTCATCGAGTATCAAGATCGGCGCGTCCTTGAGCATCACACGGGCAATCGCGACGCGCTGCCGCTGACCGCCGGAGAGCTTGACGCCGCGCTCGCCGACATGGGCGTCGAACGCCCTGCGCCCCTTCGGATCGGAAAGGCTGTCGATGAAGTCCAACGCCTCGGCGCGCCGGGCGGCTTCCACCATCATCTCCTCCGTGGCATCGGGCCGGCCGTAGAGAATGTTATCGCGCACGGAGCGGTGGAGCAGCGAGGTATCCTGCGTCACCACGCCGATATTGGCGCGCAGGCTGTCCTGGGTAACGGTAGCAATATCGTGGCCGTCTATCAGGATGCGGCCGCTCTCCAGATCGTAGAAGCGCAGGAGCAGGTTCACCAGCGTCGACTTGCCTGCGCCCGATCGCCCCACGATGCCGACCTTTTCGCCGGGACGAACCTTGAGCGACAGGTCTTCGATGACGCCCTTGCTCTTGCCGTAGTGGAACCGGACTGTCTCGAATTCGATCTCGCCGTTGGTGACATCGATGTCTTTCGCCCCCGGCCTGTCTTCGACAAGCCGTGGCAGCGAGATCGAGCCGATGCCGTCCTGCACCGTGCCGATATTCTCGAACAGGCCGGACATCTCCCACATGATCCACTGCGACATGCCCCAGAGCCGCAGGACCAGGCCGATCGCGACGGCGACCGCTCCGATCGTGACCGCCTCGTGGAGCCACAGCCAGATCGACAGCGCCCCGACGGAGAACAGCAGCAGCGCATTGATGACGTAGAGGGCCCCGTAGAGTTGCGTTACGAGCCGCATCGAGCGGTAGACCGTGTCCATGAAAGTCGCCATGCCCTCCCGTGCGAAGGAAGCCTCGCGCCTGGCATGTGAAAACAGTTTCACGGTCTGAATGTTGGTGTAGCTGTCGACCACCCGGCCGGTCATGACTGAGCGGGCATCGGCCTGTTCCTGGGAAACGGCGCCGAGATACGGCACGAAGTAGCGCAGCAGCCCGACATAGCACACAAGCCAGACGGCGAGCGGCGCGGCCAGCCTCCAGTCGGACGAGCCGACGATGAACAGCATGCCGAGGAAATAGACGACGACGTAGTTGAGGACATCGATCAGCTTGATGATGCATTCGCGCACGGCAAGCGCGGTCTGCATCAGCTTCGTGGCGATACGGCCGGCGAACTCGTCCTGATAGAACGTCATCGACTGCTTGAGCAGGTAACGGTGCACCTGCCAGCGGATGCGCATCGGGTAGTTGCCCATCAATGTCTGCTGCGAAATCAGCGAGTGCAGCAGCACCGTCCCCGGCAACGCGATCAGCACGATGAAGGCCATGCCGGCGAGTTTCCAGCCCTCGGTCTCCAGGAATGTTTCGCGATTTTGCACCAACAGCCAGTCGACGATGTTTCCGAGGAAGGCGAACATCCAGACTTCGGTGATCGCGATCGCCGACATCAGGATCGCGGCGGCGATGATATAGGGCCAGGCGCCCTTTGTGTAATGCAGGCAGAAGGCGACCAGCGTATTGGGCGGCTCGACCGGTTCTTCGACCGGAAACGGATTGAGCTTCTGTTCAAACCAGCGGAACATTTTCTCGGTCTTTCAAGGCGCCTCATGCCGCTGCGCACCAACCGTGCAGGCGTGAAGCTAAGATGGATACTGGCCGGCCTGATTCCAGCGTGGGTTCGGCCCCGACACCTTAAGGCGTCGAGGCCGCTTCGCCGACCCGCCTGTCACGAACTCCTGACAAACGGGTGGCGCCGCTCTTCCTTGGCCGGGTCGCGGAGCACATTCCGGACCCATCCTGCGATCATGCTGACGCGCGACGGCTTGGTCGGAAACGGAACCGCAAGCGACATGTCGACATCGGGAAGATTGCCCCGATGCGAGCGAACCGCCCGGCCTGGTGGGTGCGCGACCGGACTTCGAATGCCGATGGCGAGTTCCCACGCCTCGAGCTTTTGCCGGTTCAGGTCTGGTGCGCCGTCCACGGCCCGAAGGCCCTGGCGGCGCTCATCTACGGAGGGGGCCTTTTGGCCCTTGTCGATATTGGAAGACATAGCAAGATTCCTTCGGAAACCATGAAAAGGTCCGGCGGGAATCGAGACGATGAAGCTTTGAAATGTCAGGTAAAGCGTCGAACCGAAACCGCCAGGGCGCTTAGCCCGCGGATGGGGCGGTGGATATCTACGGTCATCATGAATTCCATGTCCGCCTCCTTCGGTTCGAGTTGACAATGGCGGCTCTATAAACTCATTCGGCCGCCTTGACCATGCGGAAGACGGCCATCGCGGCGAAGTCGCCGACGGTGTTGCTGTATGGACACTTATTAGCTGGAGACGATATTGGCCGACGGCATTCGCATCGCGCTTTACCAACCGGACATTGCCGGCAATACCGGCACAATCCTTCGCATGGCTGCCTGCCTCGGGGTCGCCGTCGACATCATCGAGCCGGCCGGGTTCGACCTCTCCGACCGCAATCTCCGGCGCGCGGGCATGGACTATCTCGAAATGGCGGCCCTCCCCCGCCATGTCGATTTTGCGCGGTTCGAAGATTGGCGGCGGAGCGAAGCGCGCCGGCTGCTGCTGTTTTCGACCAAAGCCGCCCTGCCCTACACTGCGTTCAGCTTCGCCGATGGCGACATACTTCTGTTCGGGCGCGAATCGGCCGGCGTTCCGGACCAGGTCCGCGACCGCGCCGACGCGCGCCTGCTGATCCCGATGAAGGGCGGCGGGCGCAGCCTCAACGTCGCGCTGAGCGCCGCAATGGCGGCTGGCGAAGCGATCAGGCAGGTCGGCTGAAAGTACCCTGAATTGAACGCCGATCCGCCACGCAATCACTCCGCAACCCGATGCGCGGACGCCGACGGCAACCCTTACATTCAAAAGCATCGCAATTCCCTTCGGTTTGCATCGTCAGGGATAGCTTGCTACAACCTCGACTTAAGTTGAGGTCAAGCGGAAATCCGGCATGGCGAAGGAATTGACAGTGGGGCAGGTCGCGGTCCGGAGCGGAGTGGCGGTTTCGGCCCTGCACTTTTACGAAACGAAAGGACTGATCCAAAGCCACCGAACAGGCGGCAACCAGCGCCGCTATGGCGGCGACGTCCTGCGCAGGGTCGCGATAATCAAGGTGGCGCAGGAGGTCGGCATTTCGCTGGCCGAGATCCGCGCCGCGCTCGCCTCGCTGCCGGACGGCAGGACGCCGAACCGCGACGACTGGAATGCGCTATCGCAAGGATGGGCGGCCGATCTTGATCGTCGGATTCTCCAGTTGCAGAAACTGCGCGATGGGCTGACCGACTGCATCGGCTGCGGCTGCCTGTCGATCGACCGCTGCAAATTGCGCAATCCGGGAGACCGGCTGGCCGAGGAAGGCCCAGGCCCGCGGCGGCTTGTTGTCGCGCCTAGTCGGAACTTGGCAGGCGCCTGATGGTGAACTCTATGACGTCGCCGGGGCGCTCGAACCAGCTTTCGATGGAGGTCCAGTAGGCCTGCTTAGGCCAACGGTCGAACCACTCCTTGGCCTTCTTTCGGGCGTCGCTGCGCGGCAGCACGAAAGTCTCGCGCAAAAACCCGTCGCGCGGCATGCGCGCATTCTCGGCCCGGCTTTGATCGAGCCTTTTCTTTAGACCATCGAGCGGCGGCCGCGTCGGGGTGCGCACAGGAACTCCTTGACCCTGGACAATTAGAGATTAGGGATCGCGCCGGAAAAAACGAGTCATTTTTGCATGCCCGCGGGCTGTGGAAACGGCAGGAAGCGGAGACGGCGCATGGAACGCCCCGAAATACCGGCTGGGCTGCCGGAAGACGTTGAAGACAAGAAGGCAGCCGCGCGGGCGTGGTTCGAGGAATTGCGCGATCGCATCTGCGCGGCGCTCGAGAAGATCGAGGACGATCTCGCTGGTCCGCAATCGTCATGGGCGGTCGGCCGCTTCGAGCGCACGCCGTGGCAGCGCCAGGAAGGCCAGGGCGGCGGGGGTGTCATGTCGATGATGCACGGCCGCGTCTTCGAGAAGGTCGGCGTTCATACCTCCACGGTCTATGGCGAATTCTCGCCGGAGTTCCGCAAGCAGATGCCCGGCGGCGAGGAGGATCCGCGCTTCTGGGCAAGCGGCATTTCGCTCATCGCGCATCCATGGAACCCGAACGTGCCGGCCGTCCACATGAACACGCGCATGGTCGTGACCTCGCGCAACTGGTTCGGCGGCGGCGCCGATCTGACGCCGGTGCTCGACCGCCGCCGCAGCCAGGAGGATCCCGACGCAATCGCCTTCCACAAGGCCATGCGATTTGCCTGCGAAAAGAACCGGACGGTCGCCGACTACGAAAAATACAAAGCCTGGTGCGACGAGTATTTTTACCTCCCACACCGCAACGAGCCACGCGGGATAGGCGGCATTTTCTTCGATTGGCTGCAGTCTCCACAGGAGAGTGGCGGCTGGGACGCCGACTTCCGCTTCGCCCAGGATGTCGGCCGCACCTTCGCGGTGGTTTACCCGCATCTGGTCCGCAACAACTTCAACCTGAACTGGACCGACGGCGACCGCGAGGAACAGCTCATCCGGCGAGGCCGCTACGTCGAGTTCAACCTGCTCTACGACCGCGGCACCATTTTCGGGCTCAAGACCGGCGGCAATGTCGACTCGATCCTGTCGAGTTTGCCGCCGGAAGTGAAATGGCCGTAGCCGCAACCCGCGTGACCTTCGGGACACACCCGCCCGTCTTCTTCCCGGATCATCAAATCGTGTGATGAGTAGCCGGCAAGAGACCGCTATAAGCGAACAAGGTTGGGGCAAAGGGCGAATTCCGCTGGCATGTCGGCTGCGGCAGACATGGCGGGAACTGCAGGCTCCGGAATGATTAACGTTCAGCTGACAGGGTCGGCCAATGGCCAGAAACTGCATCATCGGCTTGCTGTCGATCGTCATCACCTTGGGCTTCGCGAGCATGGGCAATGCCAGCGACCTGTCTGATTGCGACCGCAACCCATCGCCGGGAAAGATCGCGGCAGCGGCAAAGAAGAACCCCGCCCTCAACGCGGAGGCGCTCCAGTTCTGCGCCGATATTCCCACAGCAGGAGACGCGGCCGTGCCCCTAGCCCCGAATCGTTCGACCGGCGTAGATGTCGACTCAGCCCCGCGGGACGAGGTATCGGCGATCGAGCGGTCGGATCGCTTCCTCGTCCTGCGCAGGCAGCCGAAACCCGCAACCGGGGAAACCTTCGTGCTGCTGCACGGCTCCGGCGGCGACGAGACGACGATGATGGATCTTGCCTCGCGTATAGATCCCCATGCCGTACTGATGGGCATTCGCGGACGGCTCGTCCAGGACGGCGTTACGCGCTGGTACCGTCGCCTCACGCCGACCCGGTTCGACCAGCACGACATCCGCTCCGAGGCCGAAGCTTTCGCGTCTTTTCTGCGCGACGCGGTCGAAGCGAAGAAGCTCGATCTCGCCAACACCACCTTCATCGGATATTCGAACGGCGCCAATCTCCTGGCCGCAATGGCGCTCCTGCATCCGGGCCTTGTCGAGCGCGCGGTGCTGCTACGGCCCATGTCGGTGCTGGAGAGCATTCCCGATGTCGACCTGTCCGGCACGCGGTTCCTCACCGTCGCCGGGGCAGCCGACAGCATCTACGCACCCTTTGCCCCCGCGCTTGAAGCGATGCTGCGCAAGCATGGCGGCCGCGTCGAAGCCCGCACGATCAAGTCCGGGCACGATCTCGGCAACGACGACGTTGCCGTCGTAAGCGAATGGCTCGCCCCCTCGAACGCGGTCTCGCTCAATCAGTAGCGCAAGCCGCATCCGGGAAAATTGCCTCCGTCGGCAACCTATCGCCCGATTCCATGTTATGCTGGTTCCCCCGCCAGAACGAGGAAAGGAGAAACCGATGAAGGAATTTCACTGCGGATCGCTTGTCCCGGGCTGCGACTGGCACACGCGCCATGAGGAAGAGGCCGAAATCATGCGGCGCGCCGTCGAGCATCTGCGCGAAACGCACGGCGAAACGATCATTCGCGAGACCATGATAGAGGCGATCCGGTCGCGCATCGAAAAGGTTCGCGACGCGGCCTAAAACATGTTTTGAAACAGGCTGTTGCGGCGACTTGGTGATTCAGGCCGCGAGCCAGTTGATTCAAATCGTCAATCGCTTGAATCAGTCTCTCAACATTGTCGCGGCGCGGTCCAGCAGCGCGCCGCGATCGTGCGAAAAGCCGCCATCAACCCATTGATTTTCCAGTTCGCGCAGCAACTCGCCCATGCGCGGTCCGTCGTTGACTCCCAGGCCGGCCAGGTCGCGTCCCCTGATTGGGAGTTCCGGCTTCTGCCATTGCTCCGCATAAGCCAGTAGACGCGAAAATCCGCCTGCCTCCATCAGTGCCTTGTTGTCCTCCACCCCCCGCGCCCTCGCGGAAGCTAGCGCCAATCGCAGGCGGTCGATGAAACCGCGGCGATCGCCCCGGTAGAGCAGCTTGGCCAATGCGTCTTCCGGCAAGTTCGAGGCGACCGGGGCAGTCTTGGCCCAATGCGACAGACGCTCCGCATCCGCATTCGACAGCTTGAGCCGCTCCGCCAGGCCTGCCATCCGCTCCGCATCCGCCGGCACGATGGCCATCAGGCGCAGCAGCGGATCAGGCGTCCAGCCCAGTTCCAGCTCGGCCCTGACCAGTGGGTGGATTGCGTCGATGCCCCACTTCTCGCTTTCCGGCAAAACGCGGGTCAAGACGCCCGCCTGCCGCATCCAGAGCAGTGCACGCGACGGATCGGGCGCCGAAAGCAGCTTCTTCAGTTCGCTCCAGACCCGCTCCGCCGAAAGCTGGTCGAGCCCGTCCTTCAGCCGGACGCAGGCCTTCACACCCTCCGCATCCGGCCGTCCGGTCCCGTACCAGGCGAAAAACCGGAAGAATCGCAGAATGCGCAGATAATCCTCGCGGATGCGGTCTTCGGCATTCCCTATGAACCGCAGCCTCCGCGTTTCGATATCGGCCAGCCCGCCCACCAGGTCCACCACGGTTCCGTCAGCCTCGGCGTAGAGCGCATTGATGGTGAAGTCCCGCCTTTGCGCATCTTCCTTCCAGTTGCGCCCGAACCGCACCTTCGCGCGCCGCCCGTCAGTCTCGACATCGGCGCGCAGCGTGGTCACCTCGTAAGGCTTGCCGCCGGCGATGACCGTAATCGTGCCGTGTTCGGCGCCGGTGGGCACGGCCTTGAAACCGGCGGCCTCCGCACGGCGCACAGTCTCTTGCGGCAGGTTCGTCGTCGCGATGTCTATGTCGGAAACCGGTTCGGCGAGCAGCGCGTTGCGCACCGCGCCACCCGCGATGCGGGCCTCCTCGCCGTCCGCCGAAAGCGCGTTCAGCAATCGCTGCAGCTCGTCCCGGGCGAGCCAGTCAGCCCCGGCGATCTGGGTCATCCCGTTCACGTATAGAGCCTCTCATAGAGCGTGCGGATGATGCCGGCCGTCACGCCCCAAATCCGCCGCCCGCCATAGGGCATATCGTAATAGAACCACTCCTTGTCGTCCCACATGCGGCTGTCGCGGCGGTGGTTGGCGGGATCCATCAGGAAGCGCAGCGGTACCTCGAAGGCGGCATCGACCTCATGCTCGTTGATGGTGAGCTGGAAGCCGGGCCGGACGATACCGAGCACCGGCGCAATGCGATAGCCGCTGCCCGCCACATAATCCGGGATCCGGCCGATGATCTCGATATGGCCGGCATCGAGACCGATCTCCTCCATCGTCTCGCGCAGCGCCGCATGTTCCGGGGTCGGATCCGTTGGGTCGATACGGCCGCCCGGAAACGCCACCTGCCCCGAATGATTGCGCAGCTTTTCCGCACGCTTGGTCAGGATCACGGTCGCCTCGTCGCCATGATCGACGACCGGGACGAGCACCGCTGCATCGCGCAGATCGGTCCGCCGGATCAGAGGACCATGCTGCGGGTTGAAGCGGTGGTCACCATACTCCTCGTCATCGTCGATGCGTTCGGCGACGGCGCGCAGCCGGAAGTCGGCGGCGGAATAGGGTTTTGCTGCGAAGGCATCCACGGTCAGGCGCTCAATCTTTTCAGGATTTCCGCCGGCATGATCGGATAGACCTCGCCGCCGGAACGCACCGCAAACATGAGCCTGCCGTCGACCTCGATCTCCTCGCCATACTGGACAAGCTCGTACATGACCGGTCGCGCCACCAGTGCCTCCAACCGGCCGCGCACCAGCACGTAGGGCTTCAGGCCACCCGTCTCGGGCTCGTCGACGAAGCGCAGCGGGTGCTCCGGCCCTGCCTCAACGACATCGCCGACATTGGTGCGGAACGTTATCTTCTGCTCGTCGCCCTCTCCCGTCACGCTCATCTCCACCGCAACGAACGGCGCATCGACGACCCTGATGCCGACCTTCTCGACCGGTGTGACCAGATAGGTCTTGCCGTCGGCATCCTTGCGCAGCACCGTCGAAAATAGCTGGACAAGCGGCATGCGGCCGATCGGAGTGCCGAGATAGAACCATGTCCCGTCTGCCTTGATCTCCATGTCGAGATCGCCGCAGAAGTCCGGATTCCAGCGCTCAACCGGCGGCAGGCCCTTGCCCGCGCGTGCCGCGCGGGAGATCAGCGCGGACAGATCCGCGGTATCGCCGGCGGCGGCAAGGCTGTCTTTCTCCGGTCGCGCTTGATTGTCCATCGTCACGAAATAGTCACTGTTGTTCCGCTTGTCAGCCTGATTGGGTGATTTAAGTTCATTAGAGCACACCCGTCATGTGCGAATCGCGGCACTGGAAACCTGCTGGCCGGCGTTCCAGGCAAATGAGGACCGAAGCGGCATGAGCATCATCATCAAGCAGGCCCCGATAAGCGAAAAGGACATGATCGCCGAGGCCGAAAAGGCGCTTGCCGACATTTCACGCGTTCGGGAAGGGGTAGGCCGCGTCATATTCGGCCAGGAAAGCGTCGTCGAACGCACGCTGGTGGCGCTTCTTGCCGGCGGCCATGCCTTGCTGGTCGGCGTTCCCGGCCTTGCCAAGACCAAGCTGGTCGAAACGCTGGGCATCGTGCTCGGCATGGATGCCCGCCGCATTCAGTTCACGCCGGACCTGATGCCGTCGGACATTCTCGGTTCCGAAGTCATGGAGCAGGACGAGTTGGGAAAGCGCTCCTTCCGTTTCATTCCCGGTCCGATCTTCGCGCAGTTGCTGATGGCCGACGAGATCAACCGCGCCAGCCCGCGCACCCAGTCGGCGCTCCTGCAATCGATGCAGGAATATCATGTGACGGTGGCCGGCGAGCGCCACGATCTGCCCTCGCCCTTCCATGTGCTCGCGACGCAGAACCCGCTGGAGCAGGAGGGCACCTATCCGCTGCCCGAAGCCCAGCTCGACCGCTTCCTGATGCAGATCGACATTCTTTATCCCGAACTGGAAGCCGAGCGCCGCATCCTGCTCGAGACCACCGGCACCGAGGACGCCCGAGCGCAAAATGTGCTGACGCCAGAGCGTCTGAAGGAAATCCAGCATCTGATCCGCCGCATGCCGGTGCCGGAAAGCGTGGTTGAGGCGATCCTCGCGCTCGTGCGCTCCGCCCGCCCCGGCCAGGAGAATGCCGAAACCGACAAGCATGTCGCCTGGGGGCCTGGCCCGCGCGCCAGCCAGGCGCTGACGCTCTGCGCCCGCGCCCGTGCTCTCTACGATGGCCGGCTTGCCCCGTCGATCGACGACATCAAGGCGCTGGCCGAGCCTGTCCTCCAGCACCGCATGGCGCTGACCTTCGCGGCTCGCGCCGAAGGCATGTCGGTGCGCGACGTGGTGGCGCGGCTGGTGAAAGGTATCTAGCCTGATGGCGCGTGTCGGCGAGGCGTCCTCCCCGGTCCTTACGCGCGATGCGCTCGCCCGGGCCAGGATGCGCGCCTCGCTGGTGCCCGACCTGCTGGTCGAGGCCCGACGCGTCGTCAACACGGTGATCGGCGGCTGGCACGGCCGCCGCAAGCGCGGCATCGGCGAGAATTTCTGGCAGTTCCGGCCCTATGTCGAGGGCGAGGCGATGGCCCGCATCGACTGGCGCCGTTCGGCTCGCGACGACCACACCTATGTGCGCGACCGCGAATGGGAGGCCGCGCACACGGTTTGGCTCTGGGCAGATCCCTCGCCGTCGATGCTCTACAAATCGGCGGGCGCGACCGTGTCGAAGGAATCGCGCGCACTGGTTTTGATCCTCGCAATGGCCGAGCTTCTGTCGCGCAGCGGCGAGCGCATCGCCTGGCCCGGCCTCACCGATCCTTTCACTTCCCGCAACGGCGCGGAGCGCCTGGCGTCGCATCTCAGTCACGCCTCCGAACTGGTCGCCAAGCCTGACCTTTCCATCCTCCGCCGCTTCTCCGACATCGTCATCACCAGCGATTTCCTCGATCCGATCGAAGAGACGATGGCATGGCTCGACGTCCTGGCGCGCCACGGCGTGCGGGCCCATCTGATCGAGGTGGCTGATCCCGCCGAGGAAACCTTCCCCTATTCCGGCCGCACCGAGTTCACCGATCCCGAAACCGGCGAGAAGCTGACGGCCGGCCGCGCCGAAACGCTGGGCGAGGCCTATCGCTGGCAGTACACGGCCCGCAGGCAGGAACTCGCCGCCTGGTGCAAGCGCCTCGGCTGGAGCTTCACCGTCAATCATACTGACCGCCTGGCCTCCGACGCGCTGGTCCGCGTGCATGCGTTCATGACTGCCGATGGGGGCTATGCTTCGGGAGTGCGCGCATGAGTTGGCTGCCGCTCTCCTTCGGTTTCCCGGCAATCCTCTGGGGACTGCTCGCGCTTCCGGTCATCTGGTGGCTGCTCAGGCTCACGCCGCCAAAGCCGCAGATGGAAGTCTTTCCGCCGCTGAAGATCCTGGCGCGGGTGATGAAAAAGGAAGAGACGCCGCATCAAAGCCCTTGGTGGCTGACATTGCTGCGGCTGTTGATGGCCGCGCTGATTGTGCTTGCGTTGGCCGAACCGGTATTCAACCCACGGGAAAAACTGCCGACCGGCGGCGCGGCGCTCGCGCTGGTCGTCGACAATGGCTGGGCGAGCGCCCCGGATTGGGACCGCCGAGTCGCCACGGCAGAGCGCCTGATCGCCGACGCCGCCTCGACTGGCGTGCCGGTGCTGCTGGCGTTCACGGCTGAAAAGCCCAATGCGGAAATCGGGCCGTTCGACGCCGAGGCCGCCCGGGACAAGCTCCGCGCCACGGAACCGCGACCGGTGCCGGTCGACCGTCCCGCCGTCTATGCGCGCGTTGCCGCAGCTCTTGAAACACTGCCGGGCGCCAGCGTCGCGGTCCTCGCCGACGGGCTGGCCTCCGAGGGCGACGAAGCGGCTTTCGGCAATCTTCTCGGCGGCGCCGCGAATGTTGTCTGGGCTGTCCCCGAGCGGCTATCGGCAATCGGGCTGACCGCGGCCGAGAATGAGGTCGACGGCTTCAGGATTTCCGCTGTCCGTGCCGCCGATCCGACAATGCGCCAGGTCACGGCAGGAGCCTTTGACGACAAGGGCCGTCGCATCGCGGACGCCACGCTGACCTTTGGTGCAGGCGAAGCCGAGGCGACCGGGCGGCTGCAGGTGCCGTTCGAATTGCGCAACGACTTTTCCTCCATCGCCATCGACGGCGAGCCGCAGGCCGGCGCGGTACGCGTGCTCGACGAAAATTCCAAGCGCCGCCGCGTCGGTCTTCTGTCACAGTCCGAGGCCGACCGCGCCCAGCCGCTGCTGTCGCCCCTCTACTACATCCGCCGCGCGCTCGAACCCTTCGCCGATCTGGTCGAGCCGTCGAGCCCCGATCTCGCCGAAGCCATTCCGCAGCTTCTCGAACAGAAGCCGGCCATGATCGTGATGGCGGATGTCGGCACCATCCCGGAGACCGCCCGCGCCCAACTCGTCGAATGGGTGCAGAATGGCGGCACGCTGGTGCGCTTCGCCGGCTCCAAGCTCGCCGCCGCCGGCAATGACGAGGAATTGCTGCCGGTGCGCCTTCGGGTGGGCGAGCGCTCGCTGGGCGGCACGCTGTCCTGGACCGAACCGCAGCCGGTCACCGAATTTCCGCCGACCGGCCCCTTCTCCGATCTGGCTCCGCCGAACGAGGTCACGGTCACCCGGCAGGTTCTGGCCGAACCGACGGCCGACATTGTTGAACGCACCTGGGCCAATCTGGCGGACGGCACGCCGCTGGTTACCGGGGCCAAGCGTGAGCAAGGTACCGTCGTGCTCTTCCACATCACGCCCGAAGCCACGTGGTCGAGCCTGCCGATCTCCGGCAGCTTCGTCGAGATGCTGCGCCGCATCGTGCAGCTGTCGCGCAACCAGGGCGCGGCCGCCGCCGGCGCGGAGGGGCAGGCCGGCTCGCTCGCGCCCTACCGCATGATCGCAGCCAACGGCGCGCTGGTGCCGCCGACGCCCGATGCGCGGCCATTGGCCGTCGGCGCGGGCAAGGTTCCGGTGACAATCGAGAACCCGCCCGGCCTCTACGGGACCGAAGAGGGCGTGTTTGCCCACAATCTGCTCGATGCAGAAACGGTGCTGGCGCCGCTCGTTCGCCCGCGCATCGAAGCGCCGGTCACCGAAATGCGTTATGCCTTCGACGAATCGCGCAACCTGAAAGGGCCGCTCGTGGCCGCCGCGCTTCTGCTCATGGTGCTCGACACGCTCGCCGTCTTCTGGATGGGCGGCATGTTCACGCGCCGGCCGAAGCCCGCGGCGCGCACCTCAGGCTCGGTCGCAGCGCTGCTGGTCGCCGTCATGGCCGTCTTCGCGCCCGCCGGCCAGGCCGACGCGCAGGACGCCAAGCCCGGCGACGCCGAGGCGATCGAGGCGATCTCCACGACCAGGCTCGCTTATGTGCTCACCGGCGATGCCGGCGTCGATTCGATCAGCCGCGCCGGCCTTGCCGGCCTATCGCGCTTCCTGGTCGAAAAGACCGCGCTGGAGCCGGGCCAGCCTGCCGGCGTGGACATCGCGGCCGACGAACTCTCCTTCTATCCGATCATCTACTGGCCGATCGATCCGAATGCGGCGATGCCGACCGAGGCGGCGATCGCCCGCATCGACGCCTATATGCAGCAGGGCGGCACCGTGCTTTTCGACACCCGCGACCAGTTCTCGACCGGGCTGGATTCCGGATCCGCGAGCCCTGCGAATGAGCGGTTGCGCGAAATCCTCGGCAATCTCAACGTGCCACCCCTGGAGCCCGTACCGCCTGACCACGTTCTGACCAAGGCGTTCTTCATCCTTCCCGAGTTTCCCGGCCGCTTCAACGGCGGCCCGCTCTGGGTCGAGGCGTCGCTGGAGGCTCAGAACACCGACAACCGGCCGGTCCGCACCGGAGACGGCGTGACCCCGATCATGATCACCGCCAATGATTTCGCGGGCGCATGGGCGGTGGACGCGAATGGCGACGCCATGCTGCCGACCGTGCCGGCCGATCCGATGCAGCGCGCCTATGCCCTGCGGGCGGGCGTCAACATCGTCATGTACATGCTGACCGGCAACTACAAATCCGACCAGGTGCATGTGCCAATCCTGCTCGAACGGCTGGGGCAGTGACATGAACTATTCCCTCGCCTTCGAACCCCTCCTGTCCTGGCCGATCCTCGCGGCGGTGCTGGTGCCGATCACGCTGATCGCGCTTGCCGGACTATGGTTCCGCCAGCGCGGCGCGCTGTTCCGCTTCGCCGCGCTGCTGGCGCTGATAGCCGCGCTTTTGAACCCGGTGCTGCTCGATGAGGAGCGCGAGCCGCTGCAGAGCGTCGTAGCCCTGGTCGTCGACCGCAGCCAGAGCCAGGAGATCGGCAATCGCAACGAGGAGACCACGCAAGCCGTCGCCGGGCTGCAGGAGCGGCTGGCGCGGTTCAAGCAGTTTGACGTGCGCATCGTCGAAGCGGGCCAGGCCGACGCCGCCGACGAGCGCACCGAAACACGCCTGTTCGGCGCGCTGGAAAGCGCCTTCCGCGACGTGCCGCCTTCACGCATCGCCGGCGCCATCATGGTCACCGACGGGCAGGTCCACGACGCGCCGCAGGCAGCGCCCGGCTTCGACGCGCCGCTGCACGCGCTGATCACCGGCGACGAGGGCGAGCGGGACCGCCGCATCCGATTCGAGAACGCACCCCGCTTCGGCATCGTCGACAAGCCGCTCGACATGACCTACCGCGTCATCGCCACCGGCAATGAGCGCGGCTCGGTCGATGTGCGCGTCTCCATCAACGGCCAGCTGGTTTCGGTCGAACGCGCCAATATCGGCCAGGAGACGCCGCTGCAGGTGACGATCCCGAGCGCCGGGCGCAATATCGTCGAGCTGGCGATCGACCCGATCGAAGGCGAACTCACGGACACCAACAACCGCGCCATCGCCATCATAGACGGCATCCGCGAAAATCTGCGCGTGCTGCTGGTTTCTGGCGAGCCGCATGCCGGCGAGCGCACCTGGCGCAATCTCTTGAAGTCCGACGCCTCGGTCGACCTGGTGCACTTCACCATTTTGCGGCCGCCGGAGAAGCAGGACGGCACGCCGATAAACGAATTGTCGCTGATCGCCTTCCCGACGCGCGAGCTCTTCGTGGAGAAAATCCACGATTTCGACCTGATCATCTTCGACCGCTACCAGCACCGGGACGTGCTGCCGATCCTCTATTACGACTACATCGCCGAATATGTTGAGCGCGGCGGCGCGCTGCTGATCGCAGCCGGACCCGAATATGCCGGCGAACAGTCGATTGCCCGCACTCCCCTGATGTCCGCGCTTCCGGCGATGCCGACCGGCGACGTGGTCGAAGAGGCGTTTTATCCGCGCCTGACCGAAACCGGTC
>NZ_AHAM01000069.1 GCF_000236565.1 Mesorhizobium alhagi CCNWXJ12-2 | reverse complement strand
GCGCACCCCGCCAGCACCGGCGGCGAAAGCAGCATGCCCTGCAGGTAGTCGGCGCCTGCATCCAGCGCCCCTTCCAGCTCGGCGGGCGTTTCGATGCCCTGCACCAACAGCTTGGCGCCAAACCCCTGAAAGGCGTTGATGATCGCGGGAAACAGCTGGGCGGTCTCGGAACTCTCCTGCACGTCGCGGAACCACGCCCCGTCGATCTTGATGACGTCAGGCTGGATCTGGGTGACCCGGTCGATCGCCGACTGCCCGATGCGAAATTCGGCGATCGAAACACGCATGCCGTGCCCGCGCAGTTCGCCGCTCAGCGCTGCCAGCGCCTTCGCGTCGAGCGTTGCGGCGTCGAGGATTTCGCATGTGATCATGCCCGCCGGTATGCCCGCCTCCCCGGCGAACGCGGCGATGGAATGAGCCGCGCTGTCCGGGGCGTCCCAGTCGTCATAGCGCGGATCGATCGTGAGGTAGAGTTCGAAGCGCTCCGGCTCGTCTATGCCGACATTGCGATGGTTTCGCAGATGCAGCGCCCGGCAGAGAGCCTCCACAAAGGCCCGGTCCGATTGCGGCGTCCCTTCGAAAAACTCGGCGGGCGCGACTGCGCTTCCCTCGCGAAATGGCGATACACGCGCCTCCACCGCGAAAGGAACAAGCTCCGCGCCCTCGCGCCTGAAGATCGGCTGGTGGGCGGTTTTCAGGCGATAATTCTTGTAGATGCCGGTTTCGATCCCGATCTCGTCGACAACGAGCGCCCTTTCGAGATCCTGCGGTTTGCCCTCTGGGTCGGTCATCGGCTGCGCTCCCGACGGACGGAAGCGTGTGAGCGGCCCGACAGGACTGCGCCAGCGATCCCGCGACGGGAGCTGGGAGACCCGGAACTTACGCAACGCAACTGCCCTGTTTCATACGGCTCTTGATTGGCCGTTGCGATGATCTTTAGCAGGGCAAGTTTGACCGGCGGTTAACGCTCGACCTAGGATTGCATCTAACTCTAGGACAATGCGCTGTAGCCTGCGGGACTTGCGATTTCGCGCGCAATCCGACATGAGATGCGCGGCCGATTTTCCGTTGCCGAAAACCATGAACTGGAGACATTGCTGTCATGGCCTTCCTTGCCGACGCCCTTTCACGCGTAAAGCCTTCCGCGACCATCGCGGTCACGCAAAAAGCGCGTGAGCTGAAAAATGCCGGCCGGGACGTGATCGGCCTGGGCGCCGGTGAGCCCGATTTCGACACGCCGGACAATGTCAAGAATGCCGCCATCGACGCGATCCGGCGCGGCGAGACCAAATACCCGCCCGTTTCCGGCATCGCGCCATTGCGCGAGGCGATCGCGAAGAAATTCAAGCGCGAGAACAATCTGGAATACCGCCCGGAGCAGACGATCGTCGGCACCGGCGGCAAGCAGATCCTGTTCAACGCCTTCATGGCGACACTGAATCCCGGCGACGAGGTCGTTATCCCGACGCCGTACTGGGTCAGCTATCCCGAGATGGTTGCTCTGTGCGGCGGCACGGCGACCTTCGCCGAGACCACGATCGACAACGGCTTCAAGCTGACGGCGGCCGCGCTCGAAAAGGCAATCACCCCGCGCACCAAATGGCTCGTGCTGAACTCGCCGTCCAACCCTTCTGGCGCCGCCTACAGCGAAGCCGAACTCCGGGCGCTCGCCGATGTCCTGTTGAAGCACCCCAATGTCTGGGTGCTCACCGACGACATGTACGAGCACCTTACCTATGGCGATTTCGTCTTCAAGACGATCGCCGAGGTCGAGCCGGGACTCTATGGCCGCACGCTGACCATGAACGGCGTATCGAAGGCCTATGCCATGACCGGCTGGCGCATCGGCTATGCCGCAGGCCCCGTCGAACTGATCAAGGCGATGGACATGATCCAGGGCCAGCAGACTTCCGGCGCCTGCACGATCGCGCAGTGGGCTTCGGTAGAAGCGCTCAACGGGCCGCAGGATTTCATCGCGAAAAACAAGGCGATCTTCCAGGCGCGGCGCGACCTCGTCGTGTCGATGCTGAACCAGGCGCGCGGCATCACCTGCCCCTCGCCGGAAGGCGCGTTCTACGTCTATCCGTCCTGCGCAGGGTTGATCGGCAGGAAGACGGCGTCCGGCAAGGTCATCGACAATGACGAGACCTTCAGCGCCGAACTTCTGGAGGCGGAAGGCGTCGCGGTGGTGTTCGGCTCGGCCTTCGGCCTCGGTCCGAATTTCCGCATCTCCTACGCCACCTCCGAGGCGCTTCTGGAAGAAGCCTGCACGCGCATCCAGCGCTTCACTGCCTCGCTGAGCTGACGAGGGCTACAGGACAAAGCAAAGCCCCGGCAGGTTCCCACCCGCCGGGGCTTTTTCATGCCTGTGCTACGCGTTCAGCCAGCATTTGGTCAGTGCGTGGCCGCCCATAAGTTCGCCGTTCGGGTCGTCGACCCAGCCGCCGACCTTGTCGCTGGTCGCGTCGATGTAGTTGTTGAACATCGGCACGATCACGCCGCCTTCGTCGCGCAGGAGCACGGCCGCCTGGCGGTACAGCGCCTTGCGCTTGGCCTCGTCGAGTTCGGAGCGCGCTGAGAGGATGAGCTTGTCGAAATCGTCGCGGAAGAAGCGCGTGTCGTTCCACTCGGCCTTCGACAGATAAGCGATCGAATAGACCTGGTCTTGCGTCGGCCGGCCCGTCCAGTAGGACATCGAGAAGGGCTGCTTGTTCCAGACTTCCGACCAGTAGCCGTCTCCTGGCTCGCGCTTCACCTCGATGGTGATGCCGGCCTTGGCCGCGCTCTGCTGGTAGAGCTGAGCCGCATCCACAGCGCCCGGGAACGCCACGTCCGAAGTGCGCAGCAGCACCGGGCCGCTATGGCCGGACTTCTTGTAGTGGAACGCCGCTTTTTCCGCATCGTAGACGCGCTGCTCAATATCGTCGTCGAATAGCGGATAGCCCTTGATCATCGGCGTATCGTTGCCGACCGTGCCGTAGCCGCCGAGGATCTTCTGCACCATCTCCTCGCGATCGACCGCATATTTCAGCGCCAGCCGCAGGTCGTTGTTGTCGAAGGGCGCGGTGTTGCAGTGCGCGATGAACACGTAGTGGCCCTTGCCCGGAACATTGCGGATCCTCACGCCCGGCACGCGCTTGACCAGTTCGACGATCTTCGGCTCGATCCGGTTGATCATATGCACCTGGCCGCCCTGAAGCGCGGAGGTGCGCGCCGTCGAATCGTTGATGACGACGATCTCGATCTGGTCGGCATGGCCGCGCTCGTCGCTGCCCCAATAGCCTTCGTGGCGCTCGGCTACGTGGCGCACGCCCGGCTCGTTGACCACCACCTTGTAGGGGCCGGTGCCGACGCCTTCGGTCGGATTGTCCTTGCCGCCATTCGGCTGGATCATCAGGTGGTAGTCGCCGACGACATAGGGAAGATCGGCGTTCGGCTCCTTCAGCGTGATGACCACGGTGTCGCCGTCGGCCTTGATCGTATCGAATTCCTGCACGAAGGGCAGTGCGGCCGATTTCGACTCGGCGTCGCCATGGCGCTCCAGCGTCGCCACGATATCGGCCGGCGTCAGTTCCTTGCCGTTGTGGAAGGTCACGCCCTTGCGGATCTTGAACGTCCAGGTCTTGGCGTCGTCGGACGCGCCATATTCCTCGGCCAGCCGATATTCGATTTCGCCCGCCGGCGAGACCTCCAGCAACTGCTCGCCCCAGCAGCGGCCGAGCGTATAAGGAACCTGGCTCGACCAGGTTCCGGGATCGAGGCTGTTGGTGGATTCACCGCCGACGAGGCCGGCTTTCAGCACGCCGCCCTTGACCGGCGCCTGGGCGTGCGCCACGCCCGCGAGCAGCGAATTGGCGAAGGTCGCGGTGACGCCGAGCGCGGCGGCGCGGCCGAGAAAATCGCGGCGCGACAGCCTCCCGCTGACGACGCTGCGGCTCAGGAATTCAAGCTCTCTGGACATTTACGGCTCCCTGTTTTGCGGTCGCCGGCAATCCTGCATCACGATCGGCCGAATGGCCATTGGGCCACGCCACGGCAAATCGGCATCCCGGTGTGCAAGCCGTGGACCAATCGCGTTTTGGCCTTTGCGGAACCTCGACACCGGGCTTGCCTCTTGCCCTCCCGCCTCTCCCATGTGACGATGAAATGACGGCGGGACGAAACCGGTCCCGCTCCGCGACGGCCGGAGAAGGCCGGCCGCCGCCTCGATGTTCAACATTTGAGGAGGAGGTCGTCCGATCATGGGAAATCGCGCAGGAGGAAGGCGTACGGGACCGAAATGCATCGCCATCGTCGGTCCCTTCGCAAGCGGCAAGACCACACTCCTTGAAGCCATTCTGGCTCGAACCGGGGCAATCCCCCGACAAAATCCGGTCTCGTCAGGCAACACCGTTTCGGATCATTCCGCCGAGGCGCGCGCCCATGCGATGAGCGTGGAGGCGAGCGTCGCCTCGATCGAATTCATGGGCGACAGCCTGACCTTCGTCGATTGCCCCGGCTCGGTCGAGTTCGCTTTCGAAGCCGAGCCGGTGCTGGCCGCCTGCGACATCGCGGTGGTAGTGGCCGAGGCCGACGAGAAGAAGATCCCTGCCCTGCAGCTCATCATGCGCAAGCTCGACGATCTCGGCATTCCGCGCATCCTGTTCCTCAACAAGGTCGACAAGGCCGTGGCCGGTGTGCGCGACACGCTGAAGATGCTGCAGCCGTCAAGCTCGACGCCCCTGCTCCTGCGCCAGATCCCTCTGCGCAAGGACGGCATCGTTATCGGCTCGATCGACCTGGCGCTGGAGCGCGCCTACATCTACCGCGAGCACGCCGAGAGCGAGATCGCCGAAATTCCGGGCGACGAGAAGGCGCGCGAGGTCGAGGCGCGCTTCGCCATGCTCGAGACCCTGGCCGACCATGACGACATACTGATGGAGCAGCTGCTCGACGAGATCCCGCCGCCGCGCGACGCCGTATTCGACGATCTCGCCGCCGATCTGCGTGAAGGTATCGTGACGCCGGTGCTCATCGGCACAGCGGAAAAAGGCAATGGCGTGCTCAGGCTCCTGAAGGCCATCCGCCACGATGCGCCCGATGTCGAGGCTACCAGGAACCGTCTCGGCGCGCCCGAGGGCAAGGGTGCCTTGGTGCAGGTCATGAAGACCATCCACACCGCCCATGGCGGCAAGCTGTCGATCTCGCGCATATTGTCGGGAAGCGTCGCCGACGGCTCGGAACTGTTCCTGCCGGGCGGAGCCACCGCCAAGGTGTCGGGCGTCTACCGCATGCTCGGTAGGGACCAGACGAAGCTCACCGTCGCGAACACCGGCGACACGGTGGCGTTGGGCAAGCTGGAGGATGTCCGCACCGGCCAGACGCTGAGTTCGGCCAAAGGCGGCGTGGCGCAGCTCGTCAGCCTCGAGCTGCCGCAGCCGGTCTATTCCTTCGCGCTTCGACCCAGGGAGCGGAAGGACGAGGTCAAGATGTCCTCCGCCCTCCACAGGCTGGCGGAGGAGGACCCGTCGCTTGAACTGCGCCATCAGCAGGACACTAGCGAGACCGTGATTTCGGGCCACGGCGAAATGCATCTGCGCGTGACGGTAGAGCGCCTGGAGGGCAAGAACCAGATCCCGATAGAGGGCCGCGCGCCGGCGGTGCCCTATCGCGAGACGATCCGCAAATCGACGCAGCAGCGCGGCCGCCACAAGAAGCAGTCGGGCGGCCACGGCCAGTTCGGCGATGTCGTGCTGGAGATCAAGCCGCTGCCGCGCGGCTCCGGCTTCCAGTTCACCGACACCATCACCGGCGGCGTCGTGCCCAAAACCTATATCCAGTCGGTGGAGAACGGCATTCGCGACTATCTGAAATCCGGACCGCTCGGCTTTCCGGTCGTCGACGTGGCGGTGAACCTGTCCGACGGCTCCTATCACGCCGTCGATTCATCCGACATGGCTTTCCAGATGGCGGCCAAGATCGCCATGAGGGAGGGCATGGCTGCGTGCTCACCGGTTCTGCTCGAGCCGATCATGAAGGTCGATATCTTCACGCCATCCGACGCCACGGCCAAGATCACCGGCATCATACCGCAGCGCCGCGGCCAGATCCTCGGCTACGACGCCCGCCCCGGCTGGCCGGGATGGGATGTCGTCGAGGCAATGATGCCGCAATCGGAGATTGGCGATCTGATCATCGAGCTGAGGTCGGCGACCTCCGGCGTTGCGAGCTACCGCGCCGAATTCGACCATATGGCCGAGCTGACCGGGCGGCTTGCCGACGAGGCGATGAACGCCAACGGCAAGGCTGCGTAGATGCATCAAGCCTGCCCGAGAGCATCTCGCTCCTTCCTCCCCGCCCGTAGCGGAGAGGACCAATTCCGAAAGGAAGCCTATCTCGACAAAGAAAAACGGCGTCCGAAGATCGGACGCCGTTTTTCGCGGACCGTACCGCCGTTGGGGAACGGGCGGGAGGATGGCGGCACGTCAGGTCCGCCGCATCGTTCGCCGCCCCGAGGGACAGCGCTTGGGGTTGATGCCCGGAGGCATCTGAATGGGCGGGACGCGACGGCTGCCTAAGCCTCGGAGGTTTCGAGTGATGCCCCCATCTCCCGAAACGGACCGAACGCCGCGTCCTGTTTTGATTGGTAGCAAATCAAGGCCGCTCTCGGCAGGTTACCGGATGTTACATATAACCGTTACGCGCTGGCGAACACTGCGGCTGTAACTGTTGCAAGGCCTGGACATCCGCCGAATTCTCACGAATGCCGCCGGTCCTCCGCTTCACGATTGGGCAGGCCTCGCCGCTGCATTGCGCGATTCGAGTGCAGCTATCGCAGCATGCGAGTTCGGCAAACGCGTGCGGCGCTCGATTGCAAACCCTTTGCTCCACGCAGGCCAAAAGCACTGGCGGAACACCAAAGGCACTTGGCGGAACAAAAGAGGGGCCGGACAACGGCATTTCGGCATGCCGGAGACATCGTCGGGCGGTTTCAGGCAACAAAAAAGCCGGATCTAAGAAGACCCGGCTGAGTTTGTTGGAAGTGCCGATTAAGGCTAAACCTCCAGAGGGGAACACTCCCAGGCGCTAATGGGAGGAGGAACGCGCCCGAAAGATGATCAATATATGGGCTGGTCTTGCCCGAGAAACAAGCACCCAGTTTGCAATGCTCCCATGCAAAATGACGCACCCTGTGGTATAAGCTTCACTTCTACCAGATGGAACCAAGAACGGCGACGCCGGATGCTTCAACCGGGCCCGCAGGGCGCGATCTATCCGTCTCCCCGGCCGAACTGAAAGGAATGACGGTGCGTAAGCCTTCGGCCATCGCCGGCAGCGCAGCCTTCCTGATCCTGGTGCCGGGTGTCGTGGCCGGGCTGGTCCCATGGTTCCTGACGAACGGCTATGGCCTGCCCCTGTCTTCGTCGGCCGCAATGGTGGCGGCGGGATCGATCCTCATCCTGGGCGGCTTTGCGGTTCTCCTTCATTCCTTCGCGCGCTTTGCCTTCGAGGGCGCCGGCACCCCTGCTCCCATTGCGCCCACTGAGAGGCTGGTCGTCGGCGGCGCCTATCGATACGTGCGCAACCCGATGTATGTGGCGGTCCTGTCGATCATCTTCGGTCAGGCGCTGCTGTTCGCGGACGGGTCGCTTGTCATCTATGCCTGCGCCGTCGCAGTCACGGTGTTCACATTCGTCAAGCTCTACGAAGAGCCGACGCTTGCTCGCCGCTATGGCCACGAATATGAGGCCTACCGCCGCGCGGTTCCCGGCTGGGTGCCGCGTCTCACACCCTGGAAGAGCGCCTGACTCCTAGAAAGACCAGTTGCGCGCCTTGGCGAACATGAAGTCGCGGAAGGCCTTGAGCTTGGCCTGGTTCTTCATTGCGTCGGGATACACAAAGAAGGTGTCGAAGGACGGCGCCTCGACCTCGGGCAGGATCTGCACGAGGCCCGATTCCTTGTCGGCCATGTAGTCCGGCAGCATGGCGATGCCGACGCCGCGCCTGACCGCCCTGCGTATCGACATCAGATCGTTGATCTGGAGAGCCGCGGCGCGCTTTGTTCCGTCCGGCCTGCCTACCGTCTCCAGCGTGTTGAGGCCGGCGAGATAGGCCGGTACCGGCTCGCCGAACGTCACGATGCGGTGCTGGTCGAGATCGGCGACCGACATCGGCTTGCCGTAGCGGTCGAGATAGGCTTGCGTGGCGAACACGTGCAGATGCACGGTGAACAGCCGCCTCTGGATCAGGTCCGGCTGCTGCGGCTGGGGCAGCCGCACCGCACAGTCGGCCTGCCGCATGGTCAGGTCGAGTTCCTCGTTTGTCAGCACGAGCTGGAGATTGATCTCCGGGTAAAGGTCGAGGAACTCCTTGGCGCGCTCGGTCAGCCAGCCAGTGCCGAGTCCGACCGTGGTCGTCACGCGCAGCGTGCCGGTCGGCTTCTCCAGCGTCTCGGTCAACTGCGTCTTGACGTTTTCAAGCTTCATCAGGACGTCGTGCGTCGTCCGAAACAGCATTTCACCCTGTTCCGTCAGCACCAGGCCGCGCGCGTGCCGGTTGAACAGCGGCACGCCGACATCGTGTTCCAGCGCGCTGACCTGCCGCGAAATCGCCGATTGCGAAAGCCGGAGCGTTTCGGCGGCGTGCGTGAACGAGCCCGCCTGCGCCGCTGCGTGAAACACGCGTAGCTTGTCCCAGTCCAGAGACATATCTCCCCCTCATACGCCGTCATTTCGAGAAGTGGCTATTCTCGAAATGGATCGCGCAGTTATTCGTTCCCAGCCGGCTTTGCCGGTCTAAATGTGTTGAATTTCAACACACCTTATTCTGCCGCCTCGCGAACCTCTTCAAGATTCGCGAGATATTTCTCCGCTTCCAGCGCCGCCATGCAGCCCAGGCCGGCCGCCGTCACCGCCTGGCGATAGACATCGTCGGTCACGTCGCCGGCCGCAAACACACCGGGCACATCGGTCTGGGTCGAGTCGGGCGCGGTCCACAGATAGCCGTTCGGCTTCTGCTTCACCTTGCCCGCGAACAGTTCCACCGCCGGCGCATGGCCGATCGCCACGAACACGCCGTCGACCTTGAGATGCGTCTCCGCCCCGGTCACCAGATTCTTCAGCTTCAGCCCGTCGGCCGAAGGCGGCATCGGCGCTTTGCCGGGGCGGCCGGTGATCTCTTCCACCACCGTGTCCCAGATGACCTTGATGTTTTCCTTCTTGAACAGCCGCTCGCGAAGGATCCGCTCGGCGCGGAAATCGTTGCGGCGGTGGATCACCGTCACGCTCTTTGCGATGTGCGAAAGATAGAGCGCTTCCTCGACCGCCGAATTGCCGCCGCCGATCACAGCGACATCCTTGCCGCGGTAGAAGAAGCCGTCGCAGGTGGCGCAGGCCGAGACGCCGAAGCCCATATAGGTCTGCTCGCTCGGAATGCCGAGCCATTTGGCCTGCGCGCCGGTGGCGATGATCAGCGCATCGCTGGTATAGACCGTGCCCGAATCGCCCTTCGCCCGGAACGGCCGGACGTCTAGGTCGACCTCGGTGATCACGTCATTGATGATTTCGGTGCCGACATGCTCGGCCTGCTTCAGCATCTGCTCCATCAGCCACGGACCCTGGATCGGATCGGCGTAGCCCGGATAGTTCTCGACATCGGTGGTGATGGTGAGCTGCCCGCCCTGCTGCAAGCCTGCGACCAGCACCGGCTTCAGCATGGCGCGCGCCGCGTAGATCGCCGCCGTATAGCCGGCCGGACCGGAACCAATGATCAGGACAGGCGCGTGCTTCGATGTCATGGACGTGCTTTCGGCAAGAGGGGCCCGCAATGCGCAGGGCTGAGTAATCTGAAAATCGGCCCTTAATCTAGGTGTTGCCCGCCATGTCAGCAAGGCGGCGCTGCAATCGTCCCCGGAAAGCTTGGTGCGCGCCAGGATAGAGGCCGGGATGCGCTTGCAAAATTCCGCAAAACCGGGCCTGACGGACAACCACCAATGGTTTAATGACACGATTTGGCTGGATCTCCTTCAACTTCGCCGGATCCTCAACGCGGAAGAAAAAATGCCGATCAAGGCCGAACTCGATGCGATCGACTGGAAAATCCTGCGGGAACTGCAGGATGAAGGCCGCATCACCAATGTCGAGCTCTCTCGGCGCATCGGTATCTCCGCCCCGCCCTGCCTGAGGCGCGTCAAGCGCCTGGAGGATGCCGGCATCATCCGCGGCTACCGCGCTCTGCTCAACGCACCCTCACTCGGCATGGACGTGGTGGCCTTCTGCCTTGTTGGCCTGCACCACCAAGCCGAAAGCGAGTTGAAGGCTTTCGCCGAGCGCACCCGCGGCTGGCCGATCGTGCGCCAGGCTTGGATGGTTTCGGGCGAATCCGACTTCCTGCTGCACTGCGTGGCGAGCGACCTCGGCGCCTTCCAGAGCTTCGTCATCGAGGAATTGACCTCCTCGCCCAATGTCGACACCGTGCGCACCGCGCTGACCATCCGCCAGGTCAAGGACGAGGGCATGGTGGCGATTTAGTCATGAAGGCTTACGTCATCAATCTCGACCGCGACCCCGAGCGCATGGCGCATATCGAGCGGCAGGGAAAGCAGTTCGGGATCGATTGGCATCGCGTCCCGGCGACCGACAAGCTCGACGAAGGGATTGCCGCGCGAGCCGCACGGGCGCGGCCTGGCCTTCTCGGGTTCACCATGTCCGCCGGCGCCATCGCGGTTTTCGAAAGCCATCGCAAAGTCTGGAAGCTGATCGTCGCTTCGGGCGACAGCCACGGTGCCGTTTTCGAAGACGATGTGGTTTGCTCGAAGGAGCTTCCCGACTTGCTATCGACCGCGGAGTGGATTCCTCCCGATTGCGACGTCATGAAGCTCGAGACCTTCCTTGAGCGGGCTACCATCCGCACGAAGCCGGCACGCCTTTTCTCAGGACGCAGGATCGTCCGGCTCTATGGCAGGCATCTGGGCGCATGCGCCTATATCATTTCACGCCGGGCGGCGGAGCGTCTCCTGGCTCAGTCAGAAAATTTCACGGACCCGGTCGACGAGTTTCTGTTCAACGCCCAGTCTCTGCATTTCCCCCGCCTGACCCTCTATCAGGTCGATCCGGCGCCTTGCATTCAAGGCGGCCTCCTCGACCTCGAGGGAAAAGCTGGCTATATGAAAAGCAGCAATGACCAAAATCTCAAGCTCAGGAAAAAGCCGTACCGCAACCTTGTCCACTATCTGACACGAAAGGTGGTCCGACTTTGGGGCAAGCTCCTGGAATTGTTCGGATATAGGGAAAGAAGACGGATAGAATTCAGGCCAGATCGAGCAAGGGATTAGCGCGCATTCAAAACCCTACAGCGTCCCTTGTGCGTCCTGAAGGACGCGCGGCGCTGTGGCCTCAACCGCCTTATCTGAATTCGACCACGACCCACTGCTTGTCCGTCAGCAAGGTGGAAACCTTTCGGTGCAGGAAGCCATAGAACCGTGCAAACGGGCGCTTCGCCTCCCGCCACAGCTTTTCAGCACGGCTCAGCCGGTCCTGTGATCTTTCGTGGTGCAGATCGCTGCCGAGACCAACGATGGCCGCGGGCTCCTTCAGAAAGAAATCCTGCATGCAGATCGCCGGAGAGAGTTGAAATGTGACAAGCGAGGAGGCAAAGGGCAATTCCGGATTGAACAGGAAATGATCAACCGGATCGGCGAAGGTTTCGCTCATCTTGAGCAGCTTTTCCGCCCCCTTGCGGGTCACCACATAGCCACCCGCGCCAATATGCTTGCCGGCCAGCCGATAGAGCTTGCGCCTGCCGGGCGCTGCAATGAGCGTTTTGTCCAAGCGGGTTGGCTGCCGCATGGTTTCGACCTTCACGATATCGGCCTCTTCGGGCACCCAGTCGCCATTTGCGAACAGCGCGGCCGCATCATCCCCCAGGTGCAGATCGTCCTCGAAGATGGCCGCATATGGCAGCGCTTCGTCGATGATGCGCTGCCAACATCCCCGATGGCTCAGAAAGCAGGCCGTCGCTCCAGGCCGCACTTCGCCGAAAGAGGCGCCGCCGCACCAGCGCTTGATTGTCTCCTCGGACAATTGCCTGCCGTCAACCGCGCTGACGCGGGTGAATTGCAGGCCCATGGCATCAAACATCTCCGCCATTCGGCGCAGCCTTCCTTCCTGGCGGTCCAGGTTGATGACGAACAGCTTCATTTGCGTCGGAGGCACCATCGATGCTCCTTCGGCGCGCTGGTTAGATCGGCTTCCAGTTGGGATCGACCTTGGAAGCCTCGGCGCGCCATTCGTCACCGTAATCGACGTTCTGCCAATCCTTGAACCATGGGCCGCCATTGGTGAAATGGACTGCGCTTGGCGTTCCCGTCTCCGGCTTCTCGCTCCATCCCTCCAGCCAGTTCCACCTTTCCGGCAGGGCGCCGATTTCGTCGTCGGCGGCCCATTGCATCCGATGCAGGTAGGCGCCGGTCTGGCTGTTGATCACTTCCGGCGTCAGGGTCTTCGTGGACGGGTGTTCGCAGTTGAACAGCATGAAGGACGACCAGTTCTTGCGCGGATAATTGGTCTGCACCTTGCCGTCCATCTTGACAGTCGCCTTCGGCGTGTAGTCATGCTTGACGCACAGTACCGCCTTGGATGGGTCCAGATATCCGGTCAGTTCCGCGACATCGTCGAGGAACAGGAAGTCGCAATCGCAAAACAGCGCCCAGCCCTTGTAGCCGGCAAGCCACGGCGTGAAAAAGCGCGAATAGGTGAATTCGGTCGAGGCCAGCGGGTCCACCTCACGTGTATAGGCGCCCTTCTCCACCAGTTCGGCAAGCTTGATCGGGTGAACCCCGACCGGGACGCTCGCCCGATCCAGCAATGTCTTCTTTGCAACATCGTAAGCAATCGGCTCGCGGGAATCCCAGCCGATGTAAATGTCGAGCTTGTTTTCCAATGTGCTAATCCTTCTTCGCGTGTTTGCGCTTCTTCTTCGCGTATTTGGGCTTCTGGTCGTCCCCTGCCGGCCATATATGAATATTGCGTTCCGCGACTTTGCGCTCCAGCCACGACCGTTCGTCCGCCCAGGCATGGCGCTGCCAGCCCTGCCAGCTAAAGCCGGCAATTTCAACGTCCCATTCATCCGCCGGGCATTGCTCCAGCGCATACCGGATGCCGAAATATCCGGTACTTGGGAATGTGCGAATTTTCAGCAGCAAGGACGGCTCAAGCCCCAGTTCGCGGCACCCAGCCTCGTAGTCGGAGACGGGCATGACCGCCACCATCTTGCCGGCATTGCCGAACATGTTGAGGCAGGCCCAGGTCCACTCGGCTCGCCTGCCCTTTATTCGCGCCAGAAGGCTGAGCTTCGGGGCGTATTTCTCGACCGCGATCGGATGGGAAGCGAGAATGACCAGTTCGGCCGCCCGCACGATTGGCGATGTGGGATAGCTAGGATTGTCCAGCCTGCGCTTCATCGGCTTGCCCGTGTTGCAGACGAAAAGCCATGTGGTCTTCGTGCCGCTCATCCCGATCGAGGCCTTCGGCTCGTTGAACCGCAAGACGGCATCGCTGGCGTCGACCCGCTCCGACATGTCCTCGAGCAAAACGCCGTTGCCGACGACGAACAATCTCTTTTTAGAGCCTTTTCCGCTCATGCCATCGGGCTCCCCAGGCCGTCCGCCCACTCGCCGGGCGGTTGCGCTCTTTAAAACATTGTGCAGTTCGACCGCAAACCGATTCTCTCTGGGTCAACAGTTGGCTATGGATTGGAAGGCTGAGCGATCAGCGCGTTGGCGGCATCAGCGCCTGCCGAAAGCCGCGATGCGCAACGCCAGCCGGTACCAGGCCCGCTTGACCTCGCGCGACAGCACCTCACTGAGCGGCTTCGACTTCTTTTGCACCACGGTGCCGCCGAGCAGGTGCCCGATCTGCCGGACAGCCGGCGGCCGCACTGCCAGAATGCGGATCTTCGCAAGCCAGCGCATCTGGATCGTCGTATCGACCGGCCTGTCGAAGGTTTCCGTAGCCTTAAGGAGTTCGGCCGCGGCCTCGCGCCCGACGAGCTGCAACTGCATGCCGAGTCCGACATGCGTAGGCTCGACCAGCAGCACCCCGCCGGTTTTCGCGACCTCCGCGCCGCTGTCCGTGTGGCTGCGGTCGGGAAAGCGGATGTAGTCGCCCGGCCGGATCGTCTTCATCGCCAGCTCCAGCGCTGGCCCGAACAATTCTTCGTCGGGCTCGACATCGTCCTCGACGATCAGCCCGGCGTCGAGCCCGCGGTCGATAATCGCCTGCCATGCCTTGCGGTGAGACAGGAAACAGCCGATCTCGGCCTTGCGCAGCGCGAACGGATAGCGCGGGCGATAAAGATGCAGGCGATAGGCCGCTTCGATTTCGCGGTCGCCGAGCGCCAGCCCGTCGACCGCATTGATGACATTGATCGGCAGCGGCAGCGTGGCTGCCAGCCGCTCGACCTGCGGTTTGCGCGCCTCGGCGCGTGCGAGGTGGATGATAAAGGCCTCGGCGCGTATCGGCGCTGCGTCCGTCGCGCTCATCCCTGCGCCCAGACCTGGTCGTAGATGGTGCGAATGGCGGCGGCCTCACGCTGCAGCGGAAAATGCTCCGTCACATGGGCGAGCGCGTTTACGCCATGCGCTTCGGCCAGCGCCGGGTCGGCGAGATAGGGCCGGATCGCCTCGGTAAGCGCATCGCCGTCACCCGCCGCGACCACCGAGCCGGTGACGCCCGGAACGATCATTTCGGCATAGGCGCCGGCGTCGCTCGCCACCACCGCCGTTTGGGAAGCCATCGCCTCCAGCGGCGTCAGCCCGAACCCTTCATTGCGCGATGGCGCAACATAAAGCGAAACCCGCCTGTACCATGGCTTGATGTCCGGAACCTCGCCGAGAAAAACGACGCGGTCCGACAGTCCGGCCTTCGCCACACGGCTTTCCAGTTCGTCGCCGAACGCCTTCTGCTCTGCCGTCACGCGGCCCGCAATCACCGCCGTCCAGTCGGGATAATGTGGCAACAGCTCGATCATCGAGTCGACGAAGAGGTCGGTGCCCTTCTGGTGTCGCACGCGCCCGAAGCAGCCGACCGCATATTTTCCGGGCAGGGCCGAAGCAGAGAATGCGTCGCCGCCGCTCCTCGGCGGGTGGAATTCCTCGAGATCGACGCCGTGCATGATCACCGTATGCGGCACATCCAGAAAGCCGCCGGAACGGGCGCTGGTCGCGATCACCGCGTCCATCCGCCGGATCAGCCATTTGGTGAACGGCCTGTGGTCGCGCTGCGCGGCCGAGGTGAAGACCAGCTTCAGCGGGGCGCGAAAGAGCGTCTTCAGGACCAGGCCTGCGACCATCTCCGTGTTGCGCCGGGCGTGCCATATCCGCTTGCGGCCGGAAGCAGGCCGCTTCAGAAGCGCGAAAACCTGCCACCACCGCATCCTCGGCAGGCTGTCGGGCAGCCCGGGACCGAGCGTGGCGATCCCGAGCATCTCAGCCTGCAGGGGCACGAGCTGGATGATTGTGCTGGTGACGCCGGAAAGCCGCCGCTTCAGATTGGGAGCGACGACCTCGACGCGGTCCATGTCCGGCGCCGGAGCCCGCCGTCCGGTCTGGCCGGCGGCCTCGATGCGCGTGTCCACCTCAGATGAACTGCACCTGGACGACTTCGTAGCCGCGCGGCCCGCCGGGCGCATTGACCTCGATGGTCTCGCCGACCTCCTTGCCGATCAGCGCGCGCGCGATCGGCGAGGAGATCGAGATGCGGCCGGACTTCACGTCGGCTTCCTGGTCGCCGACGATCTGGTAGGTCTTTTCCTCTTCAGTGTCCTCGTCGACCAGCTTCACCGTCGCGCCGAACTTGATCTTGTCGCCGGAAAGTTTCGAGATATCGATGACTTCCGCGCGCGCCACCAGGTCCTCGAGTTCGTGCACACGTCCTTCATTGAGGCTCTGCGCTTCCTTCGCGGCATGGTATTCGGCGTTTTCGGACAAATCGCCATGCGAGCGCGCTTCCGAGATCGCCTCGATGATGCGCGGGCGCTCGTCCTGCTGACGCCACCGCAGCTCTTCCTTCAGAGCTTCGAATCCGCTGGCGGTCATCGGCACCTTGTTCATTGCAATCGGCCTTTCCATTCCCTGATCCCGCGCCATCCGACACTCGGAGGGAAGGCGGCGGGCAAAAAAAGAAAACGGTCCAGCAGCCTTGGCGACGGAACCGTTCTCAGCTCAATTTATCTCAATATAGCAAGCCCGCGCGCATTTTCACGCGAAAAAATTTGGCTTGGCCCAACTCACTCGACGACCGCGGCGCGCTCGCTCTCGCATCCACATATTCACCTATCTGTGATCGCCCTTGCCGCATTTCCCGGAGCCCTCGCCGCGGCGCTTTCTTGTCTCGGACGCCTCGATGCCTATGTCGAGACCATGACCGGGATCAGACAGAACCTTTCTCGCGCGTTGCTTTCGGCAGCGCTGTCCGCCTCCATTGCTTTGCCGGCCATGGCCGAAAGCCGAACCTTGCAGACCGAGGAGGTCGAAGTTCGCGCCGACATCGTCGCCGACGGCCTCGAACATCCCTGGGGGCTCGATTTCCTCCCCAACGGCGATATCATCGTCACCGAACGGCCCGGCCGCATTCGGATCCTGTCGGGCGGCGAGCTTTCCGATCCGGTTGAAGGCGTGCCCGACGTCGTGGCGCGCGGCCAGGGCGGCCTGCTCGACATCGCCGTCTCGCCCGATTTCGCCTCCTCCGGCCTCGTCTTCTTCAGCTTCTCCGAGCCCGGCAAAGGCGGTGCCGGTACCGCCGTCGCACGTGCAAAACTCGTTCGCGACGGCGCAGCCGCCCGCCTCGAGGACATGGAGACGATCTTCTCCATGTCCAGGAAAACCCGGACCAGCCATCATTTCGGCTCGCGCATCGTGTTCCGGCCGGACGGCACGCTGTTCATCACTCTCGGCGATCGCGGCGGCGGCAAGCGCGCGCAAGACATGAACGACCATGCCGGCTCGATATTGCGCATCAATCCGGACGGCTCGATCCCGGCCGACAATCCCTCGCCCGATGGCGCAAAGCACCTTCCCGAAATCTGGTCGAAGGGCCACCGCAACGTCCAGGGCGCGACCTTCGACCCGGTGACCGATGCGCTCGTCACGGTCGAGCACGGCTCCAAGGGCGGCGACGAGGTCAACCAGCCCGAAGCAGGGAAAAATTACGGCTGGCCGGTCATTTCCTACGGTGTCCACTATTCCGGCGACAAGATCGGCGTCGGAACCGAGGCGGAAGGCTATGAGCAACCACTGTTCTACTGGGATCCGTCGATCGCCCCTTCAGGCCTCATCAGCTATCAGGGCGAGATGTTCCCGGAATGGAACGGCGACCTCATCGCCGGCGCCCTGAAATTCCAGCTCGTCTCGCGGCTGGAGCGAGACGATTCCGGCAAGATAACCGGCGAGGAGCGCATGTTCGAAGGCGAGTTCGGCCGCATCCGAGACGTGAACCTCGCCCCCGACGGCTCGATCTGGCTGCTCACCGATGAGAGCGATGGCGTCATCGTTCGCCTGTCGCGGGCGGGGTGAGGGCCGGTCTGCCGCCCCCTCTCCGCCTCGCTGCGCTCGGCACCTCTCCCCCCACGTTGTGGGGGCGAGGAACCGCGCGATGAAGGCAGCGTCTTACTTCCAGCTTGGGTTCCTCGCCCCTGCGAAGCGGGGGAGAGGTGGCTCGGGCGAAGCCCGAGACGGAGAGGGGCTTTTTTTCCCAGCGCCCCGCTCAGCCCTTCGCCTTCACATACGCCTCGATCTGCGCCGACAATTCCGCATATTCCTCGCAAGCCGTGCCGCAGCGCTTCTCGATCTCGGAAAGCTGCTCGCGTGCGGCGGCGACGTCGCCGAGCTGCAGATGCGCTTCGCCCAGATATTCGCGCACCAGCGTATAGTCCGGATCGGCCCTCAACGCCTCCTGGTAATAGCCGAGGCCGACAAGGATGCGGCCCTGCTTGCGGTGCGCATAACCGAGATAGTTCAGGATGCGCGGATCGGACTTGTTTTCGGCCAGGCTGAGCACGGTGATCGCCTCGTCATAGCGTCCGGCGAGCGCGAGCTGGCGGCCGTTCGCATAAAGGCTGTCGTCGTCGATGACGCCTTGCCCCTGCTGCGGCACGCATTTCTTAGTCTTCTTGTCGTAGACTTGGCCCCTCTTGCACTGGGGAACGGAATCGCCTCCGCCGCCGCCTCCGGCCGAGAATGCCGGCGCCACGATAAGCGGCGCGGCGACCAGAAGCGAGGCAAGGCTGGTAATCAAGCGGGTCTGCATTGGAAACCTCCACAATGGGTCCTTCGCGACATTAACGGTTTCGGCGCGGCTGTTCTTCCAGGCTTCGTTCTGCCCGCCTCTGCCGCCGTGTTGCAATCATCTTGCCACCATGGCCGCCGAAAGCAACGCCGCAGAAGTGGCAGGGCCGTGCTGTCCCTAAGCCGCCGCTGTGCTGGCCCTTGCCGTCACAATCCCTGCTGGTAGATGTCCCGTTCGAATTTTCTTCAGCCGGAAACCCCGAAAATTGACCCGCATCCAGGCCAACCTCGTTTTGCTGCTCGCCGGCGCCATGTGGGGCATGGGCTTCGTCGCCCAGTCCACCGCCATGGCAGCGATCGGGCCGTTCCTGTTCATCGGCCTGCGCTTTGCCATCGCCGCGCTGGCGATCCTGCCGTTTGCGCTCCATGAATCGCGGCGCGCCGAACGCTCGCTGACGCCGGCCAACTGGGCAGCCTTCCTGTGGATCGGCCTGCTCCTGTTCGGCGCTGTCGGCTTCCAGCAGGTCGGCCTCCTGTCCACCACGGTCACCAATTCCGGCTTTCTCACCGGCCTTTACGTGGTGATGGTGCCGTTCCTCGCCGTGCTCCTGTTTCGCAGTTGGCCGCACCCGGTGGTCTGGCCGGCCGCGCTCACCGCGCTCGCCGGCATCTGGTTCCTGTCCGGCGGCCAGGTTGAGGCGCTGACTGTCGGCGACTGGCTGACCGTGTTCGCCGCAGGCTTCTGCGCGCTCCAGCTCATCTATATCGGCCGCAGCGCCAGCCCGACCGGCCGTCCGGTGACGCTCGCTGTCGCCCAATTCACTGTCTGCGCCGTCATCGGCATGACGGTCGCCTTGGCCATAGAGCCGTTCGATTGGAGCGCGATCTTCCGCGCCGGCCCCGAAATCATCTATGCGGGCGTCTTTTCAGGCGGCATCGCCTTCACCCTGCAAGTCGTCGGCCAGCGCTACACAACAGCGCCGCAGGCCGCCATCTTCCTTGCCTCGGAAGCAGTATTCGCCGCCCTCTTCGGCGCGTGGTTCCTGGGCGAACGGCTGCCGGCAGCGGGCCTTCTGGGCTGCGGCCTGATCTTCGCGGCGATCGTCGCGGTAGAGGTCCTGCCGGTACTCCTCGCGCGCCGGCGGGCTTCTACGCTCTAAAGATCAACGTCGCGCCGCCGGCGATCAGTGCAAAACCCAGCGCGTGATTCCAGGTGATTCCTTCTTTGAGATAGAACACCGAGAACGCCACGAAGACGGCAAGCGTGATGACTTCCTGGATCGTCTTCAGCTCGGCGGCCGAATAGACCGAATGGCCGATGCGGTTGGCCGGCACCGCCAGCCAGTATTCGAAGAAGGCGATGCCCCACGAAAACAGCACTGCCATATAAAGCGGGGCGTATTTAAACTTCAGGTGCCCGTACCAGGCAAACGTCATGAAGACGTTGGAGGCGAGCAGGAGCAGCACCGGCACGACCTTGGGCGACAGCAGCAGCGTCATGGGGAGAATCACGTCTGGAGGAAGGCAGCGCGCCATTTCAGGCGAAGGCCGGCTCCTGTCAATCGCCCGCAAGGCCCACTTAATTTCGCCGCGTGACGTAGCCGCCAAATCGGCTATCATCAGGCCGGGGTGTGTTGGAGGAAGCCCGTGCAGCAGCAGCTCGACAGGGAGTGGGAACTGACCATTGGTCCCGATACCGTCCGCCTTTTCATCGAAAAGGCCAAGGCGATCAGCGCCGCGGTCAATGAGGACTACGCCGACGGCAGCGAGCACGAGGTCGAGCTCGACGGCAACTCCCGCGACAACCACCATCATGACGGCCTGGTCGAGGAACAGACCGACAATCTGACTGCCGAGGAGCTGCGCCAGCTCATCGACGATTTGAATGTCGACGAGGCCGCCGAGCTGATCGCGCTGATGTGGATCGGCCGCGGCGATTACGGCGCCGACGAATGGAACGAAGCAGTCAACGAGGCGCGCCAGCGCGGCAACCGACGAACGTCGAAATATCTGCTCGGCATGCCGCTGCTCGGCGACTGGCTCGAGGAAGGGCTGGAAGCGCTCGGCGCATGACGCCGCTGTCGCCAAACGTGATGTAGGCAGTAGTTGCCTGGCGCAGCCAACGCCTGCAAATGGTCGTTGTGGAAGCGATGACCTCCCTGCTTTTTGTCACCACCCGGCAGCTCGCATTGCTGGTCGCCGCCACGGTCGTATGCGGCGGCCTCGCCCAGGCCCAGGCCCCCGACCTGCCCGAAAAGGTTCCGGTACCCGAAATCCACCCGCCGCCCGCCGGCAATATCCCGCCCGAACGCCTCGGCGAACCACCGGTGCCCGAGCCGAAGCCGGATGCGGAACCCGACCCGACCGCTTCGGATGACGGCAAGCCCGGGCAAACTCCAGCTCCGCAAGACGGCGAGAAGCCTGTTCCACCCGCGCAAACGCCTGCGCCGGCTGAAGGCCCGGAGAGCCCGGCCGACGCCGATCCCGAGGAAAAGCAGGCTTTGCCCACTGACGCCCCGCTACCCGAGAAAAAACCAAGTGGAACCGCCGCGAAAGCTCCCGAACTTCCCGAAATGCCCGCCGACCCGCGCTCCACAGCGCCGAGGTTCGACATCATCCCGCCCGACGAGACCGCCTGTCGCGCGCGGCTGCGGGAGCTCGGCGCAGTCTTCGAGGAGCGCCCGGCTGAGAGCGACCCGGCCGGCTGCGCCCTGCCCTACCCGCTCGCGCTGACCAAACTCAGCGCTACGATAACGCTTGAGCCGGAGGCGCTGATGAACTGCGCCATGGCCGAAGCCGCCGCGCGTTTCGCGGCAGACATTATCTCCCCCGCCGCCAAGGCCGAATATGGTGAGGAGCTGAAATCGATCGGCCACGCCTCGGCCTATGTCTGCCGCCCGCGCAATGGCGGCTCGAAACTGTCGGAGCACGCCTTCGGCAACGCGCTCGACATTGCTCGCTTCACTCTGTCGAAAGGCACTGCCGTCGACGTGAACCTGACGCCCGATCGGAAGGCGGCGAAATTCCTCGGCGCGATCCGCAAGGCCGCCTGCGGGCCGTTCAAGACCGTGCTTGGGCCGGGCAGCGACGCCGACCACGCGCTGCATTTCCATTTCGACCTCGCCCCTCGCCGCAATGGCGGGACGTTCTGCCAATAACCGCCCTAATCCCGCCGCAGGCGTAAACACAACCGCTGACCTTTCCTTTACGCTTGTCCGCTAGGCTCGAAGACCTCGGGACAGGGAACCGGTCGATGGGCCTATCTTTGCCGCGCGCCCGCGCCATATGGTGCGGCGGCGCACTCATGCTGCTCGCCGCGCTTTCGGCCTGCACCACCGACGATGTCATGTCGCTCCGTCCCGATGTCGATGTCGGTGCGCAGACCGCGGCAGTTCCCACGCGAGGCCTGCAGAGCCTCGTCCCCTCCAACCCGATGATGAGCGCTTATCCGCGCTTCAATGAGCCAGCGCCGCCGACCATCACCATGTCCGCCGACGAGATCGCCTGCCGCCGCGACCTGCAGAAGCTCGGCGTGCAATTCAGGAGCCTTGCGCCGATCGATGATGGCGGCGCCTGCCGCATCGATTTCCCGGTCGAGGTCTCGGCCATCGGCAGCGTCCGGATGAAGCCGGCGGCGACGCTCTCCTGCGACATGGCCGCCACTTTCGCCCGCTGGACGAGGAAGGAGCTCGTCCCGTCGGCGCGCTGGCGCTATCTGTCGGGCGTAAAAACCATCCACCAGGGTTCGAGCTATTCCTGCCGCAACATTCGCGGCTCGCGCGGAAAGCCGTCCCAGCATTCGGTGGGCAATGCGCTGGACATCATGCGCATCGAGCTGAACAACGGCAAGGACATCGACGTTCGCAAGCCCGGCTGGTTCGCCTTCCGCCAGCGCGGTTTCCTCAACAATGTGCGGGCCGACGGCTGCGACTATTTCACCACCGTGCTCGGCCCCGGCTACGATTACGACCACCGCAACCACTTCCACTTCGACATCATGCCGCGCAGGAACGGCTACGTGGCCTGCAAGTAGAGGGCGGTAGCGGCTTCTAGCCTATCCCACCAGCCTCCTACGGCGTAAGCTGACCCAGCAATATCGGGGCAAGCAGCATGCGTCGACGCAGGATGCAAACGCGGGTGGCGGGCTGGGTGCTGGCGCTCAGCCTGGCCTATGCCGGATTCGCCTATCTGATAGCGCCGGCATTCTGGTCATGGCTCGACCGCGGCAACCTCAAGCTCCCCGACGCGATGGTGACCACGACACCGCAGGGCATCCCCGGCGACCCCATCAATGTCGGCCTCATCGGCTCGAAACCGGAACTGCTGAACGCCTTTGCGGCCGCCGGCTGGAGCGCCGCCGACGCCATCACCTGGCGCTCCAGCCTGGAGATAGGCGAAAGCGTGCTCTTCGACCGGCCCGATGTCGATGCCCCGGTAAGCACGCTGATGCTCGGCGGGCGCAGGCAGGATCTGGCCTTCGAAAAGCCTGTCGGCCAAAGCGCCGACCACCGTCATCATGTCCGCTTCTGGCTGATGCCCGACCCAGCTCCCGATGGCCGGCCGCTCTGGCTCGGTTCGGCAAGCTACGACCGCGGCGTCGGCTTCAGCCACGACACCGGCCAGATCACCCACCATATCGGGCCAGACCTCGACGCCGAGCGCGATTTCCTGATCGGCGGGCTGGAGGCCGCCGGCGTGCTCGTCTCGACCTACAGCGAGAAGGGCGTCGGACCGACCAAAACCGGCCGCAATGGCGGCGGCGACCCCTATTTCACCGACGGCATGGTCACGATCGGCGTGCTCCGGCCTTAGAACGTCGTTCCCTAAATCGGGTGCGGTTCTCCCCCCGGGCTCACTGTTTCTTCTTTGCAACAGGCTCAGCCAATTCCGCGCAGCAGCGCCTCACGGCGTAAGCTTTACGCTTTGTCTAGGGTCGATTTCGTTGAAATACTGGTTCCGTAGGGGAGGCAGATGAGTCGCCATTCGCTTTTTTTGTAAAGTGAGGGGATAGAATCGACTCGGAGAGGGTAATTGTAAAGCCGGTGGGACATCACCAATGTCGGCAGCCGTCTGTCTGCTCGCGTCACTGCTGAGCTGTCCGTACCCGGACACCGGGGCACGGCTCCAATCCTCGACCGAATACAAACAATCGATAAAGCGCGAACGATTGGGTAAACCACCCGCACCCATCCTCGCCAGATTCGGCCCAGACGAGCGATTTGGTCCCACCGACCCACAGATTCCAATCCCATTTATCTTCTCGAAGGTAGATGAAATCCAAAAGCTGGAATATCAGGAACCACGCGACGAGAAGCGCGAGGAAATAAAAGTATCTGTCGACAAGCCAGGACAGAAGCCAAAGACCAGAACCAAAATCATCTTGGAGACGAAGCAAACCAAGACGGTCAAGACAGCCTATGCCGGACAGGCCCCGCTCGAGGAACAGTGGCGAGTGTCCTCTTTGTTCGGCATCGGCAACGCCGCCAACCCCACTCTATCCCAGTCTGTCCCCCGCGTGTCCGGTATCGAGATGGCTAAACCCGGATATCAGGAAGTCATACGTGCGGCCAGGATGCACCAGGTGCCGGTGGATCTGGCCCTGCGAGTGGCCAAGCAGGAATCGCGCGGCAACTGTGGTGCTAAATCACCGGCCGGTGCCTTGGGCGTGATGCAGGTCATGCCGGGTACGGGCGCCAAACACGGTTACACGGCCAAGCAGCTAACCAATTGTCGTACCGGGGCGGAGGCTGGCGTCAAGGAACTCAAACACCTGCTCAAATTGTCGGGTGGGGATGTGAAACAGACCCTGACCGGGTACAACTGCGGCGAAAAATGCATGTTCGGCCGGCGCAAGAAACTGCCGCTGGAGACTGTGAACTATATTCAGATCGTGACGCGAAACTAGCCGGAGGATCGCGGTCCCCGTTTCTCGTCGCCCGTTATATCGCGGATCGGCCAGCTTCGACCGCGGCGTCGGCTTCAGCCACGACACCCTGCTCCGAAGGAACGCCCCTCACCTGCCTGCCGGCAATGCCAATCGGAAACACCGTTG
This sequence comes from Mesorhizobium alhagi CCNWXJ12-2, assembly GCF_000236565.1. Classification (GTDB taxonomy): domain Bacteria; phylum Pseudomonadota; class Alphaproteobacteria; order Rhizobiales; family Rhizobiaceae; genus Allomesorhizobium; species Allomesorhizobium alhagi. The sequence continues at coordinate 36,422 of NZ_AHAM01000069.1, read as the reverse complement.
CCGCACCCGCCGGGTCGCGCTACTTCCGGGGTGCCTTCCCGAAGGCTCGGCTGTGATGCTATTGGAAAACCATGTTGTATCTTGAAATCGGCATCGTGGTCGTCCTCATCTGCGTCAACGGCCTTCTGGCGATGTCCGAGCTTGCCATCGTCTCGTCGCGGCCCGCCCGCCTCAAATCAATGATCGACCGCAACATCAGGGGCGCCGGCCGCGCCCTCGCGCTCGGCGCCGATCCGGGAAAATTCCTGTCGACCGTCCAGATAGGCATCACGCTTGTCGGCGTGCTTTCCGGCGCCTTTTCGGGCGCCACGCTCGGCCTTCGCCTGAGCGGTGTGCTCATCTCGGCCGGCGTTCCCGCAAATGTCGCAAACGCTGGCGGCGTCGGCGTGGTCGTCGCCCTCATCACCTACGGCTCGCTGATCATCGGTGAACTCGTGCCCAAGCAGATCGCGCTGCGCAACCCGGAAGGCGTCGCCGTCAGGGTCGCGCCGGCCATGACCATCCTGTCGAAGATCGGCGCGCCGCTGGTCTGGCTGCTCGATGTGTCCGGCCGCGGCGTTCTCTGGCTGCTTGGCCAGCACGGCGAGAGCGAGGAAAAAGTCACCGACGAGGAGATCAAGATGCTGGTCGCCGAGGCCGAGCACCACGGCACCATCGAATCCGACGAGCGCCGCATGATCGCCGGCGTGATGCGGCTCGGCGACCGCGCGGTCCGCGCCGTCATGACGCCGCGCACCGAGATCGACTGGATGAACCTGCAATGGGACGAGGCGACCGCGCGCAAGATGCTGATGGAGACACAGCATTCGCGCCTGCCGGTCGGCGAAGGCAGCGTCGACGCCATGGTCGGCGTGGTGCAGACGCGCGAGATCCTGGCCGCCATGCTGGCCGGGCGCGCCTTCGACCCGCGTCAGCATGTACGCGCCGCGCCCATCGTGCACGACCAGGCGGATGCACTCGACGTACTCGCCACGCTGCGCGAATCGGAAGTGCCGGTGGCGCTGGTGCATGACGAGTACGGGCATTTCGAAGGTATTGTGACGCCGGCCGACATCCTTGAGGCGATCACCGGCGTGTTTCGCGCCGACGCCGAGGAGGGAGAGCCCTACGCGGTGCAGCGCGAGGATGGATCATGGCTGCTCGCCGGCTACATGCAGGCTGACGAGATGCGCGACCATCTCGGCATCGACCTGCCGGAAAACCGCGACTACGAGACGGTCGCCGGCTATGTGCTGTCGCACATGCACCATCTGCCGGCGACCGGCGAAAGCGTCGACGCGCAGGGCTGGCGCTTCGAGGTTGTCGACCTCGACGGCCGCCGCATCGACAAGGTGCTCGCCACTCGCCTGCCCGGCGCGAGACGGCAGGCCAGGGGCCATTGAAGGGGCAGTCGGCATTCGGTGAGTGGGAGTTTGGGTGAGAGTCGTTCCCCCAGCTAAAGCAGCTACGAAGATTCTTTCACTGTTACCTACTGCCTACTGCCTACTGCCTACTGCCTACTCCCTACTGCCTACTCCCTACTGCCTACTCCCTACTGCCTACTGCCTCACGCCGCCTTCACCTCTTCCACCACCGCATCATTGTCCCGCGCGGCCTTCAGCACCTTGGCCCACCAGGCGACATCGTCGAGCATCGCGCCGGCGGCCTGGTTGAGATGGTCGATCTCCTCGAGCTTGTTGCCCTGCAGCACGGCGAGATAGTCCGGCCAGAGGATGTGCACGGCGGCCTTTGTCGGCGCCATCTGCATCTCGATCGCGATCTGGCGAAGCTGCTCGATGGCGCGTGCGCCGCCGACGCCGCCATAGCCGATGAAGGAGACCGGCTTGCGGTTCCATTCGCGGCCTGCATAGTCGATCGCGTTCTTCAGCACCGCGGTAGGGCCGTGATTGTATTCGGCGGCCGTGAAGATGAAGCCGTCGAGTTCCGCGACCTTGGCGCCCCATTTGCGCGCGACCTCGCTTTCAGGCGCCGCCCATGCGGGTGACTTCGCCTCTTCGAAGAAGGGCATCGGATAGTCTCGCAGGTCGACGATTTCGATGTCGAGATCGCCGCGCGCCTTTGCTATGCTGGCAATCCATTCTGTGGGCTTGTCGGCAAATCTGGCTTCGCGGGTCGAGCCGATCACGATACCGATTTTGGGTTTGGTCATGGTTTCACCTCTTGCGTTGGTATAAATTGGATACCGACACTATATAGGAGAGTGGTCAAATCCCTCGCAAGGAGGCACTTTTTTGAAACCAAGGCACGTTCACCGCAGTGAGGATTGCCGCGCCGTCAGCGAAATCCTGCAGCGCGTCGGCGACAAATGGACGGTGCTTGTCGTTGGCAAGCTCGGCGCTGGGCGCATGCGCTTCAGCGAATTGCGCACGGCGGTCGGCGGCATCTCGCAAAAAATGCTGACGACCACGCTGCGCGGCCTCGAGCGCGACGGCTTCGTCACGCGCACGCAATATCCGACCATCCCGCCCCGCGTCGAATACGAACTGACCGATCTCGGCTTCGAGCTGTTGGAGCCGGTCCACGCGCTCGGCGAATGGGCGCGCAAGAACACCGCCCGCGTCAACGAGGCGAGGCAGAAATTCGACGCAGCCTGTCCGGAAGGCAGGAGCGGCAGTCATTTTTGAGGCAGCAGGCAGTAGGCAGTAGGCAGTAGGCAGTAGGCAGTAGAAGGAATAGCGAAGAAACCGTTTGATCCAGCAGAGAGATCCTCTCTACCGCAAACTTTCTACTGCCTACTGCCTACTGCCTACTGCCTACTGCCTACTCGCTCACTTCTCCTCCGGCACCGCCTTCGGCCTGCCCTCGCTGTCCAGCGCCACCATGATGAAATCGGCGTCGGTCACCCTTTCCATCAGGTCGGTCAGATAGCGCTGCGCCCAGGCCTCGACCTTGAGCGTCATCGAGGTGCGCCCGACGCGGTTGACATGGGTGTAGACGCACAAAGTGTCGCCGATCTTCATCGGCTTGGCGAACGACATTTCCTTGACCGCGGCTGTCACCACCCGGCCCTTGGCCCGCTCGGCGGCCCGAATGCCGCAGGCCAGGTCCATCTGCGCCATCACCCAGCCGCCGAAAATGTCGCCGGCGGCGTTGGCGTCGGAGGGCATGGCGAGCGTGCGCAGCGTCAGTTCGCCCGTCGGCTGTCCGTTGGCGTAGTGGACCATGGCGCTTCCTCTCCATCTCTCTTCCTGCCGTAACGTTGCCAGCCTGTTGCGTCAACGAGAAGCCGGACCGGCAACACGGTCGCTTTTGTCACAAGCCATGCCGGAAGCCCCGGTGCCGAAGGCGCGCGCCTGCCCATAGGATGATTCAAAACATCAGGATGTTGGCCGGCGACCTTTCAAATTCCATGCAAAGCTATGATTTCATTATCGTCGGCTCCGGCTCCGCCGGTTCGGTTGTCGCCGAGCGCCTGTCGGCGAGCGGCCGCTTTTCGGTGCTGGTGCTGGAAGCCGGCGGCACAGATCGCCGCTTTTATGTCCAGATGCCGCTCGGCTACGGCAAGACCTTCTTCGACCCCGCCGTCAACTGGAACTACAAGGCCGAGCCCGATCCCGGCCTCGCCGGCAATGTCGACCACTGGCCGCGCGGCAAGCTTCTCGGCGGCTCCAGTTCCATCAACGCGATGGTCTGGATCAGGGGCAGTGCCGAGGACTACGACGCCTGGGCGGCGGCAGGAAATTCGGGCTGGGGCTACGCCGACCTCCTGCCACTGTTCAAGGTGATTGAGGACAACGAGGCCGGCGCCGACGAGTGGCGCAGCGTCGGCGGCCCTCTCCACGTTACCGACTGCTCGCGCTCCGTTCATCCGCTAACCGCGCGCTACCTCAAGGCCGGACAGGAAGCCGGCCTGCCGCTCAACCCGGATTTCAACGGCGCATCCCAGGAAGGCGTCGGCGTCTACCAGATCTCGACCCGCAACGGCCGCCGCATGTCGGCCGCCCGCGCCTTCCTGCGCCCCGCCATGAAGCGCAAGAACGTCCGCGTCGAAACCCAAGCGCTGGCGACGAAAATCCTCTTCGAAGGCAGCCGAGCAGTCGGCGTCGAATATATCCGCAACGGCCGCACCATCACCGCCCGCGCCGGCCGCGAAATCGTGCTCTGCGCCGGTTCGATCAACACGCCGCAGCTTCTGCAGCTTTCCGGCGTCGGCCCGGCCGATCTCCTGCGGTCGCTCGGCATCCCGGTCGTTCACGACAACGGCAACGTCGGCGCCAACCTGCAGGACCACCTCGGTATCAACTACACTTTCAAGGGCAAGGTCCCGACGCTCAACCAGTTGCTCCGACCCTGGTGGGGCAAGCTCTATGTCGGCATGCAATATCTGCTTTCGCGCAGCGGGCCGCTTTCGCTCTCGATGAACAATGCCGGCGGCTTCTTCCGCACCGACCCGCAGCTTGCGCGGCCGAACATGCAGCTTTATTTCCAGGCGTTTTCGACTGTCATCCCAAAAAACGGCGAGCGCCCGATCCTTACGCCCGACCCGTGGCCCGGCTTCTCCATCGGCCTGTCCAACTGCCGTCCGACCAGCCGCGGCTCGATCATGATCCGGTCGAACAATCCGCTCGATTATCCAAAGATCGTGCCCAACGCCTATTCGACCGAACAGGACGTCGCCGAGATGCTTGCGGCCGTGAAGTTCGTGCGTAGGATCGCCTCCATGCCCGCCATGGCCGAAATCATTGAGGAGGAGGTTTTGCCAGGCCCCTCGATCGCTTCCGACGAAGATCTGATTCAGGATTTCAGGAAGCGCTCGGGCACTGTCTATCATCCCGTCTCGACCTGCCGCATGGGCCCGGACCCGTCCGGGTCCGTCGTCGATCCACGACTGAAGGTCCACGGTCTCGCCGGCCTGCGCATCGTCGACGCCTCGATCTTCCCCGATAATATTTCCGGCAACACCAACGCGCCTGCCATCATGACCGGCGCCAAAGGCGCCGCAATGATATTGGAGGACCATAAATGACGGCGGGAACGTTCGCCCCCTCCACCATGCTTCGCATGGTCCCCCTCCCCCGCTACGCAGGGGAGGATCTGGCGGCGCCGCTGCTGATCCTCCCCCGTTTACGGGGGAGGGGGACCGCCGAGGCGGTGGAGGGGACAGGCTTTCTGCCGTCGGAGAGGACAGATCATGAAAATCACTGATGTCAAAACTTTCGTCGTCGGCAATCCGCCGCCCGGCATTGGCGGCAAATACTTCATCTTCGTGAAGCTCACGACGGACTCCAACGTCGTCGGCTATGGCGAGGCCTACAACGCCACCTTCTCCGCCCACCTCACGGCAAGAATGATCGAGGACCTGGCCGAGCGCTACCTCGTCGGCCGCGATCCGCACGACGTCGAAAACTTCTTCCGCCGCGCCTATTCGTCGGGATTCTCGCAGCGCCCCGACGTCTCCGTCATGGGCTGCTTCTCGGCGCTCGAAATCGCCTGCTGGGACATCATCGGCAAGGAAGCGAACAAGCCCATTTACAAGCTGCTTGGCGGCCAGGTGCACGAGGCGCTGCGCTCCTACACCTATCTCTATCCGCACACCGGCAGCGTTCATTCCGAGGACGCTGTGGGCAGGAACGTCTACAACGATCCCGACCTCGCCGCCGCCTGTGCGCTCGAATATGTCGAGCAGGGCTTCGACGCGGTCAAGCTCGACCCCGCCGGCCCCTACACCGCCTTCGACGGTCATCAACCTCGCCTTGCCGACATCGACCTATCCGCGCGCATGGTGAAGGCTATCCGCGAAGCGGTCGGCAACCGCGCCGACATCCTGTTCGGCACCCATGGCCAGTTCACCGCTTCGGGCGCGCTGCGCATGGCGCGAGCCATCGAGCCCTACGACCCGCTCTGGTTCGAGGAGCCGGTGCCGCCGGACATGCCGGAGGTGATGGCCGAGGCCGCCCGCGGCACCTCCATCCCGATCGCCACAGGCGAGCGCCTGACCACCAAGTTCGAATTTGCGCGGGTGATCGAAAACCGCGCCGCCACCATCCTCCAGCCGGACCTCGGCCGCTCGGGAGGCATTCTCGAAACCAAGAAGATCGCCGCAATGGCCGAGGCCTACCACATCCAGATCGCGCCGCACTGCTACTGCGGCCCGATCGTCGGCGCAGCCAACATCCAGCTCGCCGCCACCCTGCCCAATTTCCTCATTCTGGAGTCGCTCAAGCAGTGGGATGGCTTCCATGCCACGCTCTTGAAGAAAAAAATCGAATGGCAGGACGGCAATGTCATCCCTTCGAAGGAGCCCGGCCTCGGCGTCGAACTCGACGAAGCGGTCTGCGAGGCTCACCCGTGGACCGGCCAGGAGTTGCATCTGCAGATGGCGCAGGACCCGCTGTTTCCCTGAGCGTCGGGCGCCTTTTCGCCCTGCGCACCTCCTCAGGAGGCGCTCTGCCGGCGTTTCGCCGGCAGTCCGGCTGCCGCAAAATCGCGTTAAATTTCAATGTTCTAATATACGCCGCGGAATTGATTTTGCGGGCCGCTTGAATCGCTGTCTCGAGCGCTTGACGCAACGCGTCGGAGCGGCAGTCTCGCAGTTCAAGTTGGCGCCCATGTTCGAGGCAGCAATGCAAGAATAAGAGCTGTCACAACTTGCTGTATTGACCGTACGTTTTCGACATCTGGTCGAGTTCCGGCGCGTGGCTATTTACTATATCCCAAATTCCGCATGCACCCCCTGTTCCTCCCGCCGCGGAAAGATGTATGATTTATTAATAAAGTATGAATTACGGCCCTTCTATTGGCTGTCCTGTAACAGGTGGAGCAGTACCCATGAATCTCGCAAACATCCTTACGAGAAAGGATCCGCTTAGGAAGGCGTTCGTCACGCTCGAAGACGGCATGACTGACGTCCTCAACGAGGAATTCATGCTCCCGCCCGAACCCGAGACTGCATCCCCTGACAGCGAAGCAACGGAAGCTGTCGCGCTAGCCAGCGACGAATCGGAAGCTGTTGCGACAGACAGCGACGAACTCGCCGACGAGCTGGCCGAGCAGTTCGAATCCGAATTCGACGCCGAATTGTCGGCCGGGATTGAGGCCGACTCCGCTCCGGTCGAAGCTCCCCCTGCCCCGGAAGAGAATTCCGAGCGCCTCACCTCGCACACGCAGAACCGCCTCGCCGGCCTCGCAGCCGTGGACGAGGCCCGCAACAATATCCAGCAGGATCTGACCCAGATCAGCACGGCGCTTTCCAACATCGTCGCCTCGCAGAATCTGAGCCGCGAATTCCTCGACGATTGCTACGCAGACATCCGCCGCGCCAACGAACTCGAGATCATGAACGCGAACTACGCGGCCGAAAACCGCAGGCTCGGCGATCGCGTCGACAAGCTCGAAAAGCTGCGGGCCCGCTACGACCAGCTCATCGAGGTGCTGAAGCGGCGCGAAGGCAGGCTGATGATCGAGGCCGAGGATCTGCGTGAATCCCTGAGCTCGGCCAAGCTGGAAGCCGTCGAGGCCAAGAACGCCATCGCCCGCGCCGAATTCGTCCAGAGCGAACTCCACACCTCGCTGGCCGCCAGGAGCAACGAGGCCGAGCGCTACATGCGCGAGAACGAGATGCTCCGCGAAAAGAACGTCAACATCGCGCTCGATCTCGACAAGGCGCTGCAGCGCCAGGCCGAGACCCGCCGCAAGTACGAGGATCTGGCCGCGGTTCACGCCAGCGAGTCCGCGCTGATCGCCAAGACCACGGCCAAGCTTGCTAGCGAGGAGAAGGAAGCGGCGCGGCTGCAGAAGCTGACCGATACGCTGGAAGCGCGCCTGGTCGAGGCCAACGATCAAATCGCCAGCTTCAAGCGCGAAATGCACGAGCGCGAGGAGCTTTACCAGAGCGAGAACCATGCGCTGAAGGGCGAAATCCAGACGCTGCTGTCGCGGCTGAATGCGGGCGTCGCCGAGCAGGCCGAAACCGCATCCGAACTGACGGCGCTGAAGACCCGGTTGAACGAACTCGAATCCGAAAAGCAGTTCGCCGAACGTAAATATGCCGGTTTGGCCGCCGAGGTCGACAGCGAGCGCAAGGAGGCGATGCGCGATGGATCCGTCGAGGACGAAGCCGCCGGCGGCCTGAACGCCGAGCAGGCCGAGGCGATGCGCCAGCAGATCGCAGAGCTGACCAAGACCGTGCAGCGTCTGAAGCGTTACGAGAAACTGGCGAAGGTCCGCGTTAAGGCGGACGACTTCCCGACCACGTTCGGCGTCAAGCCCAAAGCCAAGAACGGCTTCCGGCCGAAGCTCGCGGCAGGCTGAGCGGAGCCGGTCAGGCGCTGGACGCTCGAAGCTGGACGCGCCTTCACGATGCGGCCTGCGGTGAAATCCTCATGCCCTTCATGCCGGCCAAAAGCCCCAGCGAGACAAGGCCTATAACGCCGAAGCCGGTGACGTAGAGCAGCGGCATCGGCTTGCCGCCGACAGCGTTCATCAGCCCGGCCGCAACCACGCCTATGCCGTAAACGCCGGCAAACAGCAGCGCCAGCCGCGCCAGTCCGGCGTCGCGCCGCGACAGAAAAAAGGCCACGGCGACGGTCACCAGCATCGCCGCGATCAGCCGCGAGCTCAACTCGTCCTGCGGCCAGTTGAACAGCTGCGGATATGGCGCGGTGGGAACGAGAAACAGCGCCGCGCCCCAGACAGCCAGCACCAGTCCGGCCAAAAGCAGCCAGCCCCGCACCGCCGCGCCCGGTGACGGCTGGGCCGCATCAACACGTCTCCCGCGCGAAAGTTCTAGCGCCGAGCCGACGCAGAGCACGATCACCACCGCGAAGAAGCCGTAGGTCACCGGGCGGGCGAAGTCGAAGCGGTCGAGATGCAGGAAGACCGCCGCCAGCGCCAGCGGCACGAGATAGGCCAGGATCAGTATGTAGAACAGCCGCTCGCGCGCAGCGCTCGGGTGTTCCAGCACGGCCACGCCGGTCACGCCGAATGCCAGCGCCGCCACGCCCAGCATTCGCGAGGCCAGCGGCGGCAGGTCCCAGGCAAAGCTCGGGGCGAGGTCGAGCCACCAGAACGGCGCGCCTATCAACCCGCCGACGGCCGTGGCGATCAGCACGAACCGGCCGACCGGCGACCCGCCGCCCTCGCCCGGCCCGCGGCCCCAGCGCGCGAAGGCCGCCGCCATCGCGGCCAGCAGCACGATCACCGCAACGCCGAACCACAGATCTTCAGTCATGGCTGCCCTCCCCCGCGCCCGGCGCGTTTACGGCCAGAATGCCACGATTCGCTGATTCACGAAGAGCGGACCACACAACAAAAGCCAGCGCGTCGGGGCGCCGGAGACGAAACGGCGGCGGATGATCACGTCGCGCGCGAATAGTCTGCGCTCCGCGCATGCGAAAAGGCCGGCCCCACAGGGGACCGGCCGGCCGTTATTCAAAATTGCTAGGCGATGAAAATCACATAGCCGCTTCGATGGCGGTGGCGTTGCTCGTTCCGTCCTCGAGCGTCACCTTGACCTTTGCGCCGGGGGCAAGCGCGTCGATCGCAACGTCTTCCGCCGCGACGACCGCAGTGCCGTCCTCCAGCGTGACGGTGCGCGTTGCCGGATCGACCGACTGCACCACGCCCTCGACGGTGGCTGCGTAGGCGGCGCCGATGAAGGCGAGCGAGGCGATGGTGGTTGCTAGGATCTTCTTCATGCTTGGTACTCCCGTTTGGGTTTGTCCGTTCGGCTACCGAACTGGCTGCCGTCGAACGACCTGGAAATAGGCCGGGCGATGATCCGCCGCAAATCACAAACGGTGAAGTTAATGCAACAATAACAATGGCTTAATTATGCCGCATTTGCCCAGATGCAGCCTGCTTACCGCTTCGCTCGCCGTCGGCGGGCCGGATTGTTACAGCCGCTTCGCTGCCTAATCACGTGCTTGGCGCAATTGGGCCGGCGCCGTGTTACCGCCCCTTCCCCGCCGGAATTTGCGCGACCGTCGATCACAAAAGCCCCAGATTTTTCGATGGCGAATTCGGCTTTTCGTTCTGCTACCGTTACGTCAGCATTGGAGGCGACCATGATTTCCGGACATCTTGCCCTCATCGTCGCTGCGGTCTTTGCCGGCGCGGCAGTCTACATCAACATCGCCGAACACCCTGCGCGGCGGAACCTCGACGAGCGGTCGATGCTCATCCAGTGGAAACCGGCCTACAAGCGTGGTTTCGCCATGCAGGCCTCGCTCGCGGTAGCAGGGTTTCTGCTCGGCTTGCTGGCGTGGTGGCAGACCGGCGGCTGGCTTTGGCTGGCCGGCGCCTTGGTCCTCATTGCCAACTGGCCCTTCACGCTGATTGTCATGATGCCCGTCAACAACAGGCTGATGGCGACGGATCCCGTATCGGCCGGACCGGATAGCCGCGAACTGCTGGAGAGATGGGCAAGGCTGCACGCCGTCCGCACAGCCCTGGGCTTTGCCGCAACGCTGCTGTTCCTCGCGGCGTCGCTTGGCTAACGCATGACAGGCGCAACGCCGAAGTCCGCCTCGCCCCGTCCCGAGCTTGTCGAAGGATGACGGGAAGAGGGTAAGGTCAGGGGCACCTTCTAGGCTGCCTCGATATCGTCCGACGCCCCCACCTTCCGCACCAGCGCGGCGATTGCAAGCAGCGTCGCCATGTCGGCGATCATCGGCTCGATATGCTTGCGGTAGTCGAGCGGCACGGAGATCGGCGGCAGCTCGAAGAAATCCTTGCTTGACGGCAAAAGCAGGAACCCGTCTTCGCCACGCAGCGCCACCCGCGCCGGCTCGTCCGGCCAGGTCTCGCCCAGCCATTGCAGCGCCTGCGCCAGCCGCCCTCTCACCAGCGGCTGCGCCGCCGTCGGATTGTCGGTCCGGAACTCATAATTCTCGTCCAGCTCGGCGACACCGCTGGTAATTTCCTCCAGATCCCCGTCGCCGAACAGCCCACGGAAGAACGAGGTCACCATGTTGGCCTTGTGCGTGGCGACCAGCAGTCCGGGGAAAGGCGCTATCGACTGGAACGCCAGCACCACGCCCTTGAATTTCGTCTCCTCCCTTTTTGCGAACCCTGTGGCGGCAAGGTCGGCCTCGTAGAATTCGAACGTGAATCCTTCGTATTTGCCCGAGACCGCATCATCGAAGTGCTGCCGGTCGAACCATCCGACCGCCTCGTGCGGCAGCCGGTCGAAGGAGAGCGGGGTCGCCTTGTTGCGGTAGTGAAAATCTTCGATGAAGCCGAAAACGATCGGCAGCAGATGCTCGCGAAATTTCTGCTGCGCGTCCCTCGCCGGCTTCGAAGCCGCCCAGAAAGCGAAGATGACCGCGATGAGCCCGCCGAGATAGAGATAGAGGTGCGGGGTGGAGTGCCATTGCTCATGCGGATCGGCGAAATCGTTGAACCCGATCGCCAATGCCACTACGGCTGCCGCCACCGCGGCGAGATATACCAGCAGGCGCCAGTTCACCCTCCTGCGCGCCCTCTGGCGTTCGCCTTCGTATGTTTCGATATCGGTCCTGATGCCGGCGACCACCGCCTCGTCCGGCATGAAATCCCTGGCCTCCATCCGCCGCCCTCCATCGCGGACAGTATCCGCGCCGGGCGATCATAGCTGTTTTTAGAGGAAAAATCTGCCAGCGCCGGACCGGACTCCGGCGCCAATTCAGTGGCGCCGGAACCGTGACCTTACGCTGTCGGTGCTAGGCGGCTTTCGCCGCCGGCGATTTAGCGGCCAAAGCGCCGCCGATGCGCTCCGACAGCCAGCCGAGCAGCGAACCGATCACCATGGAAACGACGATGTTGATCAGCGGATTGTCGATCAGCGACGCCGAAGTCAGCGTCCCGAGCTTGCCGGCCAGCAGGGCATAGCCGGCAACACAGGCGAAGCCGTAGACCGATGACGGAATCGAGCCGAAAGCGCCGACATTGGCCGCAAGCACCATGGCCGCGGCGCCTATCCCGACGCAGATCCCGGCCGCAAGCGGGACGCCGAGGCCGCCGGCCAGCGTCGTCGTGCCCACCAGCGCCGCCCAGCCGATGACCGCGCCCAATATATGTGCCGGAATATTGGTCTTCAGCGCGGCTTCCTTGCCGCCCGAATGGTAAAATGCCGCCCAGGCGACGAATGCTGCCCATATCTGCAGGCCTAAAGCGGCAAACGGCCCGACGAAAAGCCAAGTCGCAACGCCGCCGAGAACTCCGATACTGATTGCAAGTGCTGTGAGCAAAGGCATGTCAAATCCTCCAACCGGATTCCGTAAGCAATCACACAGCGTGTGACTTGCCTCATGACAGTGCCCTGCTGCCTACAAAATCAGCAATGTTCCCCTGCGTCAACTTGCCTTCGGCGCCGTCCCCAGCTTTGCGCCCGCGCGCCGTCATGGCGCGCGATGCAATCGTCCGCTGAGCAGTACCTTGACGGCCCCGAAAGCAGTCCCGACGGACTATTCCCCGGCGTCGAGGATGTAGCGATCAGCCGGGTTCTTGAAGTATTTCCAGCCGCGGTCGCGCGAGCGGGCAAGTGCGGCCCGATAGACGGCATCGATCTGCGGCAGGATCTTCTGCGGCGACAATCGTTCGGCGACCGCGGCTCGGTCGAGCGTGCCCGCCTGCCGCCGCAGGCCTTCGTCGCGGGCAAGCCGTTCCACCGCCCGCGCCATGGTCTCCACGTCGCCAGGCGCAAAAATCCGCTCGGCCGGCAACAGGTCCGCCATGTTTCCCACATCGGTCGAAACCGCCGGCACCTCCTGCGCCATCGCCTCCAGCGGTGCGATTGGCGCCTCCTCCACGACCGACGTGAACAGGAAAATATCCATCGCCGCCGCGAGTTCCATCGCGTCGGCGCGCGGGCCGGCAAGATGCACCCGCCCTGCGACCGCCGGGTCGCCAAGCGCTTCATGCCAGCCGGGCATTGCCTCCTTTTTCGCGGGAAAGCCGCCGATCAGCAGCAATTCGGCGTCGAGTCCGGAAGCGATCAGCCGCTTCAGGATGCGGATCATGTCGATCTGGGTCTTTCGCACGCTGATCGCGCCGGTCGAGCCGAGCAGCAGCGCATCCCGCCTGATGCCGAGCTTTTGCCGCGCTTCCGCCCGCCTTTGCGGCGAAACAGGCGCCAGCGCCGACGCGTCGAACATGTTGGGCACGACGTGCATCCTGCTTTTGGAGACCAGGAGCCGCTTTGTGTAGTAGTCGGCGGTTTGCCGGCTAAGCCCCACCACCGCATGTGCAAAGCGCCACGGCAGTTGAAACTGCCGCGAATGCGCCGTCATCACCGCCGGTGCGCCGTCGGCGATGGTGAAGACCATCAAAAACTTGTTGGCCCGGCTGCCATGCGCATGGACCAGCGTACGGCCCCAGTCGCGGATTGGGTAGCCGGTGGCGCGCAGATCGGCAGGAATGGTCTTGAAGCTCGATTCCAGCATCTTGATCGGCCCGGCAAAGCTTTGCCGGCCAATCCATGATTTCCTCGAATGCACCAGCATCAGCTCGTGCCCGGCCTTGATCTGCGCGTCGATCAGAATCTTGGTGCTCGTCGCCACCCCATTAAGTGAATCATGACCTACAAGGTGGGCGATCTTCATGGGTGGCTTTTCTATGCCGGTCCGCGCCGGAGGAACGAGCGCGGCTGAAACGGGTTATGACAGGACCGGCGCTTATCCCACATCCTCTTCTGCCTGATCAAGAGAGGCGGCTTGGCAGTGCCTCAATTTGGATCTGGGCTATCGACCCGAAGTGGACAGGAACGTTAAGGTAGCTGCTCTTTGCGATCGCCCGGACAAGACCGACGCTTCCGGGGTGGAGAAAGGCGGCAGGCTGCCTATTTCGAAAGAGCGGCTGGAAACAAGGCCGAAATCTTGGCTTCAAAGCGAAAGGAACACGCAATGGCAATGGCAAAGAACACGATTTGTCTTTGGTACGATAAGGACGCCGAGGCCGCCGCCCGCTTCTACGCCGAGACCTTCCCCGACAGCGCGGTTGGCGCCGTCTTTCATGCACCCGGTGACTACCCATCCGGCGAGGAGGGCGAGGTGCTGACGGTCGAATTCACGGTTGCCGGCATCCCTTGCATCGGCCTCAACGGGGGTCCCGCTTTCAAGCACAACGAAGCCTTCTCGTTCCAGATCGCAACCGACGACCAGGAGGAGACCGACCGCTACTGGAATGCCATCGTCGGCAATGGCGGCCAGGAGAGTGCGTGCGGCTGGTGCAAGGACAGGTGGGGGGTCTCCTGGCAGATCACTCCACGCGTGCTGACTGACGCCCTGGCGGCCGGTGGCGCCGAAGCAAAGCGCGCCTTTGACGCGATGATGAATATGAAGAAAATCGACGTCGCGGCGATCGAGGCGGCGCGGCGAGGCTGACGCTCCATCGCGTCTGCGGCCAGATCGCTGCCAGAGCGTGTCTGCTCGCTCCCGAGCGGGCGCTTTTTGGCATCTCGTGGCAGCTCGACAAGACCTTACCGCGACTGATGGGCATGGAGCTCTAGTATGACGAATGTTGAGGTATTGTTCTTCGACGTTCTGGGAACGGTCGTGGATTGGCGCGGCAGCATAGCGGCGGAGGCGGGTTCGTTTCTGAAGCGCCACAACGCTTCTCACATCGACGCCGCGGCTTTTGCCGATGCCTGGGTCGGACGCTACGACGCATCGGTCGAGGCCATCCGCAACGGGCAGCGATCCTTTGTCCCGCTCGATCTGCTCAATATGGAGAACCTGGAAGCCTGCCTGAAAGAGTTCGGGCTGACGCCTTCGGCATTGCCGCGCGCGGAACTGGAAAACCTGAATCTGGCTTGGCATCGTCTGGAACCTTGGCCGGATTCGGTGGAGGGCCTTTCCAGACTGAAGAAACGCTTCATCGTCGCACCGCTGTCGGACGGGAACACGCGGCTTCTGGTGGACATGGCAAAGCGTGCCGGGCTGCCGTGGGATACGATCCTCGGCGCAGATGTCTCCAGGGCCTACAAGCCGACGCCACAGGTATATCTTCGCGCCTGCGAACTCCTGGGTGTAAAGCCGGAGCGTGCGATGCTGGTCGCCGCTCATGACTACGATCTGGACGCCGCCCGCCGATGCGGATTGAAGACGGCTTATGTGGTCCGCGCAAACGCGCAAGACCCCTCGATGGCTGCCAGTGTCGAGCCGCTCGATGGTTGGGACTATATGGCGAGCGACCTGATCGAACTCGCAGAGATTCTAAAGCAGGTTTCCGAACGGATTCCGGCGATGAACAGATCAGGCCACAAAATCTGATCTTCATACTCATATTTAACTGGAACCAACGAAGCCGCCATGGCATGCCGACAATTGAGGCGTGTCCGCGTGCCGCGGAAAGCGCCCGAAGCCGAAGACGCAAGAGGCAGGACGATGGACCAACTGAGCGCGCAAACCCAAATCGAGCACGACACCATCAGATCGGTAATGGAAAAGCTGCGCGCCGAGCACAGCGAGTACGAGATCGAAACCGGGGTCGACGACCAATGGGAGTTTCGTACCCATTACGGCTCGCTCAGCGCCCTTGTCGGCGACCGCAGCGCCCGCATAAAGGTCTATGCCGACGACGAGACCAATCTCTCCTACATGAAGATGGGCGTTGCCGGCCACCTCGCCGAATATCTCGGCACGACCGCCGGAATCCGCTGGCAGGGCGACGGCGCCGAAGCCGGCACCCCGGTCTTCTTCCGCGAACTCACCGTCCTGTCCACGGCCCGGATTTCACCGCACATGCAGCGTGTCCGCTTCTCCGGCAGCGATCTCGGCCGTTTCACCCATGGCGGCCTGCATGTGCGCCTGCTGCTGCCGCCGCACGACCGGCGGCCGATGTGGCCTTCGCTGGGCGCTGACGGCCTGCTGGTCTGGCCCTCGGGCGAGGACGCCCTCGTGGTCCGGGTCTACACCATCCGGGCGATCGACGTCACCGCGGGCTGGGTCGATGTCGATTTCGTCCTGCATCCCGGCGGCGATACGCCGGCCGCGACCTTCGCCGAGAACGCCAAAGCAGGCGATGTCATCGGCATGATCGGGCCCGGTGGCGGCGGGGTCCCGGAGGCCGAAAATCTTCTCCTTCTGGGCGACGACACCGCGCTTCCGGCCATCGGCCGGATTCTTGACGATCTCGCGCCGGCAACCCGCGCCGACGTCTTTCTGGAAGTCGACGGTCCGGCGGATGCGATCCCGCTCGCCGGCGGCGACAATGTCCGCGTCACCTGGCTCTACCGCGATGGCCGCGATGCCGGAACCGCGGGCCTGCTGTCGGAGACGCTCCGCAAGATGAACCCGGCGACCCTGCCACAGGACGTCTACATATGGGCTGGTTGCGAGTTTTCGGACTTCAAGGAAATCCGAAAAATCCTGCGCAAGGAATGGGGGCTAAAGAAGGACTGGCACCTGGTCGTCGCCTATTGGCGACGAGGCATCTCGGGCGAAAGCGACGACGAATAGTTGTCCCGACCGGCGCTCAGCGCCGGTCGGACACCATCGCAATCGCCGGCGCCGCCATGAGCGCTATGACGCCCGCCCCGGCAAAGAAGATGCCGTAGCCGAAATGCTCCGCCGCGTAGCCGGCGAGGATCCCGCCCGCCATGCTCACCAGCGCGTCCATGCACTGGAAGAGCGTGAAGCCCCCCCCCGCCTGCCTCGGATCCGACCAGCGCATGAACTGCGCGTAGAGCGCCACGAATCCGAGCGCCATCACCCCGGACGAACTGGCGACCGCGATGGCTATCAGCGCCCATTTCGGGAAGCCGCCTGAAAAATCGAAGGCCGAGAAGAAGAACAGCGCCGCCGCCTGCAGCAACAGGGCCAGCACCAGTATGTTGCGCACGCCCAATGATTTGACGAGCGCCCCGCCGGCAAGGGCGGCGGCGACGCCGATGAACATGCTGCCGACGCCATTGACGACCCCCACCGTCGCCAGGTCGAGACCCGCATCGATCAGGAACGGCCCGAGCATCGCCATGCTCGCCTTCTGCGCGATAACGTAGATCGCCGCCGCCGTCAGGCCGCGGCGTATCTCCGGCCGCCTGAGCGCCGCCATCAGCGAGGGCACATGCTCCCGCGTCTCGTTCGGCATGCGGGAGACCGCCCCGAACAGGAAGGGCAGCCCAAGCAGCAACAACAGCAGCGCCATGCTCCAGACCGCGATCAGCCAGCCGGACGCATCGACGAGCACCAGGAACAGCCCCGCGCCGATCGCCGCGCCGAGATACGCGCCGCCCACCTGCGCGGCGTTGCCCCAGCCGTGGTTTTCCTTGGCAAGGCTCTGCACCGCAAAACCGTCGCAAGCGATGTCGACCGTCGACGTGGCAAAGGCGACCACCGTCAGGCAGGCCAGCATCGGCATCAGAGCGGCCGGGCCGATCAGGCCGGCGACCAACATCCCCGCGATCGAGACGAGGCCGCCCGCGACGACAATCGTTCCGGTCCGGTTAGGCCCCACGAGCGGCAGCCGGAAGCGTTCTACCGCCGGCGACCACAGGAATTTCAGCGCCCATGGCAGGACGATCAGCGAGACGAGGCCGATCTGGTCGAGCGGCAAACCCTCGGCGCGCATCACCGCCGGCAGGCCGTGCCAGGTAATGCCGCCGATCACGCTCTGCGCGACGTAGAGGCCGCCGATCGCCATAACGATTGCGAGCGGCGACGACGCCGGCTTGGGGGCTGGAGCGTGCATCAGAACCGATACCGCAGGCTGGCGGTCGCGTTGAGGCCCTCGTCGAAGTAGCAGTAGCCTGCCGAGCAGTTCTGCTTCCTCTCGTCGAACAGGTTCTTGGCGTTGACCTGCAGCATGAGTCCTTCGAGGTTCGGATTCTTTCTGCCGAAATCGTAGGACAGAGCCGCGTCGACGAAGACCCGGTCCTCGTTCTCGAAAGTGTTCAGGTCGTCGCCGAAGCTGGTGCCGACATAGCGCACGCCGGCGCCGATCCCGAGCCCTTCCAGGGCGCCGCTCTCGAAGTTGTAGTGACCCCAGAGCGAGAAGATGTCGTTCGGCGT
This sequence comes from Mesorhizobium alhagi CCNWXJ12-2, assembly GCF_000236565.1. Classification (GTDB taxonomy): domain Bacteria; phylum Pseudomonadota; class Alphaproteobacteria; order Rhizobiales; family Rhizobiaceae; genus Allomesorhizobium; species Allomesorhizobium alhagi. Next base: position 18,495 of record NZ_AHAM01000069.1, on the reverse strand, counting down.
GGCGGAAAGCTCTTTGCCGTCGGTGCTCTGCGGACCGTTTCCGATGTCGATGTCCGCTCCCTTTTCAATTTTGACGCGCAGATGTGTGTAGGATGCGATCAGGCTGAAGCCGTTGTCGAAGGAGGCATTCGCCTCCAGTTCGAAGCCGCGCGAGTTCAGGTCAAGCTGGCGCTGGCGGTTGACCCCGGTCGAGGTGTCGAAGACGACGCCGTCCTCCTGATCGATATCGAAGACTGCGGCGCTGACTACGGCATTCGTGTCCGGGATCTCGTACTTTATGCCGGCTTCCATCTGCGTCGCGATGGTTGGGCGTGCGGCGCGGCCAAGGTCCGCCGGGTTGGACGGGTCGTCATAGACGAGACCAATGTTCGGCGAGAACGAAGTCGAGTAGTTGGCATATGGGATGATGCCCCATTCGGTCCGGTAGGAGGCGCCGAGCCGATAGGAGAATGCCTCGTCCTTCTGGTTGGTCTCAACGAAGGCGGTGTCGACCGAGTCGGTGTCGACCCAGTCGTAGCGGCCGCTGGCGAAGAGCGTAAGGTCGTCGATTTCTATCTGATCGTGAAGGTAGATTCCCACCTGGTTCGCGCTCTGGCTGCCGGCGAAGGGTGGGTCTCCCGCACGCGCATCGTCGACGGTCGGATAGAAGGTCGCGGAATAGGCGCTGTAGTCGGTCAACGCGTAGTCAATGCGGCCACGGCCGTGTGCTGGGCGATTCCGGTCTCGAACTCGAATTGTCCCATCGTGTCGACGACAAAATTCTGCATATCCTCGACGTAGTAGCCGTAGCCCCTCTGCAAGTCCGGTACGCCAGCAACAGGATAGTGGTAGCTGTATTCCAGATCGGCATCGACCGCCGAGTAGCGCAGGTTCTGGCGCAGCGTGAACAGTTCGTTGAACCGGTGCTCGAACTCGTAGCCGATGCGGCCCTGATCGTTGGTGAAGTCGTTGTAGGCCGGATCGCCCTCGTAGAGGTCGGAGGCGACGCCGTAGGCCGGGTTGTAGAACGCGGCCGTACCGCCCGTGACCGAATGCGAATATTCACCGAGGATCGTCAGCTTCGTGTCCTCGTCCGGCTTGATGGTGAAAGCCGGCGCCAGATAGAGCTTGTCGTCCGGATAGCCCGGCAGTTCGGTATTGGAGAGCCGCCCGAGCCCGGTAAACCGATAAAGCATCGTCGCTTCGTCATTGACCGGACCGGAGAAGTCGACGCCGATCTGCGCGCGATCATGGAGGCCGCCGAGCACCTCCACTTCCCGGAACCGCTCTTCCTTCGGCCGCTTGGTGACGAGGTTGACGATGCCGCCGGGACCGCTGATGCCGTAGAGCGACGAGGCCGGGCCCTTCAGTATGGTGATGCCTTCTATGCCATAAGGCTCGGTCTTGAACCAGGCCGATGGGCCGTTGTACTGGCGCAGCCCGTCGCGGAACATGCCGTTGTAGTGAGCCGGGAAACCCCGCAGGAAGAACGCATCGTAGCGCGTGTCGAAGCCGAACGTGTTCGGGTTGGCGCTCGCCGTATAGGTGAGCGCCTCGTTCAGCGTCCGCGGCTTCTGGTCCTCGATCTGGTCCTGCGTCACCACCGAAATCGCTTGGGGGATCTCGACGATCGGCGTATCGACCTTGGTGCCGATCCGGTCCGTCTTGGCGACATAGCCGTCCTGCACCAGGATGTCGTCGCTCTCGGCCTCGACGCTTATTTGTTCGAGCACTGTCACGCCGCGTTCATCCTGGGCGAAAGCCTCGTGAGTCGCGGCCAGCACCGCGGCGCTCCCCAGCAGGATCAACCCCCACCGGCCCGTTATCGTCTGCGTCCCCATAATTCTCTCCGCTCGCGGTCTGCCTTGTTCGCGATAGGCGGGTTCACAAATCTGACTGTTTGAGTCAAGTTATTTTTCGGGCGCGACGGAAGCATCCACGCGGCAAGACGCCGGTCGGCCAAGTGGCTCCAATCAATTCCAGTCTCCTCGCCGAACCGAGCCCCCGGTACTCCTTGCCGCGGCCTTTGCCGGGTTCTACGCTCCCCCGCATGGCTCTGCGCTTCGCCCTCGACTACCCGCTCATGCACTGGCTCCTGACCGACGCCAGGCGGATCAGCGATCCGAAGGCATTCCTCGCCGCGCTTGCCGAACAGTTCCTCGCCCACGGTATAGAGGTGGCGCGGCTCACCACCGGCGTGCCGATCCTGCACCCGCAGGTCCATTCCTACAGCGCGCGCTGGGAACTGGGCAAAGGCGTGTCCGATCGGTTCTTCCGCCTCACAGCGGAATCCGTGCCGGTGCTGGAGAACAGCCCGGTTAAGACGGTGTATAGCGGCGGCGGTTCGGTGCGCTGCGACCCTACTGCGCCGCCGCGCGAAGGCGAGTACGGCATCCTCGCCGATCTTCGCCGCGACGGCATGACCGATTATGTCGCGCTGAGCATTCCCTTTTCAGACGGAACGTCCAAGCTTCTGACCGTCGCGACCAGGCGCCCGGGCGGCTTCACCGACGAGGAAATGGAGCTGCTGGAGGTGATGACGCCGGGAGTCGCGGTCAATCTCGAGGTTCAGGCGCTCCGCCTGACCGCGCGAACCCTGCTCGATACCTACATCGGCCGCCAGGCCGGCGCGAGGGTATTGGAAGGGGCGATCAAGCGCGGCATGGGCGAAACCATTCGCGCCGTCATCTGGCTCTGCGATCTTCGCGGCTTCACCAGCCTTTCCGAAAGGCTGCCGCGCGACGCCCTGATCGAGCTTCTCAACGCCTATTTCGGCCGCATGTGCGCGGCACTCGACGCAGGCGGCGGCGAGGTGCTGAAATTCGTCGGCGATGCGCTTTTGGGTATTTTTCCCATCCTCGACGAGGATCCGGCCCCGGTCTGCGCCCGCGCGCTCGCCGCGGCTGACAATGCACGGGAAGCGATCGCCGCATACAACGCCGAACGCGCCGGCACCGGCGAGCCGCGGATAGAGCACGGCATCGCTCTGCACATCGGCGATGTGATGTACGGCAATATCGGCGGCGAGAGCCGGCTCGATTTCACCGTCATCGGCCCGGCGGTCAACCTCGCGGCGCGGATCGAAGGGCTCTGCCGTGATCTCGGCCGTCCGGTCCTTCTCTCCGATGATTTCGCCGCCGCCTCCGGCCTGCCGGCGGACTCCCTCGGGACTTTCGAGCTGAAGGGCCTGACCGGCTCCCGGCAAATATACGCACCGCCCGCAGAGATTGGCGCGGCGGCGGCACGGCAATCCTGACAAGAACCGCCGGCCGAATCGTCAGCCGCTGGCGCGCTCCTGCCTTACAGGAACGGCAGAGTCCTGGCTGAATTGCATCACCTCGTCGGCGATCTCTCCGTTCAGTATCTCTTCGAACCTGTGGAGCGCGCGCGCGACATTGGCGCCATCCATCACACGGTGGTCGTAAAGGATGCGGACGGTGACCGATCCGTCCTCGCCGATCGGCCCGTAATTGAGCAGTGTGGTCAGCGGCGTGAGCGGGTTGAGGGATTCTGCCCCAAGTCCCGAATAGACGGAGAACTGGAACGTGCCGAAATAGTTCGGCCTCTGCCGGGCAATGTTCAGCCCGAGCCACATCAGCGCCCTGCGGATCGGCGTCGGCACGCGGGCCATCTTCAAGGCGCGCCGGAACTCCTTGATCTCCATCACCGGACGTGACCGTGCCGCGTGAATCGATGCATGCAGTTCGGCGATGGAGCAGCGCTCCGGCCCTTTGATTCGGCTCAGCAGCACGGCCCGCTCGCCCTCATATTCGCGCTCATGGGCGATCGAGGCGACGCTCACCGGGTATTCGTAGAATTGCGGCCAGGGAAGCTTGACGTAGGCACGCCGGAACTCGGGCGTTTCCCGGGCGAGAAGCGCGTATCCCTTCACGAAGATCGCACTCCAGGAGGGTTTGGGCTGCTGCGCCATTCTGGCTGCCACGAGCGGCGCGAGATTCATACGACGCTGCACGGTGACCCGCGGCACTCCGATCGAAAATCGCATCAGGTCGCCGACAAGGCGTCGGGGCGCCGAAATCTTTAGTGCTCGGCCTCGCATGACAGGACCTCTAGTAAAGATAAGGGATTATTCTTTTGGTCCTCTCCATATAGGCCCGATATTGCGGGCCGAAATTCTCCAGCATCATACGCTCTTCCTTGTCCACTCGCAGGAAAAAAAGGACTGCGAAACCGATAAGCCCCGCCAGGCCTGCGACCCAGTTCGACAGCAGAAATGCCTGGCCGAGGCCCATCAGCATGAAAGAAGTGTACATGGGGTGCCGGACCAGGGCGTATGGTCCGCCACTGACCAGCGCGTGCCTCTCGCGGATCTCAAGCGTGATCGACCAGTTCCGGCCGAGTTCCTTGTGCGATCTGCGAAAGACCCACAGCGCCGAGGCGAAAATGATCGCCCCAAGTGCGACCGCCCACCATCTCGCCGGATAGTCGGCTGCCTCCGGAGTTCCGGTCGCGACATAGAAGCCGGGCAGGATCGCCAGCCCGAAGAGGGCCGAGACAAGCCCGACGATTTCGGACGGCGAGCGGCGATTGGTTACCACCCGTACGCGTTTGGCCCGTCGCTCGAAGGGATATCGAATCACGTACCAGCCGACGATCCCGAGCACCCATACGATCTCGCCGACTGAACTTGCTACCATGCTCAATTTAACTCACCGGCCCCTTTCGGCGGTATGGACGTCTTCGGGGGAGGCGCGGCCGCCTCGGACATCCTCGATCTCCTAGCGGGCGGCCGTTGCAGGAGGCGCGTTTCCTTCTCCAACTCCCGGAGGGCCGGTATAGCCGATTGCATTCGGCCCGCCATTCATCTGTCGAAGCTTGGTGATGAAATCTCGCGGCATAAGCCAGATGCCGGGCGTCTTGTAGCCCATGAACTTGGCGATATCGGCAACGAAGGCGTTGCAATTGTAGAGCGACGCGTGCCAGAGCGGCGAGCTACCCTGCAGTTTGCGTATATATGCCACGACCTTCCTGTATTCGGGCTCGGAAAGCGGAACTGTCCAGCTCGCCGATCGGTACTGGATTTCCAGATCGCCGTCGGTCCATCCAGTGGAGGCCGGCACCGGCGCGAGATGGCCGAGCATATAGATATTGGGATCGTCGGACTTCGGAGCGAGGCCGGCGACTTGGGGATTGAGCATCTTTCCCGATTCGCTCATGCGCCCGAAAATCACGAAGGAATGCCCGTATGTATAGGCATAGCGGGAGCGGAACTCGATGAAATACTGTCCTTTTATCGAATTAACCGCACGCGTCGGCGCCCCGGCAGCCGCCAAGGTCCGTTCATCGGACGTGAACTTCACTTCAGGTTTAACCTGCGATTGCGATTGGCATGACGCCACCGCGAGCGCGAGCAGGGCCACAAACACTGAACGGCCGCTTACAAGCGTCATATCATTCCCGAACTCCGAGGAGCGCAGATCAAACGCGGATCCTGCCCGCCACTGCTAACCTCACGACCGAGCCGAAGAGTCGCCCGATCCGGATTGCTGATTCGTGGGAAAGGGCCAGCGGCCCTTTCCCACTACCGGCCGAAGCCGGTATTACTTGTACACAGGCGCCGGCGCCGGCTCTTCGACGATGACAGGCGGCGGAGCCTTCCCCTTCCCTTTGCCGATATCCATGTTTGCGCAGCCGCTCAGACTGGCGACGGCAAAGATGGAAACTGCGGTAACTAGAAGTCTGCTCATTAAATCGGTCCTTTCCCCGAAGGCGGAATAGGTAGTCTCAGGCAAATACCACATAGTGGTTCGTAAAGGTTAGACGCGAACCAGCCCTTAGCCTAGTGCAGGAAAGACACAGTTGAGGCTAGTTGCCGATATGCCTAACGGAAATGTTACGGGCCGGTTCCATCACGGAATGTAGCATCGCTGTAATATTCAGACGACCAGCACTGAGGTTCCCACCGGGGTGCGCTCGTAGAGGTCGACGATGTCGTCATTCGTCAAGCGGATGCACCCGCTCGAAACCGACGTGCCGATCGACCAGGGCTCGTTCGTGCCATGTATCCGGAACATGGTGTCGCGCCCGCCGCGGTAGAGATAAAGGGCGCGCGCCCCGAGCGGGTTATCCGGTCCGCCGGGCACTCCGCCCGCATACTGCACCAGGCGCGGTTTGCGCCGCATCATGTTGGCGGTAGGCGTCCAGGAAGGCCAGACCGCCTTATGTCCGATCCTCGCATTGCCCTTGAGCGTGAGGCCCTGCTCGCCGACGCCGACGCCGTAGCGCGTCGCCCAGCCGCCCTCCTCAACGGAATAGAGGTAATATTCCGACGTATTGACGACGATCGTTCCAGGCGCCTCGCCGCCATCATAGCGCACGCGCTGCCGCCGATAGCGGGGATCCACCCGATAGGTGTCCGCCGAAAGAGCAATCGGGATCGGCTGGACCACATCCTGTATCGTCGACATGCATCCGGAGGTCATCAGCGCCAGACCGCCTACAATCAGCCCTCGGCGCGTAATCTTTTCATTTTTCATTTTTGCCCGCTCAGGAATATCGGCCCCGCCATATTGGCCTCTCTTAGCACTTCAAATCCCGTCGGGCCAAGCCTCGCCGTCGCTCGATCGACCTTTCCTGCGCCTGCTGTGTCGGCGATGCATCGGCTCCTGCATCTCTTCCTGACACCCTTCTGTCAGTATGTGATTCGCGCGGCGGCCTTTGCCGATGCGCCACCCTTTCCATTTCCGGCGATTCTTCCCATATTCGGCGCATGGCCAAATCCCCTGAAAAGAAGAACCCGCCCGCGGCGGCGGACCAGGACAATCGCTTCGGCTTCGCCGAGGCGCCGCAGGCAGAATTTGCCGGCGCGCCGCTCGGCGGCTCGATCTCGGATTGGGCCGAGGAGATTTCGCGCGAGGCGGAGCGCCGCCCCTCACCCCAGCGCAAGCCCTCCAAGAAAATCCCCGAGCGCTCCGCCGCCCCGAGCAAGACCGCGCGCGGCACCTCGATGGGCGGCGCGGCAACCGCCAAGGAACGCGCCGCCGCCGGCCTCAATCCCGTCGCCGGCCTGGACATTTCACTGGAAGACGCCGAGCAGATGTCGTCCGGCGGCGTCACCGCCACGGTCGCCGCGCTCTCGGCGCTGATCGAATCCGGCAACCCGCTGCACAAGAACGGCGAACTCTGGGTGCCGCACCGCCCAGCCCGCCCGGAAAAGTCCGAAGGCGGCGTTGCGATAAAGATGGTCTCGGATTTCGAGCCGGCGGGCGACCAGCCGCAGGCGATCCGCGACCTCGTCTCCGGCATCAACGAAAACGACCGCACCCAGGTGCTGCTCGGCGTCACCGGCTCGGGAAAAACCTTCACCATGGCCAAGGTGATCGAGGAGACGCAGCGCCCGGCCCTCATCCTCGCGCCCAACAAGACGCTCGCCGCGCAGCTCTATTCCGAATTCAAGAAGTTCTTCCCGGAGAACGCGGTCGAGTATTTCGTCTCCTATTACGACTACTACCAGCCCGAAGCCTACGTGCCGCGCACCGACACCTTCATCGAGAAGGAATCGTCGATCAACGAGCAGATCGACCGCATGCGCCACTCGGCGACGCGCTCGCTGCTGGAGCGCGACGACGTGATCATCGTCGCCTCCGTCTCCTGCATATACGGTATCGGCTCGGTCGAGACCTACACCGCCATGACCTTCCAGATGGAAGTCGGCGACCGCCTCGACCAGCGCCAGCTCCTCGCCGACCTCGTCGCCCAGCAATACAAGCGCCGCGACATGGATTTCACCCGCGGCTCCTTCCGCGTGCGCGGCGACACGATCGAGATCTTTCCCGCCCACCTTGAAGACTCGGCCTGGCGCATTTCCATGTTCGGCGACGAGATCGAGTCGATCACCGAGTTCGACCCGCTCACCGGCCAGAAGACCGGCGACCTGAAGAGCGTGAAGATCTACGCGAACTCGCACTACGTCACGCCGCGCCCGACGCTCAACCAGGCGATCAAGTCGATCAAGGAAGAGCTAAAACTCCGCCTCGCCGAACTCGAACGCGCCGGCCGCCTGCTCGAAGCCCAGCGGCTGGAGCAGCGCTGCCGCTTCGACCTCGAAATGCTGGAGGCCACCGGCTCCTGCGCCGGCATCGAGAATTATTCGCGCTACCTCACCGGCCGCCGCCCCGGCGATCCGCCGCCGACTTTGTTCGAATACATCCCCGACAACGCGCTTGTCTTCGTCGACGAGAGCCACGTCACCGTCCCGCAGATCGGCGCCATGTATCGCGGCGACTTCCGCCGCAAGGCGACGTTGGCCGAGTACGGTTTTCGACTCCCCTCCTGCATGGACAACCGGCCGCTGCGCTTCGAGGAGTGGGACGCCATGCGCCCGCTTTCCATCGCCGTTTCCGCCACGCCCGGCGGTTGGGAGATGGAGCAGGCCGGCGGCGTCTTCGCCGAGCAGGTCATCCGCCCCACCGGCCTGATCGACCCGCCGGTCGAGGTCCGCCCGGCAAAAACCCAGGTCGACGACGTCGTCGGCGAGATCCGCGAGACCACGGCCAAGGGCTACCGCACGCTCTGCACCGTGCTCACCAAGCGCATGGCCGAGGACCTCACCGAATACCTGCACGAGCAGGGCATCCGCGTGCGCTACATGCACTCCGACATCGACACGCTGGAACGCATCGAGATTCTGCGCGATCTGCGCCTCGGCGCGTTCGACGTTCTTGTCGGCATCAACCTTTTGCGTGAGGGCCTCGACATCCCCGAATGCGGCTTCGTCGCCATCCTCGACGCCGACAAGGAAGGTTTTTTGCGTTCAGAGACGTCGTTGATACAAACGATTGGCCGCGCCGCACGCAACGTCGACGGCAAGGTCATCCTCTACGCCGACAACGTCACCGGCTCGATGGAGCGGGCGATGGCCGAGACCAACCGCCGCCGCGAAAAGCAGCTCGCCTGGAACGAAGCCAACGGCATCACGCCTGAATCGGTCAAGTCGCGCATTTCCGACATCCTCGACTCGGTCTACGAGAAGGACCACGTCCGCGCCGACATCTCGGATTTCACCTCCGAGGGCGCGCTGATGGGCAACAATCTCAAGGCGCACCTGGAGCATCTGCAAAAGAAGATGCGCGACGCCGCCGCCGATCTGAACTTCGAGGAAGCGGCCCGCCTGCGCGACGAGATCAAGCGTCTGACCGAAATGGAGCTCGCCGTCTCCGACGACCCGCTCGCCAAATACGCCGAAACCGAAAGCCCGGTCTCCGGCCGCGAAAAGGGCAAGCACAACAAGGGCCGCGCCGTGCACCGGGCGGTCGATGATAACGGGCGAAGCCCGAGCCGCCGACCGGCGGCCGCGCCTTATGGCGCGCCCCCGCGGAGCGAGCCGCGCAGCGGCGACAGCGTGAGCGAAAAGAAGCCCTCCCTCTTCGCCAAACCGCATCTCGACGAGATGGGCACGTCGGGCGACCATGCCGTTCCGGCCAATGCCGTCCCGCGCTCGCTTTTCAAGAAACAGACCGTCGCTGAAGCCCACGGCTCCGACTATGGCATGCCGGACGACGGTAAATCTCTGTTCCGCAAGAACAGCCTCGACGAAATGACGGTCCGCCGCACCGAAAAGCCCGCCGGCGGGACGCCTCCCTCCCCCTTGAGGGGAGGGTCGGCCGCTGAAGGCGGCCAGGGTGGGGTCGCCGATGAAGCGCGGGACGCAAAACCCCTCATCCGTGCCCGTCCCGGCGCCGGCTCCTACGAAGATCCCGCCGACGCCCGCCGCCAGAAACGCCGCCCCGGCAAGACCGGCCGCCCGGGCAACTAGCGCCAACCTACCTCTCCCCTTGCGGGAGAGGATAGTTCGCCCCGCGAGCGAAGCCGAGCGGTTCGGCGAACTTGGTGAGGGGGTGCCCCAGTTGCTCGCCTCTCCCGCCCTCATTAACCATCCTGAACGCCAGATGAACGGCGCATTATCGCGCCGTTCAGCGCCCTGCGCGCATCATCGCGGCCACAGTGAAGGAGAGACCCCATGGCCACCATCCACGGAACCAATTATTCCGAGAGCATCTACGGCACCGCCTACGGCGACACGATCTACGGCTATGGCGGCCATGACTACATAAACGGCCGCGCCGGCAACGACCTGATCTTCGGCGGCTCCGGCGACGACGACATTCTCGGCGGCACGGGCGTCAACAATCTGTGGGGCGGCACGGGCGCCGACTGGTTCATCATGAGCGCCCGCTCGACCGGCTCCAGCACCGACTGGATCGGCGACTTCACCTTCGACGTCGACCGCATCGACGTCTCTGCCTGGGGCGTCAGCGACATCAGCCAGTTGCGCGCGCTCATGTACACCGATTCCACCGGCAGCGCTTCGCTGAACGCGTTCTACAACGGCTACAGCCACTATCTCACCGTCGACGACGTTTCCATCGGCGAGTTGCTGGCCGAGGATTTCGTGTTCTCCAATTCGGGCGCCAAGAGCGTCGTCGGCACCGCCTATGCCGACACCCTGTTCGGCTCGCGCTATGCCGACTCGCTCACCGGCGGCGGCGGCAACGACAAGCTGCTCGGCGGCGTCGGCAACGACCGGCTCAGCGGCGGCAGCGGCAATGACGACCTGCATGGCGGCTACGGCGCCGACGTGATGACCGGCGGCAGCGGCTACGACGCATTCGTCTTCGCCGCCGCGTCCGAAAGCACGCCCCCCAGCCGCGACCGCATCACCGATTTCCAGGAGGATATCGATTTCATCGACCTCGCCGACATCGACGCCAACGTCAACTACTCCGGCAACCAGGCCTTCCGCTTCGTCGGCGGCGGCGCGTTCACCGGCGCGGGCCAGCTCCGCTATACCTTTTCCGGCAGCGACACGATCATCTCGGGCAACACCGACAGCGATTCCACCCCCGAATTCCAGCTCGCCCTCAGCGGCGACCACTACATGATCGCCGACGACTTCGTGCTGTGAAGCGGCTCCTTACCTTCTCCCCGTTCTGAGCTTGTCAAAGGATACGGGGAGAAGAGGCCCGAAGGGCCGGGGCGGCGCCAACGCCACTCCGCCACAACTCGACGCCGCTCATGGTGAGCCTGTCGAACCACGCCGCGAGCGCGTCGGCATCGGCTCCTACGAGGATCCGTCCGACGCGCGCAAGCAGAAGCGGCGGTCGAAGAAGATCGGCCGGCCAGGGCGTTGAGCTAGCTTGGTCGTGCCCGCCTATGGTATCAGCGTCTCTATGGGAAAGCTTGATATCAGTGACATCCACTCTTTCAACCAGACACGGTCCGCGGACGAACTGGAGCAGCTCGAGCGGATGATCCGAGCGGAACTCTGGGATCATCAGATCGAGGCGGACTCGGCCGCCGGAAAGCGGACGCTGGGGCTTGCTATTGCGGTTTGCCGGTGAAAGAACGCCAATCGAATGACTGAGATTAAGATGGCATCCCATTCAATCGCCAGATCGATCATCCTCGGCTTGAGCCTGCTGTGCTCGGTGCATATCAGTTTGGCCGAAGACCAGGTCGTATCGGTCGAAACTGACGATCCCGAGATGAATGCAGCGATCGACAAGGCGAGGAGCACTCTCCCCTATTTCTGGCAGCATCTGTCCAATCCAGGCGAAGGCGAGCAACGATTTTCCGTCAAGATCCAGATTACGCACGGCGACGAGGTTGAGCACTTCTGGTGCGGGCCGGTCGTCGGCGCTGCGAGCAAGGCGATCTGCAACATCGACAACGACCCGCAGTCGGTTTCGAATGTTCAGCTTGGCCAGGAAATGTCTGTTGAAAAGGAATATGTCTCCGACTGGATGTTCATGCGCGGCGACAAGATCATCGGCGGCGAAACAATAAAAGTGATCCTGCCGCGACTTCCAAAAGAAGAGGCGGACCAGCTCGGGCTGCAATTCGGCGAGCCCTGAAGAACGGGGACCGCCAGCGTTGCGGCAAGCCTCGTTCTCCCCCGTCCCTCACGGGAAGAAGGCATTCTCGATTTCCGCGAAGTCCCACGCCTGCCGGTCATCGATGCTGGCGGCTTCAAGAAAGCCCCGAAGGAAAAGGACGGCGGACAGGCGGGTTTCGAGTTCTGAGCCGGAACTCCGGACCACGCCCCCTCCACCATGCTTCGCATGGTCCCCCTCCCCCGCTTCGCAGGGGAGGAACCAACGCAGCGGCCGTCAGCAACGCTGATCCTCCCCCGTTTACGGGGGAGGGGGACCGCCGAAGGCGGTGGAGGGGGCGAGCCTCGCGCCGGTCGCATGTCCATGTGGATAGAATCCACACTCATTCCGGCCCTACCGAAAAAAGATCCATTGCGGATCAATGGCATAACACCCAGCCCAAAATTTTCCTCACCCCCTTTTGTTCACACATCCTGCCCCTCCCGCATAATCCGCACTGATCGACCTGTACGCACCCGGGCAGTCGCCGTGCCCGGAGGTGCTGACGGCGGTGCAACTGCTCGCCTGGGGCGAAGGCTTCCACGCCGAATGCCCGAACCATGCCTGCCGCCGCGCCGGCCTGTGTCAGGCCAGTAGCATCGAACCGGAGTGCGCGCCGCTATGGCCCGAGGCGCTCGGGAGGCGATTGGACGATATGCTCGTCGGGATCGCGCTTTCGGCCTTTCGCACCGAAGCCTCCCGCGCGGCGATCCACGCCCGTCTCGTGCAGGCCTTTGGACCGGACCCGCAGGCGCCAAGCGGGAAAAAGCGCAGCAGGTCGGCAGCCGGGACGCCCGGATGAAACGCGCCGGCGCGCTCCCTTCTCCCCTTGTGGGGTGAGCAGCCGGTTCGCGGAACGCGAATTCATCGTGCCGGTGGCACGGTGAAAGGCCGGCGAACGCCGGGACGGTGCGAAGCACCGGGGACCCGGCCGGACAAGGTGGATTGGCGCGAAGCGCCAAGACGGATGAGGGGTGTTGGAAGAAATGAGGCGGAGAAGGTGGAGTGCACGATGCGATCAATCAAGAACTGTGGCGCTCCACGCAACACCCCTCATCCGACCTCCCCTTCGGCAAGCTCAGGGTCGGCCACCTTCTCCCACAAGGGGAGAAGGAAAGAGAGACCATGCCTCTCAGCACGGTCCGTTCGGATCGACGATCCGGTAGTCGGCCGCCAGCGCCTCGCAGGAATTGCCGAAGGTCCGCACATTGCCGCGCCTCGTCGCGCAGACCGGCCGGTACTCGCGGGTGCAGAAGCGCGGCTCCTCGCTCCCTCCGCCGCCGCGGCGGCATTCGCCCTCGCTGATGATGCGGTAGCCGGCCCGGTCGGCGAGGCAGGAATTGGAGAAGGTCCGCCGCTCCGCGCCGCGCCGTCCGCACACCGGATCGTATTCGCGGGTGCAGGCGTCGGGTTGCGGGCGCGGGTCGCGCCGGCACTGGCCGCGGTCGACGACGCGGTAGCCGGCCTGGTCGGCCAGGCAGGCATTGGCGAAGGTCTGCCGGTCCGGCCCTCGCCGCCCGCACACCGGGTCGTATTCGCGGGTGCAGAATTCCGGCCCCGGCGGCAGTGGGCGTGGTCCGGGCCCCGGCTCGTCGACCACCACCGTGCAGGCGGCGGCCACCGCCATCACCAGCGCCAGCAATGCGCCGCGCCAAAAGACTGCTCTGGAAATCATTGATCGCTCTCCTCCGGTCCCGTCCGCCGCCCCTCGGCTGCGATCCTTCCGATTCCGCGTACGAATGCAATCCCTGTCCGCTTCAGGATGTGTTTCAATTCGGAAACCATCGCATGCAACGCATGCGGGCCGCATCTTGCCTGGAATGTATTTCCGTGCGATAAATTCTGTGTTCGGGCATTTGCTGACCCGGAGACTGGACCGTTTTGGACGAAACCTTTCCCCGACACTGTGAATATCTGACGACCCCTTCTTTTGGCGGGGGGTTCGACGTTGCGCGAATGCACGACCGCCAAGCACTGAGAGGAGCCTGCCACCGAGGCGCGGCGGTACGGCAGGAAGCAGACCAACGAAACGGGTGAAGGAGTTCTCCCATGTCCCAGAGCGGAACCGTTAAATTCTTCAACGCCACCAAAGGCTTCGGCTTCATCACGCCCGATGGCGGCGCCAAGGACGTGTTCGTCCACATCTCGGCGATCGAGGCTTCCGGCCTGCGCACGCTCGTCGATGGCCAGAAGGTCACCTTCGACGTCGAGCCCGACCGCATGGGCAAGGGCCCCAAGGCGGTCAATCTCAGCGCGGCCTGAGCCTCGCGTAAAACGGATTTTCGAGGCGCGGCGGCCGGTCCGCCGCGCCTTTCCGCTTGTTGCGGCGCGGGTGCGAAGTCGCTGTTTTCGCCCGCAAAAGATTTGCTTGCCCCTGTCCCGAAAATGAAGGACAAATTCTGACTTCGGGCATTTGCCGGCCCGGAGACTGGAATAGCCGGCCCCGGGGTATGACAGCGAAAGACTTCGGGTGGGTCGCGAAACGAGAGGGTTTTGGCAGGGCCCCGGCGCGACAAGTCTGTTTCTGCTCCTCCAGCAAACGTCCGGGACCGCGCGGATTTCGACCGCCGGACATGGACCACGCTTGGAGGGAGTTCCCCATGCCGCAGACCGGCACAGTAAAATTCTTCAATCATGCCAAAGGCTTCGGCTTCATCACGCCGGATGATGGCGAGAAGGACGTCTTCGTGCATATCTCCGCCGTCCAGGCGTCGGGCCTGCCCGGCCTCGAGGATGGCCAGAAGGTGACGTTCGAGACGGAGCCCGACAAGCGCGGCAAGGGTCCGAAGGCAGTCAACCTGTCGATCGGCTGACGCGCCCGTTCCGAATTGCGCCGCATTTCCGCGAAATACGGTTGCGGCGCGGCTGTCAGGTCGCGTTCAGCCTGCGTTCAGATGCCGGGGCGTATTTCCGGTTTTTACGCCTGCCCACCGCAGTCGGGACAGGTGCGAAGGAGACAGATATGAACCGCATCCTCAAGACCGCCATTCTCTCGGCCGCAGTCGCCGCCACCACTTTCGCCGCCCTGCCCGCCGCCAATGCCGGCGACAACTGGCGCCGCCATCATCGCCACCATTCATCTAGCGGCGATCTGGTCGCTGCCGGCATCCTCGGCCTCGCCGTCGGCGCGCTCGCAGTCGGCGCCGCAAACGCCTCGCGGCCCGAATACCGCGTCTATGACGATTACGATTATCCGCGCGATCGCCGCTACTATTCGGCTCGCCGCTACTATCCAGTCCGCCGGGAATACGTTGTCGACCACGGCTATGGCGGTGCGCTGGAGCCCTGGACGCCCGAATGGTACCGCTACTGCGAAGACCGCTACCGCAGCTTCAACGCCCGCACCGGCACCTTCACCGGTTACGACGGCCGCAGGCATTTCTGCACCGCTGGATAACCGCAGCTGAATACGGACGAAAAGGCCGGACCGCATGCGCGATCCGGCCTTTGTCATGTCAGAAACGGATTGCTCAGCCTTTCCTCGCCGAACCGCCCGCCCGGCCCATGCCCGCAAATGAAGCCGATGTCGTCGCCGAGCGGCAGCAGCTTTTCCTTGATCGAGGCGATCAGGCTGGCGTGATCGCCGCCTGGAAGATCGGTGCGGCCGACGGAGCCGCGAAACAGCACGTCGCCGACATGGGCGAATTTGGCTGCCCGGTTGTAGTAGACGACGTGGCCGGGCGCGTGGCCTGGACAATGCAGCACCTCGAAGACATGGCCGTCAAAGGTGACTTTCTCGCCCTCGCTCAGGAAGCGGTCAGGCACGCAATTGCGAACGCCCCCGCTTGTCAGGCCGAACCGCTTCGCCTGGTTTTCGAGATTGTCGAGCAGCGGCTTGTCGGCTTCGTGAGGTCCAATGATCTCGACGCCCAGTGCTTCTTTCAGGTCCATTGCGCCGCCGGCATGGTCGATATGGCCATGGGTCAGCCAGATCGCCGTGACGGTAATGTTGTTGTCGGCGAGCGCCGCCAGGATGCGGTCGACGTCGCCGCCCGGATCGACCACGACGCCCTGCTTGCTGTCCGTGTCGAACAGGATCGTGCAGTTCTGCTCGAACGGCGTGACCGGAATGATGCCGGCATTCAACTGACCCATGTCTTTCCTTTCGCTGGCTCGCCTTCATTTAGGCGAGGCACGCCGCTGCGTCCACGGTATCCGCTGGTCAAACAAAGCGGGCGGCCCGATTTGCAAACATGCTCTGGCGCTTAGCGCTTGTTCATCGCGCCCATCACCGCGCCGACGATCCCCGTCAGCACGCCGCCGCCGACAAGCCCGCCTACCGCATCTCCAAGCGGGCCGGTCAGCGCGCCGGTCATGCTGGGATCGCTCAGAAGGCTGGCGAGAATCTGTCCACCGCCAATACCGCCGACCGCACCCGAAATCACCTTGGTCACTGTACTCATCGCCGCCTGCTTCAGCGCGGCTCCTGCTCCGAGCCCGCCAACAGCGCCGGTTACTGCCTGTATGATGATCGGAAGAAGCGCTTCCATATAGTTTCCCTCCAACGATAGCCGACCTCCGCGAGTCGGTGCGTCCATCAGAAACGGAATTATACGAAAGTCAAATGACCTATGGCTCAAATGAAACGGGCGGCCCGAAGGCCGCCCGTGGAAACAGCATGAGCGCGCCGGCCTATTCGGCGGCGATGGCGTGGTTGGGCTGAACGGCTGCGGAATAGTCGTTCATCAGCGTCTTGGTGATCTCGCCGACTTCGAACCGGTATGGCCCGATCTCCGAGACGGGCGTGACTTCGGCGGCGGTGCCGGTGAGGAAGCACTGCTCGAAGCCCTCAAGCTCTTCCGGCTTGATGATGCGCTCCACCACTTCAAACCCACGCGCCCGTGCCAGATCGACGACCGTCTTGCGCGTGATGCCATTGAGGAAGCAATCCGGATCCGGCGTATGGATTTTGCCATCCTTGACGAAAAAGATATTCGCACCGGTGGCTTCGGCGACATAGCCGCGCCAGTCGAGCATCATGGCGTCAGCAAAACCCTTGGCCTCGGCGGCATGTTTGGACAGGGTGCAGATCATGTAGAGGCCTGCTGCCTTGGCGTGCGCGGGAGCAGTGCGCGGATCGGGTCGGCGGTACTCAGCCATATCGAGCCGGATGCCCTTAAGTTTCTGCGCCGGATCGAAATAGCTCGGCCACTGCCAGATGGCTATGGCGCAGTTGATGCGGCTGTTCTGCGCCGAAACGCCCATCTGCTCGCTGCCGCGCCAGGCGATCGGCCGCACATAGGCGTCGCGAAGGCCCTGCTTCTTGAGCAGTTCGCGGCAGGCGTCGTCGATTTCGGCGACCGAATAGGGAATCCTGAAGCCGAGGATGCGCGCCGATTCGTGCAGGCGCTCTGTGTGCTCTGTAAGCTTGAAGATCTCGCCGCCATAGGCGCGTTCGCCTTCAAATACGGCGCTGGCGTAATGAAGGCCATGCGTCAGAACGTGGATCTTGGCGTCCGCCCAGTTGACGAACTCGCCATTCATCCAGATGAAGCCTTCGAGCTGGTCGAAAGGAACGGATGCCATCATAACCTCCCGCGGATCTGCGCCCGCACTTCATTGTTGTCAATTTTCGGCCGGCTTTACAGCAGCGGCCACTGTCACAAGAGTAGGCGTATATAAAAGCCAAGGCAAACTCAGGAAGTTCCGGGAAAACCCGCGCTAGCTCGCCTTTTCGTTCGCAATCCGCCGAAAACCTTGGCAAAAATTACCAACAGCGGAAAAATATGTCAACATGGCTGACATAAATTCGAGAACTCTTCGGAAACCCATGGCAGACAGCGCAAACGCCAAACCCATCAGGACGGCCCTCTCCGGCGAGGACGGCATCGATCTCGCCATCATCGAGCTGTTCTTTTTCGCGTATCGCGACTTCACCTCCGACCCGGATCTAATTCTGGCAAAGTATGGTTTCGGGCGGGCCCATCACCGTGTGCTCTATTTCGTCAACCGCAAGCCGGGCCTGACGGTCGCCGAACTGCTCGACGTTCTGAAGATCACCAAACAGAGCCTGGCGCGCGTGCTCAAGCAACTGATCGACAGCGGCCATGTCACGCAAGTCCAGGGTCCGCGCGACAGGCGTCAGCGCGAACTGTATCCCACTGCGCGAGGCCGGACGCTGGCGTTGGCGCTGGCCCGGCCACAGTCGCGCCGCATCCGTGCCGCATTGGAAAGTTCTACATCCACCGAACGCGAAGGAATCGAGCGATTTCTGAAGGCGATGGTGAACCCGGAATTGCGAGCCCAGATCGACAATTTGCCGGGCAACATGCCAGGGGAAGACCATGGAAAGCAATGAACTGGCCAATAACTCGGCGGCGCCGGACGACGACGCGCCGCATCTACTCGTCGTCGACGACGATACCCGCATCCGCAATCTCTTGAAACAATACCTGACCGAAAACGGTTTTCGCATCACCGTAGCGGGCAATGCCGCCGAAGCCAGGCGCCAGCTTGCCGGCCTCGATTTCGACCTGCTGATCGTCGATGTCATGATGCCGGGCGAGAACGGCGTGGACCTGACGAAGGCCCTGAGGGCGGAAAAGTCCGTTCCCATTCTGATGCTGACGGCGCTGTCTGAGACGGACAGCAGGATCGACGGGCTGGAAGCCGGCGCCGACGACTA
>NZ_AHAM01000070.1 GCF_000236565.1 Mesorhizobium alhagi CCNWXJ12-2 | reverse complement strand
CGAGCGCAGCGAGGCCGCCACCGAACGGCGGCTGCTCGCCGCGATTGCTTCGGATTCAGGGCCCGCCCCGCGGCGCGCCGCGGGCGACCCGCCGGCTCCAATAGCCGCGCTCATCGAGGCCTTGCTGCGCTACGCAGCCGGCGAGCCGGTCGACTTCAGCGATGTTCCCGTCGACCTCGCCGGCATCGATCCTTTCCGCCGCGCCATCTACGATGCGGCGCGAAAGCTCGGCTTCGGCGACACCACCACCTATGGCGGCCTCGCCGCCGCGGCCGGCCATGCCGGGTTGGCGCGCGAAACCGGCCAGGCGCTCGGCCGCAATCCGGTCCCGGTCGTCATTCCCTGCCATCGCATAGTCGCTGCAGGCGGCAAACTCGGCGGGTTCTCGGCGCCAGGCGGCGCGACGACCAAGGAGCGACTGCTCGCCATGGAAGGTGTGCGGGTCGGCCCTCCGCCGCCGGCGCAGGTTTCATTCGGGTTTTAGCGCCGCCGCCTGAAGATAAAGAAATCGTCCGGATCGACTATGATGCATTCACGCACCAGACAGGATTTCGTGTCGGCCGCCGGCACGAATGCGGTTTCCGCAACCTCGTTGTGGTTGCAGTAGCGGCGGTCGCTCACGTAGCGGCCATAGAGTTGAAGGCTGGGGTTGCGCGTCGAGCGATAGCGCAGGATGGCGGCGCCCTCGCCGCGCACTCTCGCCTGCACCTCCGCGCAGGACATGCTGGTGGAATTATAGCGCGAAATCGCCTGCGCCTCGGCGGCTACGAGCGATATGCAGAGGGCAAGCAGCAGTGACTTCATGGCGAATCCTCCTTTCGAGGACGAACACGTGCCTGGCCGTACCGGTTGCAATCAACCGCCCAGATTATCATGTTTCAGCGGCCTTCGGGCAAATCTATCGTCACGCATTTGCGCACGAGGCAGGATCTTGCGTCGCGTGCCGGAACGAAAGTCGTCTCGGCGACCTCCTCCATCTGGCAGAACCGCCGGTTGGCGACGAAGCGGCCGTAGAGCGGCAGGCTGGGATCGCGCGTAGAGCGCCATTGCAGGATCGCCGCGCCTTCGCTCTGCAGCGCGGCCTTGATCTCGGCGCAGCGCATGCTGGTGGAAGTGTAGCGCGATATCGCATGCGCCCCAGTGGCGACCAGCGCCAGACATAGGGCAATCGACGCGACTCTCATCGTGACCTCCTTTGCCTCGACTTGTCTCAGGTATCAGCGGTCGGGCAGGACCACGGTAACGCATTTCACATAGGCCCAATTTCCCGTAGCGCCGCGGAACGCTACGCGCTCGATCATCTAGCGATTTCCGCGATTCCTGAAAACTCTCGCGCACCGGTGAACCGGACAGGATGCGTCGGCAGCCGGTACGTAAGCAATCTCGGCGATCTCCTCCATCTGGCAGTATCGCCGGTTGGCGACATAGCGGCCATAGAGCGGCAGGCTGGGATCGCGCGTCGAGCGCCATTGCAGGATTGCCGCGCCCTCGCTCTGCACAGCCGCCTGGATAGCGGCGCAGTTCATGTTTGTGGTCGTGTAGCGCGATATCGCGTGCGCCTCGACGGCGAGCAGTGAAAGGCAAAGGGCAATCGACGCGGCTTTCATGATGGGCCTCCGGTGAGTGCGTGCAGCTGCGGCAATCAAGCCCGGTTTGTTTGCAGCCGCCTAGCCTTGCCAGTAATGGTTGCGATCACAAGCCGGTGATCGTTCGTTCGCTCAACCTCTTGTATTCGTCCGCGCTATCCTCTATATGAGCCTCGTTGATATTTTCGGCCGATCGATCTAGTAGTCCCGCGATTTTTTCGCGTTTGCTGACGTCCCCCAAAATCTCGATAAAGCGGCCAAGTGGCTATCGCTTGGTCAAACAACGTTGCAAACGTAAGGAAACACAGAAATGGCAACTGGTACCGTAAAGTGGTTCAATGGAACCAAGGGTTTCGGCTTCATCCAGCCCGACAATGGCGGCGCGGACGTTTTCGTCCACATCTCCGCTGTCGAACGCGCTGGCATGTCGAACCTCGTTGAAGGTCAGAAGATCAACTTCGAGATCGAGCAGGACCGCCGCACCGGCAAGTCCTCGGCCGGCAGCCTCAGCAAGGCAGGCTGATTTAACTGGCGCGCCTGGACGAAAGTCCGGAGCGCTCAGCAAGTCACGGATGTACTGGCGGCTGCGCGACAAGCGCGCCGGAGCAGGTCGACCGGAGACCGGGGCAGCAGATTGCTGCAGGCTTCGCGAGACTGGCTCCAGATCAGTCTGACTGGCAGCGGAAGGCGGGGTAATTCCCCGCCTTTTTGTTGTCTGGAGATAGGCTCAGCCAATTCTGGCTTCGGTGACAACCGCCACCGAGCCGCTGCAATTGTTTTCCAACAAATCCGCAACGATTGGAAAGCTGACACGATGGGGTTCGCACCAATGAGTAGTGCTGTTCCCTTAAGGCGACAGCTCCAGAGCTTTCGGTCGTCGTCTTTTACTTTAACCGGCTGCCAGACCACTTTTGCCAGTGACCCGCACATTGCGTGGGTCCCACCAGAGTGTCATGACATGTAACTGATCACTTTTCGTGCCAATCACGAAGTGACGCCAGTCGCCGATCGAGAGGCCACCATTGCGTTCGACCACGCGCATGATCCAGCGCGAATTGTGGACGAGTTGGAATGGCCACGTTGCGGTTCCATCCACCAACTCTGGAAGGGATGGTTTATGCACTAGCCAGGGGTCCGAAAACTCATTGTAGACTTTGAAGGCATGCATGCCATCAAACTCGATATGGACCGAATCAATCGGTTGATCGGCATAGTACCAACAACTGACTGAGACACCGGACGGCCGGTATATCAGTTCGAAGCCTGATAACGATGCCTCGGGCAAGCCCTCGACCGGATCCCAACGATGATAAGTTTCGGGCACGTCAAGAAGTGTCATGCTGTCACTATCGGGACCTTTATGGGCATCTGCAATGGGACCGAATACAGTCCTTGGTGATGGCCGCTGCTACGGAATGCGTGCCGAAAAATAAATAGCTTTCGCCGACGTAACCGCTGCTTCGCCGGAACCTGGTCACTAAGGCAGCCATTCCTCCGGCACATGCCCCGGATCCGCCCTCACCCGTTCGAGCCAGGCCGAGACCGCCGGATAGGCGCCGAGGTCGAACCCTCCCTTGTCGGCGTCATGCGTGTAGGCGTAGAGCGCGATGTCGGCGATGCTCATCTCGTCGCCTGCAAAAAACGGCGTCTTCGACAATTGCTTTTCCATGATGCCGAGCGCCTTGTTGCCGCGCGTCAGCGTCAGTTCGAGCCGCTCCGGCGTAGCGTCCTTGGCGCGCTCGGGAAAGGTCAGGATCGCCTTGCGCACCGCGATATAGGGCTCGTGGCTGTATTGCTCGAAAAACAGCCACTGATAGGCGAGGCCGCGGCAGTAGCGATCTGCGGGCAGGAAGCGGGTGCCCTCGGCGAGATAGATCAGGATGGCGTTGGATTCTGCGAGCAGCCTTCCATCGTCCAGTTCGAGCAGCGGCACCATGCCGTTCGGGTTCTTCGCCAGATATTCGGGCGCGCGCGTCGCCCCGTCATGCGAGCTGACCTCGACATGGGTGAATGGCTGGCCGAGCTGGGCCATCAGGAGCCGCGGCTTGTAGCAATTGCCGCTGTCGATCATTCCATAGATTGTGGTCATGTGCATCCGGCTCCCTTGGCGTGTGAAGCCAATCTATCGCGTCGAGCGCAACAACCATCCAGTCATTTGTTTTGGCGCGACCATCAACGCTTGTGATGGTTCCTGCCGAGAGTGACGATCTTGCCTCCCCGGCGA
>NZ_AHAM01000071.1 GCF_000236565.1 Mesorhizobium alhagi CCNWXJ12-2 | reverse complement strand
GGCTTGCCTGCGCCGGCGGAAACGACCAGCCGATCGTGCCCCACAGACCCATCAGCGCGATTAGCGCCGGCCCGGAGATCGCAGGCGGGAGGAATTTGAGCACGAGCGCGATAACGACGCTTACGGCCGCGGACGTGAGCAGCGCCAGGACGACGACCCGTGTCGCCCCGATGCGGTCGGCCAGATAGCCGCTGGCGAGGTTGCCGACCACGGCGCCAATGCCGAAGGCGAGCAGCATGCCCGGTATGGCGAGCGCCGGCAGGCCCGCGCCCTCCGTGGTCAGCGGCGCGATATAGGAGATGATGGCGAAGCCGCCGGTGAGATAGAGAAACGTCACCGAGAGCGAGGGAAATATTCCGGGCCTGCCAACCGCGGCAAACCGCTCGCGGAGCGTCAGGCGAGCGCCCCGCATTCCGTACGGCAGCCGCACCCACAGGATCACCGCGCAGGCGAGGCCGAGCAGCGCGATGGCAACGAACGTGCCGCGCCAGCCCCACATCGTGGCGATCAGCGATCCAGCAGGCGCGCCGAGCGCGACCGCGAATGTGGTGCCGCCGACGACCACCGCGATGGCGCGTGCGCGGTGTTCCGGCCCGGCCAACGCCACGGCCGTCGCCTGCGCCGTCGCGGCGAACAGGCCGGCCGACATGCCCATCAATATCTGCGCTGCCAGCAGCCCGGAGAAGGACGAACTTGTCGCCGCGATGACATTGCCGGCGACGAAGGCAAGCATGGCTGCCGCCAGCACCCGCCGCCTGTCGATCTCGCCGGCCAGCGCCGACAGCACCGGCGCGCCGATGGCGTAGGCCAGCGAAAATGCGGTGATCAGATAGCCGGCATGTGGAACGGAAACGCCGGCGTCGGCGGCGATCGCCGGCAGCAGGCTGGAGAAGACGAAGCCCACCGTGCTCATCGCGAACGATCCCACGGCCAGCCATATCAGGCGCTTGTCCATGAACTTTTCCTTAGTTCAAAATTTCTTGAACTATTGAACCTATCGCTGCGTCATGTCAATCTACTGCCACAAGCCTCCTGCCACGCCTATGTCAGGAACCCCGCGCCACGTTGAACCGAGCCCTGAACGGCTCTACTTTCGACCCATGATCTTGCCTCATCCCTCCATCGACCAGATCGACCTCGCCAATGTGCTGGCCGTGCTCGGCGACCAGACGCGGTTGGCCATCGTGAGATATCTCGCCCGCAACGAAGGCGTGCCGATGAATTGCAGCCAGTTCCTCGATTTCGGCTCCAAGACCAATCTCAGCTACCATCTCGCCAAGCTGCGCGAGGCCGGGGTGACCCGCACCGAGATTTCAGGCACCAGCCGCCTGATCTCGCTGCGCCGCGCCGAGCTCGACCAGCGCTTTCCTGGCCTGCTGGATTCGATCGTCGCCGCCGCCGAGACGCCGACGCCGCAATTCAGCGAGAATGTGGGCTGATTTTCTCCCGGCGCTGTCGGAAAACAGGCTTCCTGATCGTCCTAGCATCGATCTCGGGCTTTGACCGGGGCGTTCAACGAGGAGAAACGCAATGAGGAAAATTATTGCCGCGGCATTCACGAGCCTTGACGGCGTCATGCAGGCGCCGGGCGGTCCGGACGAAGATCCGACCGGCGGCTTCAAATATGGCGGCTGGGGCGCGCCGCATTTCGACGAGAAGATGGGCGAGATCGTTGGCGAGATGTTCGCGAAGCCATTCGACCTTCTGCTCGGCCGTAAGACCTACGACATTTTCGCCGCCCACTGGCCCTATGTCGAAAAGGACGACCCGATCGGACCGCTGTTCGACCGCATCACCAAGTTCGTCGCGACCCGGAACCCGGATTTCAAGCCGAGCTGGCAAAACACCCAAATGCTCGGCTCCGACGCGGTCGCCGCGCTGAAGGAGCTGAAGCAGGGGGACGGCCCGGACCTGTTGACCCAAGGCTCCACCGATTTCCTGAAGACCCTGCTCGCGCACGGCCTGGTCGACGAGTTCAACGTCTCGCTGTTCCCGGTCATCCTGGGCAAGGGCAAGCGGCTTTTCGGTGATGAAGCTCAGCCTATGGGCCTGAAGCTCCTCTCCGTCCAGTCTTCGCCCTCCGGCATCGTCGTTACGAAATACGTGCCGGACGGCGAGGTTAAGACCGGCTCCTTCGAATTCGAGACCCCGACGGAAGCCGAACTCGATCGGCGCAGGAATTTGACCTGAGCGATCAGTCAGTCGTGCGCGGATAGCGTTCCAGCGTGGAGGTGTATATCCGCGACAAAGCCTCGATCGCCGCGGCCCGGCCTATCCGACCGGCCGCGGCGTCGTTCGCCAGCGCCTCGGCCGCGCCCAGAAAGCCGGCGTAGATCGCGTTACCTTCCGTCGGCGGTACGTCGACGAGCCGTCCAAATCCTTTGCGGTATTCATCGATGTACCCTTGGCGCAGCGATTGCCGGAATGCGGCGGTTTCCTCGCTGGCGGCCAGCGCGTCGAAGGCAGCGCCCATTTCGGGTCCGATGTCGAGGACGCAGTTGACGTAGGCTGACGCGAAAATGGCGGTGATGTCCGCCAACGTCGCGCTGCCCGTGGCGAGCGCCTTTTCCCGCGCCGCGACCTGCCGGTCGTTGTATTCGTCGCACAAGGCCACCAGCAGTCCGGCCCGCGTGCCGAAATGTTCGTAGGCGATCGGCTTGCTCACGCCGGCCCGCTCGGCGAGATGGCCGAGCGTCAGCGCCTCGGTTCCCTCCTCAGCAATGATCTTGCGCGCCGTGTCGAGCAACTGCTCGCGCCGCGCCGCCTTCGGCATCTTTCTTGTCGCTGGTCTATCCACAACTGCTCCGCTGGTACAATCGAAACCGCTCCGCGCGCTTGGAACGCTGAAGGCCATCTCCTATGTTACCTATAGTAAGTTACCAGTCGTAAGTTACCATCCGTACACTTCTATATAGGGGATTCCCATGACGATTGCAGCACGCGAAATCCATCTCAAGAGCCGGCCGGACGGACTGCCCAGCCTCGACAATTTCGAAATGGTGAGCCGCACGCTTCCTGAGCCCGCGCCGGGCGAGCTTCTGGTCCGCACGACATGGATGTCCGTCGATCCCTATATGCGCGGACGCATGCGCGACCGGCCGAGCTACATCGCGCCGTTCCAGCTCGGCGAGGCGCTGGAGGGTGCTGCGGTCGGCGTGGTCGAGCGTTCCGCCGATGACAGGTTCAAGCCCGGCGATCTGGTCAGCCATTTTTCAGGCTGGCGCGACTACACCATCGTGGACGCGGCCGCCGCATCGAAGATCGACGCAGCGGCCGCGCCCGAACCGGCTTGGCTCGGACCGCTGGGCGTCCCCGGCTTCACGGCCTATGTCGGCCTCGGACGCATCGGCGAGCTGAAGGCTGGAGAGACGATCTTCATCTCGGCCGCCGCCGGCGCGGTCGGCTCGATGGCGGTTCAGATCGCCAAGGCGAAGGGCGCGCGCGTCATCGCCTCGGTGGGGGGCGAAGCCAAGGCAGCCTGGGTCCGCGACGAGTTGGGCGCGGACGTGGTGATCAACTACAAGACCGCGGGCGATCTCGCCGCCGCATTGGCCGAGGCCGCTCCGGAAGGCATCGACGTCTATTTCGACAATGTCGGCGGCGAGCACCTCGACGCCGCCCTGGCCAACGCCAGGGACCACGCCCGCTTCGTCATCTGCGGCATGATCGCCGGCTACAATGACGAGGGCGTCGCCGACGCGGCGCGCAACCTCGCCCGCATCATCGTCAACCGCCTCTCGCTGCGCGGCTACATCGTCCTCGACCATTACGACCTGCTGCCGGAATTCACCGCCGAAATGACCGGATGGATCGCCGACGCCCGCATCAAGTGGCGCGACACGGTGGTCGAGGGCCTGGACAACGCGCCCAGGGCGTTCCTCGGCCTGTTCTCGGGCGACAACATCGGCAAGATGCTGGTCAAGCTCGGCGAGTGACGGGAGCTGTCCTGCTCGCGAAAAACAAGTCGCGCCGAATTCAGCGCAGGGGGACAGCTTACGCCTTCCGCAACGCTCGCCTGGCAAGCAGTGTTATGGGTTTACGGCCTGAACGACGCCTTGTAGATTTGGACGCATGGCGCTCAAACGGATGGACAACGTAGGAATCGTCGTCGAAGATCTCGAAGGGACGATTGATTTCTTTCGCGAGCTCGGCCTTGAACTCGAAGGGCAGGGAACGATCGAAGGCGAATGGGCCGGACGTGTCACTGGACTGGGCGATCAGCACGTCGAGATCGCCATGATGCGCACGCCGGACGGCCACAGCCAGCTCGAGCTATCCCGCTTCCTGAGGCCGCCTGTCGTCGCGGATCACCGCAACGCCCCGGTTAACGCTCTGGGCTATCTCCGCGTCATGTTCACCGTGGACGACATCGACGACACGCTTGAAAGGCTCCGCGCGCGCGGCGCGCAGCTGGTAGGCGATGTCGTCCAGTACAAGGACATGTATCGGCTCTGCTACATCCGTGGGCCTGAAGGGCTTCTCATCGGACTCGCCCAGGAACTCAGCTGAGCACTTACTCACCTGGCAAGCAGTTTTATGAGTTCACGGCCTGGTTCTCCAGCCCTTCGAGCAGCGTGACGAGAGCGGCGTCCAGCGGATCCGGGCCGACTTTTTCGAGCTGGAACAACCCTTCCATGGTCAACATCGTGATGCCATGCATTTGCGCCCAGCACGCTGCCGCCCCGCCCCGCACGTCGCGCTTGCGCAGCACTCCTTCGGCCTGGCCCCGCTCCAGCATTTCGGTCACCACGCCAAACACGGCGAGCGCCCTTTCGCTCAAATGCACGTCCGCCGCCTTGCCCGCCTCCGCGCTGAACATGAGCCGGTAGAGGCCCGGATTCGACGTTCCAAATTCAACATAGGCCCGCCCGACGGCGAAGAACTCGTCCCGCAAGGTATTCGACTTTTTTGGCTTCGCCGTCGTCAGCGCTTTATGCAGCCTGTCGAATCCCAGCAGCGCCATTTCGGCAAGCAGGGCGGCCTTGTCCGGAAAGTGCTTGTAGGGAGCGGCATGGCTGACGCCGGCGCGGCGCGCCACTTCCCTCAAAGTGAACTGCCAGCCCTTGTCCTCGTGCAGCATGGCCATGGCGGTTTCGATGACCGTGCGCCTCAGGTCGCCGTGGTGATAGGGCCGATTGGCCGTCTCCTGCATCTTCCCTCACGAACTTGTCAGTGAAAACATATGTTGACATCGCCTACTTTCGGGCTTACGTCAACGTCTGGAAGTTAACACTGTCAACATTGGAGCGTGCCATGAACACCGTTGCAAATGAAGTCGGAAGCCGCTTGACCTCTACCCAGCAGCGCGCGCAATCGACCGGTAATGTCCTCGCGGACCAGCAGGGAGCGAAATCCGGACGTGGCGCCAAGCTGCGGAGCTTTGCCGGCGGCATGGCGGCATTCTTGATTGCCGCGTCTCCCCTGCATGCCGGCGAACTGTCCGCCATGGCCGGCGAGAGCATTGATCTCGGCCGTTTTCGTGGAGTGATCTATTACACCAGCGCGGACGACGGCTATCGGTTTGTCGCGACGATCGCGGACGGCGGGGCCACGCCCGTGCGCTTCTCGGCCACTCTCGCCGAGAACCAATCGGCCACGATCTCCGTGCCGGGCAAATTGGGCGAGCCTGACCACAGCTTCGAAATCGCGCGCTCGGGCGACAAGCTTACCGTCACCGAGGTGGGAGCGATGTCCAACTGACAATCCAGCAATGGGCCTTTCCCGACCAATGGCCCATCCAGTCGCCATGGCGTGCGCCAAATCGATCGGAGGCGCACGCCGGATCATCAACACACGGCACACCTCTTGACTTGTTGGGTAGCTCGAGCACGCGCCATTCAAGGCACATCGGCTCATGGTGGCCCTGAATCAGAATCCGGCGCGATGTGAAAGCAGCCAGTCAGCAAACGACCCCTCATGCGTCGTTCAGCCATCCCCAGCCTTCGCCTATAACCGGACAAAAGCTGGTGGCTATCTTGCGGAGTAGGTCACGGCCTCTATTTTGTGGCCGTCTGGATCGCGAACGAAGGCTCCGTAGTAGTTGGCATCGTAGTCTGGCCGCAGCCCCGGCGCACCATCGTCGCTACCACCGTGGTCTAGTGCCGCTGCGTAGAATCGATCGACCATCGAACGGTCTTCCACGGCGAAGGCGATGTGAGTGCCATTGCCAACGGTTGCAGGTCTTCCGTCAATTGGAACCTGAACGCTAAAGTGAAACGTGCCGCTTCCGTAACCTAGTCCACCCTCGTCCTCGGCCATAGGCATAATGCCGACGAGGGGCAGAACGGCGTCGTAGAAACGCTTCGAGCGCCCAACATTATTCGTACCTACCGAAACATGGTGGATCACAACAGCCTCCGTTTTGACCTTTCACGATAACGGCAGCTTCCGCCTTTTAGATCACTTGCTCCTTGCCGGCTCCCGAAGCCGGGTTTTTCCGGCGCAGTCATGCCGGCGGAAAGGGCCGCGAGGGCGGCGTTGCCAGCGTCAGCAAGTTGCCGTCAGGATCGCGCACCTGCGCCAGTGTCGAGTAGTCACCCTCAATGTCGTCCCCGAGCGCAATCCCTAAGGCATGCAACCTGCGGCGCTCGGCCGCGACATCGTCGACGTAAAGGAACATCACGCCCCTGCCGGCGATTTCGTCGTCGGCTGAAAGCGCCAACCCCGCCTGGTCGAAGAGCTCCCATTGCACCAGCGTGTCCATAGGCCGATTATCCGGTCCACGACCGAGCAGCTTCGTATACCAGCCTTCGGCCGCCGCAAGGTCCGAGGTGAGCAATGCGGCGTACATCTTCTGCGGTTTCATTTGTTCTTCTCCGGGTCAGCTCGATGTGAACGCCTCCCCGACCAGCAAGGTTCCCGTAACATCTGGAGCATAATCGGACGGCAGCTTTGTCGATTCAGCGCTCGGAAGCGGCCTGTCCACAATCTGCCAACCTCAGCCGTTCGCGGTTATGGGTTCACGGCCTGGCCTTGCTGCAAAAGCGCCTGCGCCAACTCTTCCCATTCCTCGTCGAGCGACAAGGTCGACGGTGCGGCGCGGCAGCGGCGATACCAGTATTCCGCGTTCGACTGATCGCCTTCCTTGCGATGGAGATAGGCATGCACATGCATGCCCGCCTTGTCATCGTGCTCCTGCGCGCGCTCGTGGGCGTTGTTCCAATCGCCTTTTGCATCCCACCAAAGCGCCTGCAATGCAGCGCTCAAGCCGGCGGGCGGCTGCGGTTTCGCAATCGAATCTCTGAAGGTTTGCAGATCCATTTTTGTCACCGTCGTGAAGGTCAGGCGCAGACGATACCAGCGCCGCCGGTCGAGCGGTAGCGTATGGCGGGCGATAGCCGGAATGACCGTTTGGGGTCTGAAGAGCCGGTTCCAATCATGTCGGCTTTCGGGACGTCCGGCCTCATTGCCGGCGCGTCCGGCGGCGGGTTACCTCCTGCCTTCCTGCTGCCGCTGCTCGGTCCCCGCCCCGCTTGTGAACCGCCACACGGCGCGCCGCATGGCCTGCCACTGCTCGTCTTCGCCAAGATCCCGCTGCTTGTGGTACCTCATGTAGAAGTAGGCGATCCCGTCGACCCTGCGCCACCATTCCCCCGGCCGCACCACTGACAGGCTGACCCGGCGGCGTTTTTCGCCGTTCACCGGAGCCGCACCGGAAAAGTCCGACCTGGCGTAGAAGCTGTGCAGCGCCCTGCCCTCCCCGTCGACAAGCACTGCCGCCGCGCCGAGCGTGTCTTCGCCGACGGTTTCCCCGCCTCTGAACTCGAAATGGATCGTCGATTTCCCATCCTCGTCGACGTGCAGCCAGGAAAGGCCCTCCTCCCTGCTCCTGCCGTAGCGCCATCGGAAGGACAGCCGGTCCGGCCCCTGCAGCGTCTGCACGACGTTGTTGAACGGCGGCGGCAGCGTTCCGAAGGCAACGAGATCGCCATAGGGCTTCTCGATCAGCACGATCAGCCTGTCCGGATCGTCGCGATCCGGAAAGACTGTGTAGGCTGAAGCCGGCCCGACCGCCGCAATCATCGCGACCAGCGCCGTCGTCAGCAGAAGCCGCATCGGCTTTGGTCCTTTCGCCGCCAATCATCCCAGAGCGCCGCCGGTGGGGCAAGCCCTGCGGGCTTCGTGAGCCGGCTTGCGCCGCTTGTACCGCTGGCGGCAGTCTCCGCGCATGGCTTTGCTGCGCCAGAGTGCTACACCAGGTCGCAATTGTCGTGTCGGTGTCGCAATTGAGACCATGACGCTGGGATAACCGAGTCACCTTGCGCACGGCCCATGCGCCCCGATGGGCGAATCGACGCATGACCAAATCTCAGGGAGGGAAGCATGTCATCTATCGAAACGACCGTTACCGAGGATCATGGCCTCGAAGCCGGTCAGGACAACATACGGTTTCTGGGGCTGGACATTCACAATCCGGTCTTCTTCGTCTCGGCGGTAATCATCGTCGGCTTCGTCATCTTCACCCTGATCTTCAGGGATTCCGTCGGCCCGGCGCTCGGCAACCTGCGCGTATGGCTCACCTCCACCTTCGACTGGCTGTTCATCATAGCCGGCAATCTGTTCGTCCTGTTTTGCCTCGCCGTCGTCCTGTCGCCGATGGGGCGCGTGCGTATCGGCGGGGCCGACGCCGTGCCGGAATTCGGCTATGCCGGCTGGTTCTCGATGCTTTTCGCCGCCGGCATGGGCATCGGACTGATGTTCTTCGGCGTGCTGGAGCCGATGTATCACTTCAACAACCCGCCTCTGGGCATCGCCGGGCCGGTTGCCGACGGTGTGGTGAATGCCGGCGCGGTCGAGGCCGCGCGCGAAGCCGCCATGGCCGCCACCATCTATCACTGGGGTCTGCATCCCTGGGCGATCTACGCCGTCGTCGGGCTCTCACTGGCTTTGGCCGCCTACAACAAGGGCATGCCCCTGTCGGTGCGCTCCGCCTTCTATCCGATTTTCGGCGAGCGCGTTCGCGGCTGGATTGGCCATGTCATCGACATCATGGCCGTTTTCGCCACGCTCTTCGGTCTGGCGACCTCGCTCGGCTTCGGCGCGGAACAGGCGCTGGCCGGCCTCAACTTCCTCTACGGCGTTCCGGCAACGGATACGATGAAGGTTCTGCTCATCGCCGGCATCACGGCCGTCGCGCTGGGTTCGGTCGTCGCCGGCCTCGACGCAGGCGTCAAGCGCCTGTCCGAGATCAACATGGTTCTCGCTGTGCTGCTGGTGGCTTTCGTCTTCGCCCTCGGACCGACCGTGGAAATAGCCACCGGCTTCTTCACCAACACCTGGTCCTACGTGACCCATCTGCCGGCGCTGTCCAATCCCTTCGGACGCACCGACGACGAGTTCGTGCATGGCTGGACCACGTTCTACTGGGCCTGGTGGATTTCCTGGTCGCCCTTCGTCGGCATGTTCATCGCGCGCATCTCGAGAGGCCGCACGGTGCGTGAATTCATCGTTTGCGTGCTGCTCATCCCGACGATCGCGTCGATCTTCTGGATGACGGCCTTTGGCGGCACCGCGCTTTCGCAATTCCTGAACGACGGTTATCAGGGCGTGCAGGAAACCGTCGTGGCCTACACGCCTGAACTGTCCCTGTTCCAGATGCTGGAGCCGCTGCCGCTGGCGGGACTGACCTCGCTTATCGGCATCGTGCTGGTGATCGTGTTCTTCGTCACATCGTCCGATTCGGGTTCTCTGGTCATCGACACCATCACCGCAGGCGGCAAGGTCGACGCTCCGGTGGCGCAACGGGTCTTCTGGGCCACTTTCGAAGGCCTGGTCGCGATTGCGCTGCTGCTCGGCGGCGGGCTTGCCGCGCTTCAGGCGAGCGCCATCGCCACCGGCTTCCCCTTCGCCCTCCTGCTGCTGCTCATGATGGTGGCGACCTGGAAGACGCTTCAGTCGGAACCGCGCTGACAAAGGCTGGCCGGACGGCTTGCAAGAGCCGTCCGGCCGCGCCGCTCATCACCCCCCGTCGCCCCGAGGCACGGCGAGGCCGGCGGTCTTCTCCTTCTCGCTGGCCCGCGGCCGCCGCGCGCGTTTCTCCTTCTTATCCGCCTGCTTCAGCGACTCGCCCTTCCAGTTCTCGTCCTTGTCGCGCTCGCGCAGTTCCTTCTTGATCTGGCTCCTGCCCTTCTCGCCGCGGGTGACGGCCGCCTGTTCGTTGCGCATGGCATCCTCCTGTGATCCGTTTCGTGGCCAACGCGTCGCGGGCAGGCATGTTCCACCATCGCTGCGACCCGTTTGCAGGCCCGCATTTTCGGGGTTACGCGCGCCAAAACATTTGCCTATAAGGCGCCCTTAGCCTGACTTCAGAAATCCGCAGCGCCGCCGGCCGGGCCTCCCCGCGCCGGATTTTCGCGCAAGCCCACCCGCGCAAGCAACGAACCACGGACCCGCCATGCCAAAACGCACCGACATCAAGTCGATCCTGATCATCGGCGCCGGTCCGATCGTCATCGGCCAGGCCTGCGAGTTCGACTATTCCGGCACCCAGGCCTGCAAGGCGCTGAAGGCCGAGGGTTTTCGCGTCATCCTGGTCAACTCCAACCCGGCCACCATCATGACCGACCCGGAACTGGCCGACGCAACCTACGTCGAACCCATCACGCCCGAGGTCGTCGCCAAGATCATAGCGCGCGAGCGCCCCGACGCGCTGCTGCCCACCATGGGCGGCCAGACCGCGCTCAACACCGCGCTGTCGCTGCGCCGCATGGGCGTGCTCGACCGCTATCAAGTCGAGATGATCGGCGCCGACGCCGCGGCCATCGACAAGGCCGAGGACCGCTCGCTGTTCCGCGAGGCGATGGCGAAGATCGGCCTGGAGACGCCGCGCTCGATGCTCGCCAACGCCTCCGCCGTCAAGGACGAGGACCGCAAGAAGCACGAGGCCGAGCGCGCCGAGCTGAAAGCATCCGGCGCGCCCGATATGGACGCCGCCCTCGACGCGCTCGAAACCACCTGGAACCTCGGCGAGGGCGACCGCAAGCAGCGCTATATCGGCCACGCAATGGCGATCGCCGCGCAGGCGCTCGACCATGTCGGCCTGCCCGCCATCATCCGCCCCTCTTTCACCATGGGCGGCACCGGCGGCGGCATCGCCTACAATCGCGCCGAGTTCTTCGACATCGTCGCGTCCGGCCTCGACGCCTCCCCCACCACCGAAGTGCTGATCGAGGAATCGGTGCTCGGCTGGAAGGAATACGAAATGGAGGTCGTGCGCGACAAAGCCGACAATTGCATCATCGTCTGCTCCATCGAGAACATCGACCCGATGGGCGTGCACACCGGCGATTCGATCACCGTCGCCCCGGCGCTGACCTTGACCGACAAGGAATACCAGATGATGCGCAACGCCTCGATCGCGGTGCTGCGCGAGATCGGCGTCGAGACCGGCGGCTCCAACGTGCAGTTCGCCGTCAACCCCGCCGACGGCCGCCTCGTCGTCATCGAGATGAACCCGCGCGTCTCGCGCTCCTCCGCCCTCGCCTCCAAGGCCACCGGCTTCCCCATCGCAAAAATCGCGGCAAAACTCGCCGTCGGCTACACGCTCGACGAGCTTGAGAACGACATCACCGGCGGCGCCACCCCCGCCAGCTTCGAGCCCTCCATCGACTACGTCGTCACCAAGATTCCCCGCTTCGCCTTCGAAAAATTCCCCGGTGCCGAACCCACCCTGACCACCGCGATGAAATCCGTCGGCGAGGTCATGGCCATCGGCCGCACCTTCCAGGAATCCCTCCAGAAAGCGCTGCGCGGCCTCGAAACCGGCCTCACCGGCCTCGACGAGATCGAGATCCCCGGCATAGGCCAAGCCGACGACAAGAACGCCATCCGCGCCGCCCTCGGCACGCCGACCCCCGACCGGCTGCGCATGGTGGCGCAGGCGATCCGCATGGGAACCTCGCTGGAAGAGGTGCACGACATGTGCAGGATCGACCCGTGGTTCCTGGAGCAGATCGCCGGCATCATCGCCATGGAAGCCCGCATCCGCGAGCACGGCCTGCCCGCCGACGCCGCCAATCTCCGCATGCTGAAGAGCATGGGCTTTTCGGACGCCCGCCTCGCTTCGCTGACGAAGACCGACGCCGAAGCCGTCCAGAAGCAGCGCCAGTCCCTCGGCGTCCACCCGGTCTACAAGCGCATCGACACGTGCGCTGCCGAATTCGCCTCGCCCACCGCGTACATGTATTCGACCTACGAGACCCCCTTCGCCGCCCAGCTCGCCAACGAAGCCCAGGTTTCCGACCGTAAGAAGGTCGTCATCCTCGGCGGCGGGCCCAACCGCATCGGCCAGGGCATCGAGTTCGACTATTGCTGCTGCCACGCCGCCTTCGCGCTCGCCGAGGCCGGCTACGAATCGATCATGATCAACTGCAACCCGGAGACGGTCTCGACCGACTACGACACCTCCGACCGCCTCTATTTCGAGCCCCTCACCGCAGAAGATGTGCTGGAGATCCTGCGCGCCGAGCAGGCCGCCGGCACGCTCCACGGCGTCATCGTCCAGTTCGGCGGCCAGACGCCGCTAAAACTCGCCGACGCGCTGGAAAAGGCCGGCATCCCGATCCTCGGCACCTCGCCCGACATGATCGACCTCGCCGAGGACCGCGACCGCTTCCAGAAGCTCTTGCACAAGCTCGGCCTCTTGCAGCCCAAGAACGGCATCGCCTGGTCGGTCGAGCAGGCCCGCACCGTCGCCGGCGAGCTCGGCTTCCCGCTGGTGGTGCGCCCCTCCTACGTGCTCGGCGGCCGCGCCATGCAGATCATCCACGACGAGACGATGCTGCAGTCCTATTTGCTCGACACCGTGCCCGGCCTGGTGCCGGAGGACATCAAGCAGAAATACCCCAACGACAAGACCGGCCAAATCAACACGCTGCTCGGCAAGAATCCGCTGCTCTTCGACACCTATCTGTCTGGCGCCATCGAGGTCGATGTCGACTGCCTCTGCGACGGGAAAAACACCTTCGTCTCCGGCATCATGGAGCATATCGAGGAGGCCGGCATCCATTCGGGCGATAGCGCCTGCTCGCTGCCGGTCCACACGCTCTCGACCGAAATCGTCGACGAGCTTGAGGCCCAGACCGCAGCACTCGCCAGGGCGCTCAATGTCGGCGGGCTGATGAACGTGCAGTTCGCCATCCAGAACGGCACGATCTTCATTCTCGAAGTGAACCCCCGCGCCTCGCGCACCGTGCCCTTCGTCGCCAAAACCATCGGCAAGCCGATCGCCAAGATCGCCGCGCGCATCATGGCCGGCGAAACCCTCGACGAAGCCTTCGCCGCCTATGGCGCAAAGCCCGACGCGAGAAACCCCGGCCACATCGCGGTCAAGGAAGCCGTTTTTCCATTCGCCCGCTTCCCCGGCGTCGACATCCTGCTCGGCCCCGAAATGCGCTCCACCGGCGAGGTCATGGGCCTCGACTACGACTACGCGCTGGCCTTCGCCAAGGCG
Organism: Mesorhizobium alhagi CCNWXJ12-2; assembly: GCF_000236565.1. Lineage (GTDB taxonomy): Bacteria > Pseudomonadota > Alphaproteobacteria > Rhizobiales > Rhizobiaceae > Allomesorhizobium > Allomesorhizobium alhagi. The sequence continues at coordinate 8,021 of NZ_AHAM01000071.1, read as the reverse complement.
CAGCTGGGAGCGGGGGTTGATCTCCCCCGCGCAGGCACCCTGTTCGTCTCGGTGCGCGACGAGGACAAGCCGGGCATATTGCCGGCGGTCAGGCGCATCGCCGGCCTGGGCTTCAAGGTGCTCGCCACCGGCGGCACCCAGCGCTTCCTCGCCGAAAACGGCGTCGAAGCGCAGAAAATAAACAAGGTTCTGGAAGGCCGCCCGCACATCGAGGACGCGATCCGCAACCGCCAGGTCCAGCTCGTCTTCAACACAACCGACAGCCAGAAGGCGGTCTCCGACTCCAAATCCATCCGCCGCGCCACGCTGATGCAGAAAGTGCCCTACTACACCACCCTCTCAGGCGCGGCCGCCGTCGCCGAAGCCATCGCGGCGTTGAAGGCGGGGAATTTGGAAGTGCGGCCCCTGCAGGAGTATTTTTAGGCGCCCTCTTCACCTCCCCCTTGAGGGGAGGTCGGCGCGCTTGCGCGCCGGGTGGGGGTCTCTTGGAGAGTGGCCGCGACGCCGAAGCCGCTCTCCTCTCCCCGTCACTATACGGGGAGAGGATGCCGGCAGGCAGGTGAGGGGCAGCGCAAAGCTGTCCCGCAAGGAGTTTATTCGAATCCAGCTTCGGCTACCGCGCGACGCTATACAGAAGGTGCCTTACTACACCATCCTCTCAAGCTGCGGGATTGGCTACTGAGCGTCCCTGTATTCGATCCCGTATCGCTCTGCGAGTGTTCTCGCGACGACTGCTGATGAAAAAGCCCCCAGAACATACTGATTGACCGGTCCGCCATAAACCATAGTTTCGCCACTCTCGAGATCGGTCAAACTAGCATCGCTGACCCAATCACCTTTGGACGAACCTGCAGCGCGGCTCACAAACCAATCTGCATAGGGGTTGTTTCCCTCCGGCGTGTATTCTGGCTCCTGAACCGCAACAAAGCCATTCGACGAGCATTTCCTGACGCTCATACTGGACAATGTATTTGTCATTAATTCATCGAATTTAACCGAATCAATATCAACATGTTTTGCCTGCTCCGACGCATTCTCAGATATTACAGACTTTAAATTGTCGTAAAATTCCATAGATCTATTTACATCTGATAATTCATTTTATGAGGCCATCAGACAGTTCGTCAGTGAAGGCACGCGAAATGCTTTGCAGATTTGACTCTTCCCCTATCCCAGAAAGCTTCCTGTTCGTTCCAAACAGGACGGTCTTTACGATGGGTATATCCGCAGAGACGCTCACAACGGCAGCGCGGTCGGCCTCCATGCCTGATGTAGCGATATCACCTTGGGCGCAACGCGACGCTGTTGCACTGCATTTCAGTAAGTCTGATTGCTCAAAAGAATAGGCGGAATTGGACAGGACAATTCCGAGGACAATCTTGCCTATGAGCAGCAATTTTTTCACCGCAGGTCTCCCCCCGTGCGACGATCTGGTAATCTTACGATGTTCAGCGGTCAGGTCGGCAAGTCAATATACAAAAGTGGTGACGTTCGAAAAGGAGCACTACCCTCCCTTCTCCCACAAGGGGAGAAGGGAGGCCCCGCCTACCTCCACGGCTGCAAACCCGTATCCCGCACATAGGCGATGATGGTATCGCAAACGGAATTCATTTCCCGCAGCACGTCGTCGTTCCAGAAACGCAGTACCCTGAAGCCTCGCCGTTTCAATTCCGCGTCGCGCTCGCGATCGTGAACCGAATCCGCATGCTGGCTGCCGTCGACCTCGACGATCGGCAGCGCATCGGCACATATGAAGTCAGCTACGAAGCGTCCGACCGGAACCTGGCGACGGAATTTTATACCGTCGAGACGGCGGCCGCGCAGTTCCTGCCAGAGCCGGTCCTCGGCCTCGGTCATGTCGCGCCGCAACGTCTTCGCAAATCGACGCTTGGCTGGCTGGACGGGTTGATGCGGCATTGCGCGACACTACCCCTTCTCCCCTTGTGGGAGAAGGTGGATCGGCGCGGAGCGCCGAGACGGATGAGGGGTGTTGGACGGATCGGGACATAGCAGGACGAGGCGGTGCGCTCATGCTTGGCGCTCTCTGGCCGCCGCCTCGTTTCTTCCAGCACCCCTCATCCGTCACCTTCGGCGACACCTTCTCCCACAAGGGGAGAAGGGAAGACCGCGCGTTCACCATCCCCTCACCCCGCCACCAGCCCCGGCTTCGCCTCCCTCGGCCCATGATCGTCGATCCCCACATTCCAGTCGGGCCGGCCCTCGGGCGTCATGTCTATAAAATTCCAAACCGGCTCCAGCGTGCCGAAGGCGCGTTCGTCCTGGCCGGGCTCGGCCTCGGCGAAATGCAATTCCGAGCTCCAGAAGTGACGGATGCCGTCATCGGTGCGGCGGCGAAACACATGCAGCACCGGCTGCTGATAGCCTTCCGCGTCCTCGCCATGATAGTCCCGTTTGAAGCTGTTGCCCGCCGCCGACAGGAAGCGCACATGCCGCCAGCCCCTTTCGCCGGCGAAGGTCAGCAGCCGCTCCAGCGGCGTCTTGGCGATGACGACGAAGTTGAAGCCTGCCGCCTCCAGATGCGCCGCCGCGCCGTCCCACTGGTCGACCAGTGCGGTGCAGGACGGGCACGGCGAATCCTCGCGCGGCAGCCTGGCGAAAGCGCCCTCGGCCGGTTTCGGCCGCGGATCGGTGGGATAGCGCGGGAACATCATGTCGTAGGCGATCAGCGTGTCGCGCCCCGGCGCGAACAGCTCGGAAAAGCGGATGCGCGCGGGCTTGCCGTCGGCCCCCAGCCCGTCGAAGACATAATCCTCCTTCAAGATGCCGCCCGGCGGAAGCCTCCGCCGCTCCTCGGCCACCGCCTCCATCTGACGCCGAAGCTCGACCTCCTTTTGGAGCAGGCGATCGCGCGCGACGCGATATTCGGGGGATTCGTTGGGAAAATGCATTGCGAGCCTCCTTCCGCTGCCCGCCGCCGGGGGCATAACGAACAGCCCGGCGCTTGGTTTCGCCCGGATTGTGTCCTTCCGCCATGCGAGGCGTGCCCCCTCCACCATGCTTCGCATGGTCCCCCTCCCCCGCTTCGCAGGGGAGGATCAGCGCTCCGTCATCCGGTTTCGCCGAGGAAGGACGGCAGCGGCATTAATCCTCCCCCGTTTACGGGGGAGGGGAACCACGCGAAGCGTGGTGGAGGGGGGCGGGCCTCGCCCAAGCATGTCAGCATCTGTCAGGAATGTTTTCCCAAACTTTGTTCACACCCCATCCCACCGCCCGCATATTCCCTCCCAGCAGCTTGTCGAAGGGAGTGAACGCGGCGATGGACTGGAATGCGGCGATCGAGAAAAACCGGGAGGCGCTGAAGCGCATCCTGTCGGCACTGGTCGCCATGGCCGGGCTCGCCGAAGGCCGCGGGACGCTGCCGCGCCACCTCCACCGCGCCGTGCTGCGGCTGCTCCGGCCGGCCGAGGCCGCGACGCGGCGGCTCATCATCGTCGCGGCGCGCGGGATTGTCGTCTCGCCCCCTCCACCACGCTCCGCGTGGTCCCCCTCCCCCGTTAACGGGGGAGGATCCAGGTCGTGCCGACTTCACCGCTTCGGATCCTCCCCTGCGAAGCGGGGGAGGGGGATCGCCGAAGGCGGTGGAGGGGGCGTCGCGGAACCGCACGCCACGCGCGCCTTAACGCTGCCGCTTCTCGATCCGCTGCGCCTGCCCCGCCCCCGGCGGCCTGTCGCCGGCGGCGTGCCGCGCATTTCCGTGCCCGGCTTCAGCGCGCCGTTCTCCCTCCCGCCACCGCCCTCGCCCAACGACCCGGTCAATGCCGCGCGTCTCGGCCTCCGGATCGCAGCACTTGCCACGGCGCTGGACGATCTGCCGGCGCACGCCCGGCGCTTCGCGCGCTGGCGGGCTTCCCGCGATGCGCAAAAGGGAGAATCGCGGCCACGCCGCCTGTGGCCGCTGCGCCCCGGCCGGCCGCCCGGCTGGCGCCGCCGGCCCGGTCACGAGGTCGATGATGTCCTGAACAACGCCCACGGATTGGCCTTCTGGGCGCTTCAGCACCCCGACACGTCCTGACGGTTCAGTAGCATGACGATTGTGAGGTGAGCCGGCTCCTCCAGCCTGGGTTCCTCGCCCCTGCGAAGCGGGGGAGAGGTGGCTCGGGCGAAGCCCGAGACGGTGAGGGGGCCTTCGTCACGCGCCGCGCCATAGGGTGTTGCCGATCGGGGCGTGAGAGGCTTTATCCCACCCACTCCACATATTCCTTCATCAGCCCCTCATAGGCGTCCATCGGCGGCAGCGTCTCGTAGGAATGCGGCGCGCCGGTCTGCGCGAAGGGCAGTTTCTCCGCGGTCCAGGTTTCGATGAAGGGCGCGAAATCGGCCGCGCCGTCCAGCATTGGCGCGCGCACATTGACGAAAAAATCCATGCCTTCTGGCCGCGTGAACATCCAGCTCATGCAGTGCGGGCAGAACATGTGCTTCGTCGCGCCGTGCAGCCCGCCGACCACGGGCTCGCCGGAAATCACTTCGAAACCCTCGGCGGGAATGGCAGCCGACAGCGAAAAGGCGGAAGAGCTCATCTTCTGGCAGCCGGTGCAGTGGCAGGCCATGGTGACCAGCGGCGCGGCGCTTATCCTGATCTTCACCTGCCCGCAGCGGCAGGAGCCCTCGCGCGGAAGTTTCCAGTCCATCGAACCCTCCTCAGCAGACCGCGAGTTTAGCGCGGGAGGCTTGGAGGGCAAGCGTCGCGAGAGCCCTACCCCTCCTTCGCCGCGCCCGCGCCGCCGGCCTGTTCGCCCGCCTCCACCGCGCCGATGATCTCGGCAAGCAGCGCATGCAAATCGTCGCGGTGACCGTTGCGCGCCGAAGGATTGTCCTCGGCCGAGGTCATGACGACGGTGAGGCCGAGGTCAGGAACGATGTAGAGCATCTGCCCGCCATAACCCCAGGCGTAGCGCACGTCGCGCCCGCCGATCGTGCGCAGGAACCAGCCATAGCCATAGCCGTCGCCGGAGTAGCGCGAATTGGTGCGCGGGCGCCACGAAGCCTCGATCCAGCCGGGCGAAACGAGCTGCTGCCCCTCCGGCGTCTTCCCGCCATTGCGGTAGAGTTCGCCGAAGGCCAGCAGCGAGCGCGGGCTCATCGCCATCTGGTTGCCGCCGAGATAATAGCCCTGTGGGTCGCGCTCCCAGCCGCCGATCGAAAAATTCTCGAGCGGGCCGAGCCATTCGCGCGCGAGCTCCCGCGTCGAGCGGCCGCTGGCGCGCGTTAGTATCGCCGACAGCAGGTGCGTCGAGCCGGTCGAATAGAGCATGTTCCCGCCCGGCTCGTCGTCGAATGGCATGGCGAGCGCCGCACGCACCCAGTCGCGGCTCTGCACCCAGCGCCCGTAATTCGGCCCGGAGGTTCGCCCCAGCCCCGCCTGCATGGAAAGCAGATGGCTGATGGTGATCTCGTCGATGCGCGGGTCGGGATCCTCCGGCAGATGGGAGCGCAGGATCGGCGCGATCTTCTGGTCGACGCCCCGGAGCACGCCCTTGTCGATCGCAATGCCGACAAGCGCCGAGATGACCGTCTTCGACGCCGACTTGATGTTGGTGGGCGTCTCCACCGAATTGCCGCGATAGCCGCGCTCGGCGAGGATTTTTCCGCCCTGCGCCACGATCACCGTCTCCAGCGGCTCGAGCGCCTCGGCCCGGTCGAGTACGGAATCGAGCGACGGCGGGTCTGGCGGGACGCCCTCCTGCGCCGAAGCGGCGGGCGCGAGGATGAGGAGAAGGACGAAAAATAATGCCGCGGCTCTGGTCATCGGCGCGACTTAGGGCCTTCACGCGGCGAAATCACGGACGACGGCCTCCTCCTCACGGCGATGTGACCGTACATTGCTTCACACCAGCTTTTTGAGCAGCGCCGCCAGCGTCGCCGCCTCGCCGGCCGAGAGCCTGTCGCCGACCGCCGCCTGGATAGCCGGGGCATACACCGCCCACATGCGGCGGCGCAGATCCCGCCCGGCCGGTGTGATGGCGATCATCTGCCCGCGCCGGTCGGCTTCCACGGCGCGCCGCTCCACCAGCCCCGCCTTTTCCAGCCGGTCGGCCAACCTGGAAAGATTGTACTGTTCGAACAGCAGCGCACGTTCGAGCTCGAACGGCCGAAGCCCCGCGTCGCCGGCCCGCTCCAGCTCCCACAACGCGTCGTACCAGGAGAGCGGCGGCAGGCCGGCCGCCTTCAGCCGCGCCTCTATGCTCGCGGTCGCCACACGCTGCGCGCGCGAAAGCCCGATCCACGCCGCCTCCGTCGCCTCGTCCGGTTTTCTGTCCATGGCTCACACATAGTTGATTTCATGCATCTGCATCAAGATTGACATTCAATGCATCTGCATTTATTTTCATGCAACTGCATCCACACCGAAGGAACCGCCGCCATGCGCTCTGACAAGATAACGCTCATCTCGTTCGACCTCTGCCCCTATGTCCAACGCGCCGCCATCGTGCTCGCCGAAAAGAACGTGCCGTTCGAGCGTGTCGACATCGACCTCGAAAACAAGCCGGAGTGGTTCCTGGAGATCTCGCCGCGCGGAAAGGTGCCGCTGCTGAAGGTCGACGGCGAGGTGCTGTTCGAGAGCGCGGCGATCGTCGAATATCTCGACGAGACCGAGGAGCCGAGGCTGCATCCCGGCAATCCGGTGGCCAGAGCACGCCATCGCGCCTGGATGGAATTCGGCTCGGCGATCCTCGCCGACATCTGGACGCTGGAGACCACTGCCGATCGCGCGGCATTCAACAATGCGGTCGCGGCCCTCAAGGACAAATTCGCGCGGGTCGAGGCTGAGTTGGGCGAAGGCCGCTATTTCGCCGGCGACGTCTTTTCCATCGTCGACGCGGTGTTCGCACCAGCCTTCCGCTATTTCGACGTGTTCGACGAGATCGATGATCTCGGCGTGTTCGACGGCCTGCCCAAGGTAAAGGCATGGCGGGCGGAACTTGCCCAGCGCGCATCGGTCAGGAATGCTGTGGTGGCGGACTACAACGACCGGCTGAGAGCTTTCCTGCGCAGGAAGAACGGCATCCTGGCGCGGATGCCGCTGGCGGCGTAAGGTCAGACGCCGCGCCGGCGGCGCCGGTCCTTGCCGAGCCCTGTCTCCTCCAGCAGCCCCTTGCGCTTGGCGTCGTAATAATAGCCGCTTGCGTAGAACCGCACCGAGCGGTCATGGTTGCCCCCGGCGGTGATGTAGGCGCCGCGCAGGTATTTGACCGCGTATTTCAGATTGGTCTCGGCGTCGAGCAGGCCGCTGGCAGCACCCTTGTAACCCATGCCGCGCGCCGTATCGTGGCGGATCTGCATCAGGCCCCAATAGGGGCCGTTGCGGGCGGCAGGGCGAAAGTTGCTCTCGCGCTTGACCACACGCCGCACCAGTTCGACCGGCACTTCATAATAGGCGGCATAGCGGGTGATCAGCGCGTCCAGTTCCGGACTGCGGGGCGCGACGGCCTGCGGGCCGAAGGTCGCGGTCGGCGCATCGATGCGCGCGAAGGCGCTGGGCTGGAGTTTCTGTTCGCTATCTTTGCCGGGCAGCGCGGCCATAACGACGCCGGCGTCGGGGCCGGAACCCGCATCCGCGGAAGCAGGTAGAATGGAGACGCTGTCGGGCAGGCTGACATCCGCGCCGGGCGCCATGGAAAGCTGGGCGCCCATGTCGCCGCCGGTCGTGCAACCTGCGGCCAGTGCCGGTGAAAGCGCCGCCAGCACGATCAGAATTCGATGGAAAGCAGGCAAAGCCGCACTCGCAATTGATTTAATATGTGGTCCCGCCCGGTCGTTTTCTTACATGACGATCGCCCGCGCGGCAATCGGGTGGCGGTTTCGCAGGCAAATCGGCAGGATCGCGACAGTGGCGGGCAAAATGTTCCTGATTTGTGCCCGACGGCCACGCATGCTAGTCTTCGTAACGAACGGTAAGGAAATCCCCGATGCCCGAAACCGCACAGCAACCCTCGACCTACACCCTTTTCGAAACCGCTATCGGCTGGATCGGCATTGCCTGGAGCGAGGCCGGTCTGACC
>NZ_AHAM01000072.1 GCF_000236565.1 Mesorhizobium alhagi CCNWXJ12-2 | reverse complement strand
GCCCGCCGCCGCCGAAGCCGCCGCCCCGGCCGCGCGCGTCCTGGACATTCTCGCTCTGCCGACGGCCTCTCCAGCGCATGGCGCATTCCTCATCAATTCGAACCGGCCCCGGCGCGAATGCCGCCAGTGACCTTCAACCGATAACTACCCCAACGGTTGCGGCCTGTCACAGCTTTTTCGGTCTCGCAGGAGTGTACCAGAGCGGCGTTCCGCGACCTACCTAGGAAGCGGCGCGCTGTTTCCGCGTGCGGATAAACGTCTTGAGCTCGGCGGCGCTCATGGCGCGCCCGAGCGCGAAACCCTGCAGCATGTCGCAGCCGAGTTCCTTGAGGATGCGCGCATGCTGCATCGTCTCGACGCCCTCGGCCACCACTTCGATGCCTAGCGATCTGCCGATTTCCACGATCGATTCCACCAGGCTTCTCTGCGTAGGCGATTCGACGATCGGCATGACCAGCTGGCGGTCGATCTTCAGGCGGCGCGGCTGGAGCTTGAGCAGGCTGACGATCGAGGCGTAGCCGGTGCCGAAATCGTCGATCTCGATGTCGATGCCGAGTTCCTTGATCTGATTGACGTTCCAGGCAACCATCTCGTCATCGTCGTCAAGGAAGATCGATTCGACGAGCTCGAACGACACTGTGCCTGGACGGATGTCCAGATTGCGCAGGTTCTTGATCAGTTCCTCGTCCTGAAGCCGCCGCGCCGAGACATTGACGGAGACGCGCGGCACGATAAGGCCGGACTTGGTCCAATCCTCGAACTCTACGAGCGCCTGCTCGAGGATCACGCGGTCGATCGTCGAGACGACGTTCAGCTCCTCGGCAATCCGGATGAACGTTTCAGGCGTCAGTATTCCTTCCGTCGGGTGCCGCCACCGCGCCAGCGCCTCGACGCCGGCGATCTCGAGCGTCTTTGCGTCGAACTGCGGCTGGTAATAGGCGGCGAACTCATTGCGTTCCAGGCCGGCCAGTATCTCATCGGCCACGCGCTTGGTGGTGACGATCTCCGCCTGCAGGGCTTCCGTGAAGAATTCATGCCGGTTTCGGCCGCGGCTCTTGGCCCGGTAGAGCGCGATGTCGGCGTTGACCAGCAGCCGCTTCGGATCGATGTTTTCGCCGGTTTCGGCGGCGATGCCGATGCTGACGCCGAACCGGCATTGATGGCCCTCATAGAAGACCGGCTTGCGCATCTGGCTGGTGATGCGATCGGCGAGCACTGACAAATCGTCCGAGCCGGATTCGGACGTGCACACCACCACGAATTCGTCGCCGCCGATGCGCGCCACGAAATCCTGCGGCCGCACATTCGCTTTCAGAACCTGCGCCGCATGAACCAGCATGGCGTCTCCCGCGGCGTGGCCGAGCGTGTCGTTGATCTGCTTGAAGCGGTCGAGATCGATGTGCAGCAGCGCGGCGTAGCCGCCGCTGCGTGCGCAGGCCGCCGCATAGTGCTCCAGTATCTCGTCGAGATAGCGCCGGTTGGGCAGGCCGGTGAGCGAATCATGCAGCGCATTGTGCTCGATGCGAGCCTTGGCCGCCTCGAGCTCCGCGTACCTTGTCTCCGCCAGGTCCTTCGCCCGCTCCAGTTCCCTGTTGAGCATCACATCGGCGGTCACATCCCATTCGGCGCCGATCATCTTGGCGGTTTCGTTGCCCTCCTGATAGACGATGGCGCGCGTGCGGAGATAGCGGATTTCGCCGCCGGGCAGCACGATGCGGTACTCCGAGGAATAACGCCCGCGCGTCGCCACCGCCCTTTTGAAATCTCCCTGTGCACGCTCCAGATCGTTCGGATGGATCTTGCTGGCCCAGTGTTCATAATTTCGCGGCTTGCCGTCGGTCGGCAACCCGTACATCTCGTTGACCCTGTCGTCCCAGACATTCCGGTCTGTCTCCAGGTCATGTTCCCACACGCCGATCTGTGAAGCGTCCAGCGCCAGTTCCAGTCGTTGCGACAGCCGCCTGAGTTGCACTTCGCGGCGGCGCGAATCGCGGTAGTGCTTCCGGCGCTCCTCGATCAGCCGCCCGGAAACCACGATCGGAACGATCACCAGCGCACCGGCCGCGAATACCAGGGCGCGCAGCAGCCAGGCGTTCTGAGGCGTCGCGTCCCAGCCGCCTTTCGGAATAGCAGCGATCTGCCATGAGCCCGAGGGCAGTTGCACGCTGGCCGTCACCGGATGGCTTTCCGCCACTTCCGGACCGCCATAGAACCGGGCGCCGGCCTTGCCGAGTGCATCGTGTCCGATCAGCGCCACATCGATCGGCAGCGCCGGATCTGTGAGGCCGCTGTCGCGGTAGAGCCGTTCGACATCCACCACCGCCGAAACGAGGCCCCAGAATTTTTCGCCGCCGCCCTCGGCGGGCGTGAAGACCGGGAACCTGCCGATGAATGCCTGCCCGCCCTGGCGCAAATCCACTGGCCCGGCCAGCACAAGTTCGCCGGTATCGCGCGCCCTCAGCGCCGCCGCCTGCTGCAGGCCGGCCGTGCGGTAATCGAGGCCGATGGCGTCCTCATTGCCCTTCATGGGGTACATCAGCGAGATGATGAGGTCTGGCGCGGCGGCGATGTTCCTGAGCTGGCTCTGCTCGCGAAACAGGTTTTCGGCAAGCGCTGCGAAGCGCTCCTGGTCCATCTCCGGTTCGGTGGTGATGGTGGCGACGAGCCCGCGCACAAGCTGGATGTTGCCGTTGATCTTGCCTTCCAGCTTGGCCCGGATCAGATTGACGTCGGCCAGCACAACGGCCCGGCTCGCCTGTTCATGCACGAGCCGGTTTTGATGTTCGGCATAAATGCCGCCGACAACAATCACCACCACGGCAATCGCCGCAGGGATATTCGTCCATGCAAGGACGATCCTGCGCGCCTGGGCAAAATTGAAGCCGTAGAAACTCAACACCGCAGCCTGTCGGAAATCCGGTATTCGCACCGGCTTTCCCGACAGATTAGCGCAGACTGCTTAACTTTGACTTTCAATACGCTTTTATTGGGATGGACTTCAGTCGCGCTGCTTGTCGCCGGCGCTCCTGCCGTCCGAACTCTTCGACCGCTCCTCGAAGCGCTTCGCGCCTTTTGCGAGATCGCCGCCCTTGCGCGCCTCGGTCTTGCGCTCCTCTTTCTTCGCAGCCTGCTTCAGCCCGGCGGCCGCTTCCTTGCCCTTTGCGGTCGGTGCCTGATTTACGCCCATGATCGTTCCTCCGGAAGATACGGAAATGTGCTCGTCAACGCATGACCACCCGGCGCGTTCCGGCTTAAGCATGATCCCGAACCGAAGGTCCGCGCAGCGAAAAGTTGCGGACTTTTCGGGCAAGATCATGCGACTAAACAAACATCTAGACCTACTCAGCCGCAGGCGCGGCGGCGGCGCGCCGCGATCGTGCGCTCGCCATCATCACCGCCAGCGCCAGCAACGGAAAGGCGGCGGCGACGAGGCCGAGGTCGGACGGCGCGGCAAATTCCAGCACTCGCCCGCCGACGACCGTCCCGGCGGCGATGCCGAAATAAAGCGCCGAGGCGTTGAGCGACAGC
>NZ_AHAM01000073.1 GCF_000236565.1 Mesorhizobium alhagi CCNWXJ12-2 | reverse complement strand
ATACGGTGGATGTGCTCTTCCGGGATGCCCGGCCCGAAATCGCGAATGGTGACCGCGACCTCACGCTGCGGTCCCGTCTCGACATTTCCTATCGACACGGTCACGCGGCCGCCGGACTGGCCGTATTTGCAGGCGTTTTCGAGCAGGTTCTCGAACACCTGGAACAGTTCGTCGCGGTCGCCTGGCACCTCGACTGCGTGGTCCGGCATGTCGGTCTCGATCTTCACGCCCGACTCCCTGGCGAGCGGATTGAGAGAATCGACCACGCTTTGCACGACGGTCCGCAAATCGATCTTGGCCCCAGGTTTCAGGTAAGGCTTCATCTCCAGCCGAGACAGCGACAGCAAATCGTCGATCAGCCGCGCCATGCGCGAGGTCTGGTTCTGCATGATCTGGAGAAAGTGGTCGCGCGCCGCGGCGTCGTTTCTGGCGGGCCCGCGCAGGGTTTCGACGAAGCCGGCGATCGAGGCAAGCGGCGTGCGCAGCTCGTGGCTGGCGTTGGCGATGAAATCGGCGCGCATGCGGTCGATGCGGCGGGCCTCGCTCTGGTCCTTGAACACCAGCACGTAAAGACCTGTACCCCTGCCGATCGCCGAGCCGGTGACGCGGTAGACGCGCTCGATCGGAACGCGCTCGACATAGCCGGCGACCTGCGGCGAGCCGTTGCCGGCAAGCGTCGCTGCGATCAGCTCCTGCATTTCGGGCGCGCGGAATTTCAATTGCAGCGAAATTCCCGGGCCCACGGCGGCGAAGGCGTCGAGCGCCGCATCGTTGGCGTGGACGACGGTGCCCGCGCCGTCGAACAGGATCAGCGGATCGGCCACCGCCGCCGCGAGGTTTTCGCCTGAAAGCCTCTCCAGCGCTGAACGTTCGCCCACCGCCGCTGCTTCGGCACGGCGCTGGCGGCCTGTGCGCCGCGGCGCCACCGCAGCCGCCACGAACAGCGCCGCTATGCAGACGAGGACGAAGAATGTCGATTCCTCGGCGATCGAATAGACGGCAAGGACCGCCACGATGCCGGCGGCCAGCATCCACCGGTTCTGGCTGAGCCGGCCCACAACGAGACGGCCCCATCGTCGCCCCTGACGTTCCCTTTTCGCTTCGGCCATCCGCACTTCCCGAGCTGCCACCGGCCGTTTGACCGGGCAATGACCACCCAATAGCATGAGCCGCGCAACGAGGAAGGTGTGGCGATGAAAAATGACAATGCCCGCAAGATTGAACAGTCTCCATCCGTCGCACCGGCGAACGCTCCGCCGCTCCTGAAGCTCAAGGCCGGTGGCGAAGAACGAACGTTCGACATCGACAATCCGGAGCTTCCCGACTGGCTGAAAAAGCGGACGCTGACCTCCGGCGGCTTTCCCTATGACGAAAAGATGCCGCGCAAGGAGTACGACGAAACGCTGGAGCGCCTGCAGATCGAACTGGTGAAGCTGCAATCCTGGATGCAGGCCACCGGCAAGCGCGTGCTCATCCTGTTCGAAGGACGCGATGCGGCCGGCAAGGGCGGCGTGATCAAGGCCGTCCGCGAATACATGAACCCGCGCACCGCCCGCGATGTCGCATTGCCGAAGCCCACCGAGACCGAACAGGGTCAATGGTACTACCAGCGCTACGTCGCTCATTTTCCGACTAAGGGCGAAATGGTGACATTCGACCGCTCCTGGTACAACCGCGCCGGCGTCGAGCCGGTCATGGGCTTCTGCACCCCCGAGCAGCACGCGACTTTCCTCGAGGAGACGCCGCGTTTCGAGCGCATGATCGTCGACGAGGGCATCCACTTCTTCAAGTTCTGGCTGGATCTTGGCCGCGAGATGCAGCTGAAGCGGTTCCACGACCGCCGCCACAGCCCGCTGACATGCTGGAAGTTCTCGCCGATGGACGTTGCCGGTATGACGAAATGGGATGCCTATAGCGAGATGCGCGACCTGATGCTGGAGCGGACTCACAGTTCCCACGCACCCTGGATCGTCGTGCGCTCGAACGACAAGAGGCGTGCGCGCATAGCCGCCATCCGGCGCATCCTGAGCAGCCTGCCCTATGCGGGCCGCGACCTCGAAATCGTCGGCAAACCCGACCCGAAGATCATCGGCGAGGGCCCGGATTTCCTGAAGAGTTAAATCCCAAGAAAAAATCCGCCACTATGTCGGGATCGAATGATCCCGTTCGTCCTTGAGACAGGAAGGAAAACCATGCTCTACGCGATCCTCTGCTACAACTCCGAAGACGTCGTCACTTCCTGGACCAAGGAGGAGGACGACGCGGTGATGGCCAAGCTCGACGTAGTCCACCAGAAGCTGTTGAAGGAAAGGCGGCTCGGCCCTTCGCTGCGCCTGCTGCCGACGACCGCGGCGACCACTCTGGTCAAGAATCAGGACCTGGTGATCGACGGCCCTTATGCCGAGACTAAGGAGCAACTGCTCGGTTTCTACGTGGTTGACGTCGAGGGGCTCGAGGCGGGGCTGGAAGTCGCCCGCGACCTGGCGCGTGCCAATCCCGGCGGCGCCTACGAGTTGCGGCCGATTTCCCTTTTCCTTCCAGGAAGCGGGGTGACGTGAGCGACATGGTCTGGATAAACGCGGCCCTGACGGCCGCACGTCCTCAAGCGATCGGCGCGCTGCTGCGTTATTTTCGTGACCTCGACACTGCCGAAGAGGCGTTTCAGGATGCGTGTCTGCGGGCGCTGAAGACCTGGCCAAAGAATGGCCCGCCGCGCGATCCGACCGCCTGGCTGATCTTCGTCGGGCGCAACGCCGCGATCGATTCCGTCAGGAAGCGTAGCAAGCAGGAGCCGCTACCCGCCGAGGAACTGGTCTCGGACCTGAACGACGCCGAGAGCGACCTGGCGGAGCGGCTCGACGGCTCGGACTACCGCGACGACGTGCTGCGCCTTTTGTTCATCTGCTGCCATCCCGACCTGCCGCAGACGCAGCAGATCGCGCTGGCGCTGCGCATAGTCTCGGGCCTTTCGGTCAAGCAGATCGCTCGCGCCTTCCTGGTCGGCGAAAGCGCGATGGAGCAGCGCATCACCAGGGCCAAGGCCCGCATCGCGCAGGCCGACGTTCCGTTCGAAACGCCGGGCGCGCCGGAACGGGCCGAGCGGCTCGCGGCGGTGGCGGCCATGATCTACCTAGTCTTCAACGAGGGCTATTCGGCTAGCGGCGATTCCGCGCCGATGCGCGCGCCGCTCTGCGACGAGGCGATCCGGCTGGCCAGATTGCTGCTGCGCCTGTTCCAGACCGAGCCGGAGATCATGGGGCTGACCGCGCTCCTCCTGCTGCAGCATTCCCGCACTCCGGCGCGCTTCGACGCCGACGGCTCGGTCGTGCTGCTCGAAGAGCAGGATCGAGGGCTGTGGAACCGCAAGCTGATCGCCGAGGGCTTGGCGCTGATCGACAAGGCAATTCGCCACAGGCAGCGTGGTCCCTATCAAATTCAGGCGGCGATAGCGGCGCTGCACGCGCGGGCCGCCCGCCCCGAGGAGACGGACTGGGCTCAGATCGACCTGCTCTATGCCGCGCTCGAAGAATTGCAGCCGTCGCCGGTGGTGACCCTCAACCGGGCTGTCGCGGTCGCCAAGGTACGCGGGCCGGCTGCCGCGCTGGAGATGATCGAGCCGCTCGCGCCGAGGCTCTCGGGCTATTTCCACTTTTTCGGGGTGAAGGGCGCGCTGCTCATGCAGCTCGGCCGCGCCGATGAAGCCCGCGAGGCCTTCGGCCATGCGATCGCGAAGGCCAATACCGCGGCGGAGGCCGCCCATATCCGGATGCATCTCGACCGCCTCATGAAGGACAGCGGCTCGACCGAAGCCACGCTCGCCAAATCCGGCGTCTGAACCGTACAGAAAATTTCGGCGCGTTGTCGGTTCGCCGCTCCCCCGTTCGTCCTTGGAACATCCCGCATCCGGGACTTCACGAGAACAGGAGGAACGACATGGCGACTTCAGCAGCGGCAACCGCAACCCCCGAAGCACAGGAAACCCCCGCCGTCCTGGGCGGCGTGGTGGCTTATCTCACTGTCGGCGGCGCCACAAAAGCCGCCGAGTTCTACGAACGCGCCTTCGGCGCCACGGAGGTGGCCCGGCATCCGGTCGACGAGCAGGGCCGCACGATGCATCTCCACCTCTACATCAATGGCAGCTCGGTCATGCTCTGCGATGCGTACCCGGAATACGGCCATCCGCTGAAAGAGCCGCAAGGCGTCACGATGCATCTGATGGTCGACGACATCGACGCCTGGTTCGACCGCGCAGTGAAGGCCGGCGCGGAAGTCATCCTGCCGGTGCAGGTGATGTTCTGGGGCGACCGCTACGGGCAGCTTCGCGATCCGTTCGGCGTCACCTGGGCGATGGTCGCGCCGGCTTAGGAATTCTGGCCGGTCCGCTTGCCAGCCGGCCGGGTGCCACGGCAAGCGAATGCGCCTCGCCCCTCACCACGATTCTGGGGCCGGCGCTGCGATGGGGCGTCTTGTCCCAATGGTGCGGACGCCGGAAAAGCTGGAAAAGAGCCCACCAGGCGGCGTATGACAGCATCGCCCAGTAAACGGGCGTGAACAGATAGACCTTCCACAGCCCTTCTTTTTCGCCTTTCTCCATTCCCATCGATCCGAGCGCCATGAACGATGCGTATCCGAGAGCGATGTTGACGGAATCGATCCAGAGCAGGCTGGACTGCCAGGTGCTCAGCGTGCCGCCGACTGCAATATGCATCGTCAGCCATGCAAGCGTGACCAGCAGGATGGGATGGGCGAGCGCTGACGCAACCATTCCAGCGAATAATATCTGCCCCACCCAGAAGGACTTGGGATCGAGTTCGCCCGCCAGCCGCCGCGGATTGCGCATATGGACCAGCCAGGTCTGCATCCAGCCCTTGATCTAGCGTTCGCCATCGTTTGAGATCATTCGAATTCCTTCACATAATCTAGCGTTTTCCTACACTTAGCGTAAAGTATCGTTCGGGGTGGTTCGCCAGCAGCAACGAAAATTGTTGCTATAGTGTTGCTACGGGATAACCCTAGCTACAAATCGTGGCCAGGAAACTCATCATGAGGAAGCAGCTTACCGCCGTCGCAATCGCAGCCCTGAAACCCAAGGCTGCGCCCTACTACGTCAGTGACGCCAAGACTGATGGGTTGCGCATCCGCGTCGCGCCGTCGGGCGTGATGACCTGGAACGTCGCCTTCCGCATCAAGGGCGAGGGTAGCAAGAGCGTGTCGCTTGGCCGGTGCGATCCAGAAGGCCGCAACGGGATGAATCTTGCTTCCGCCCGCGAGCGCGCCGCCTCGATCGTGAAGGCAGCGCGTGACGGGCGCCATTTGCTGGCCGAGGAACAGGCCGAGCGGCAGGCGCGCAAAGACGCCTTCACGATCGAGGAGCTGATTTCCCTGTATGCCAAGCACACGAAATCCGCGCACCGGAAAGGTGGCCCGCTTCGCACCGCTGATGACATAGATCGCCGCCTGAGGCGGGCGCTGGCAACGAAACTTGACAGCACAGCCGACAATCTCAGGCGGGCCGACATTTCCCGCATACTGGACGACGTTGCCGACACGTACCCTCGCGAGGCCGAGAAGCGCCGCCAGACCGTTGGCGCAATGTTTGCATGGGGCGTCAGCAAGGGCTACGTGAACGCGAACCCGGTCGCCGGAACATCGAGTTATGGGCTTGGCGACACAAGGAACCGCGTTCTTTCCGCCGACGAAATCCGCACTTTCTGGCAATGGCTCGACAATGGCGCGGACGGCATGCCGCCGGACGCCATTGCCGTACTCAGGCTACAGTTGCTCTTGGGAGCACGAGTTGGCGAGGTTGCCGGCATGGAGGCGAGTGAACTAGCGCACGACGGCGAGCGGTTGATTTGGCGGCTTCCGGCGAGCCGCAGTAAGAACAAGCGCGAGCGCGTCACGCCGCTGGCCGGGGTTGCGAAGGAAATCGCCGAGACGGCCTGGAGGGCGAGGCCGAAAGGTGCACTGTTCCGCACGCTCGATCGTAAGCGGGCGCTCCGCGCCGACGACATAGGCTTGGCGCTCAATCACCGCGACCGACCGATTGCGCACTTCACGACACATGACCTTCGCCGCACGGTAGTTTCCGGCATGGATGAACTGGGCATCGCGCTCGAGACAATCGCAGCCGTAATCGGCCATCAGCGCGGCACAAGGGACACGCGTACGCTGATCCGGCATTACAGCCGTCCGAACCTGGACCACCGCGTTGAAGCCGCCTTGATAGCCTGGCAGGCGCATTTGCAGGGCGCCATCAACGGAAGGTAGCAGGCCGGCTCCTTTGTCCGTCTCGCGGGGTGACTGACACCGTGCCCGACGGCTTCAGTCTGCAAGGCGCTGCACCAGATGGTCGAATTCATCGCCAAGTTCGAGAACGAGGGGCGCGCGGCCCCTGGCCCCAAATTTGCTGTTCGACGGGCTTTTTCACTCCAAGTCGCCGCCTGATTCAACTCGGGTACCGATCGCGTAAAAGAAAAAGATATGCGTCGTCGTACACAAAGGTTGAAAGAGAATCCGGTGTTTTGAGCAATTTTAGGTCTGGAGATTTGAGGACGAGGCTTGCCAGCATCAGAGCCAGGACATGACAGCTGCGCCCAACGAAAGAAGGGGCCCAAAGACGCGCGTTCAACGCGGTGGGTTTTAGCTGGAGAGCTAAAACCCATGCCACGTGCGCAGAGCGTGTTGCCTCCTTCGCTTCCGCCAGTAGGAATCAATCGGGAGCAGGCTGCGGCGTTCATCGGCGTAAGCCCAACGACTTTTGATGAAATGGTCCGGGACGGCCGAATGCCGCAGCCACGAATCCCAAGCAAGGGACGCATCATTTGGGACGTCGAGGAGGTTGTATTGGCGTTTCGAGAGCTCCCTCACCGGCAAGCAGAAAAAGCATCAACGCTTGACGAAGCTTTGCCACCAGACAATCCTTGGGATCGAAGACCTCAAAAATGACGGATGAGCCTGTGAAGGTCGATCTTAAGGGCGTCGTCAAGGACACTGATCGCCACGGCAATGATCGGTACTATTTTCGCGTACCCGGTCGGAGGAAGGTCCGGCTCCGTGAACCTATCGGCAGCCATGAGTTTCTCGAGGAGCTGCGCTGTGCGCGTGCGGGGGTCGCCTATGTTCGGCCCGGCACTCTTCCCAACGTCCGATCCGTCTCCAAGCCTTCGGAGCCAGCGAAAAAAGGAACATTGCTATGGCTTTGCCAGGAGTACTACCGTCGTGGCGGCGCGGAGATCACTGAAGACACTATGGCGCGCCGACGAGCAATTCTGGAGCGCGTGTGCGAATTGCCTCATCCGCTCGAAGGTGACCGCGATCCACAGTATCCCACTAAAGGATCGCTGCCGTTCGCCGGTATGAAACGGTCTCATGTTAAGGAGATCAGGGACACCAGGCTCGACGCCCTTGGTGCCGCAAACAATATGGTAAAGGCCATCAGTGCAATGTTCGAATGGGCAAAGGAAGCCGAGTTGGTCGATTCCAACCCTGCTCGCGGCATCAAGCGGCTGAAGAGTGGGGACGGCTGGCATACTTGGGAGGTATCGGAAATCGTCCGGTACGAAAAACGTCATGTCCGCGGCACAACGGCCAGGCGTGCGCTGGCGATCTTTATGTTCACGGGCCTGCGGCTTTCTGATGTTGCTATTTTCGGCCGACAGCAGATCACGCTGGTTCATAACGATGAAACCGGCGAATGGGAGAAATGGATCAGAATCAAGCCAGGAAAGACAAGTCGTAATAGTGAATCCGTTATGGTCGAGCTCCCGCTGCTTCCTGAGCTTGAGGAGGAACTAAATGCGACACCGGTCGACCAAATGATCTTCTTGGTCAACGAATATGGCAGCCCGTTCTCGGGGAACGGTCTCGGGAACAAAATGCGCCAATGGTGCGATGAGGCTGGATTGCCGCACTGCAGCGCACACGGGCTGAGAAAGGCCGGTGCGACCATTGCAGCTGAGAACGGCGCGACGCATGAACAGCTCAAGGCGATTTATGGCTGGACGACATATCAGCAGCCAGATCTTTACATCCGTAAAGCGCGCCGCCGGAAGGTGGCCAAGGCTGCTCGCCACCTACTCGTCATTGACCGAAACGAGAACAAAATTGTCCCACTTTCTGAGGGGGTTGATTTGAGTGGGACAAATTCGGCCAGAAAATCGTTAAAAATCAAAGAACCGAGGTAGGTGGTGGTGGGCCCGGAGGGACTCGAACCCCCAACCAAGCGGTTATGAGCCGCCGGCTCTGACCATTGAGCTACAGGCCCGCCGAGGGCTGAATTAGTCAGTTTTGCCTGCGTGCACAAGGCTTTCGCGAAAACGCGCGCTCTGCCGCCGCAATCCACCCATAATCGCGGCAATAATCGGCGCAGTCCAGGCAACACATCTCATACGGAGTTTTTGATGACGAAACGATTTTTGCCGCTGGCGCTGGCCGCCGCGATCGCGCTTCCGGCTGCTGCGGCTCGGGCCGACACGCAGCCGCCGCCGCGGATAATGGTGACGGGGGAAGGCGAAAGCGCGATCGCGCCCGATCTGGCGCTGCTGTCGCTCAGCGTCATGCGCGAGGCCAAGACTGCACGCGCGGCGCTCGACGCCAACAATGACGCCATGGCTGCGGTGATCGCCGCGATGAAGGCGGCGGGCGTCGAGGAACGCGATCTCCAGACCGCCGGCATCCAGATCGCGCCGCGCTACAATTACAGCAACAAGCCGGACGGCAGCCAGGAGGCGGAGCTCGTCGCCTATCAGGTCACCAACACGTTGTCGGTGCGCGTCCGCGACCTGTCCAAGACCGGCGAGATCCTCGACAAATCGGTGTCGCTCGGCGTCAATCAGGGCGGCGGCATATCGTTCACCAATGACGATCCGGAAAAGGCCCTGACCGAGGCGCGCAAGCTTGCGGTCGCCGACGCCATGCAGAAGGCCCGGACGCTCAGCGAAGCCGCCGGCGTAAATCTCGGGCGCATCATCGAGATCTCGGATCAGGCTGTCATGCAGCCGCCGCCGATACCCTATATGGCCAAGGCCGAAATGCGCGACGCAGCAGTTCCAATCGAAGCTGGCGAAAACGCTTACCATGTCCACGTCAACGTTGTCTTCGAACTGAAATAAGCGGCGTACAACTGCAAAAGAAAAAAACCCCGGAGGCGAACGCCTCCGGGGTTTTGTCTATCGGCCGATTACCAGCCGATAACCGGGCAGTTGGGCGCGCGGCCGAAGTCCACGGTGACGCGGTCGCCCCATTTGCGACCCCTGACCGTGATCGAGCGACGGTTGATATCGACAATGCGTGCGCGACGGATGCCCATGCGTTCGGCCTTGTTCAGTGCGCGGTTGGCCGTGCACTGGCGGCGGACATGGCGGCGCTCCCAGCGGCCGCGGCGATCATGGCGATCATAACGGTCACGGCGATGCCACCGGCGATCGTCGTCGCCGACATAGACGCCGAAGCGCGCATCGCCATTGCCGCCGAAATTGAGATAGAGGCCTTCGGCCTGCGCCGACGTAGCCGGAATGGCCGCGAGCGTGCCGAGAGCGATGAGAGCCGAAAGGCCCGCGGTCTTGAGCGTCTTGAACATTATGTTCTCCTTTGCTGACGCGTGATCTGTCTTCGCCGAAGCGATGAGACGACAGTGCGCCAGCCAAGCTGAACCGGCCACGAACTGGCTGTTCATACGCGGTTCATGTCGCAATTTTTTGGGAATAAAGGGTTTTCGGCTCGACACGCGGCAGAGACAAGGCGAGTCGCGATTCAGGTCAGGATGCAGCTTAAGGCTCGTCCTCGACCATATGCTCGAAAAAATCTTCGGGATCGGTCAGTTCGTCCTCGCGGGCGGTGGTGCGCCCGCGCATGGAGATGCCGGCCTCGTGGACCGTCTCGTCGCTTCCCGACACAAGCCGGTGCCACCAGTAGAGATCCCTGCCCTCCGCCACCAGCCGATAGGCGCAGCTTTGCGGGAGCCAGGAGATGGTGCGCACATTTGCGGGCGTGAGCCCGACGCAGTCGGGAACGCGGGCAAGCCGGTTGGCATAGTCGGAGCAGCGGCAGGTCTGCGCGTTGAACAAGCGGCAGCCGACCGTGGTCCAGTAGATCTCGCCGGTATCCTCGTCCTCGAGTTTGGAAAGGCAGCATTTGCCGCAACCGTCGCAGAGCGATTCCCACTCGGCGAGGCTCATTTCCTCCAGCGTCTTGGTTTTCCAGAACGGCTCGTCCATCGCAGGCATGTGGCCCGCCCACACGGGCAGGTCAAGCGCCTGCAACTGCGTTTTCCGACCCGACCACGGTATCGCCGCGATCCCGACGCCTTGCCGCCCGGCAATAGCCGCCTGGCTGCCCGGTTCCGGGCCGGCGCGGAACAAAGTTGCGTGATTGATGTTGTGTCCGGGATGGGACCCCACAGGAGAATTTGTCGATGAAACGCTCACCACGGTTTCTGGCAGGAACCGCAGTCGGCCTGCTGATGGCATCCGCCCCGTTGGGCGCCGTGCCGTTGAACGACGGCGTGCAAACTGCTTTCCAGCCTAGGGCGCAAAATGCGTTGTCCGCGAATAATATGATCTTTGCCCAGGCCGAAGAGACCGAGGAACAACGCCTGCTTCGGCAGCGGCGCGAGCAGGAAGGGGAGGCCCAGGAGGCCCCGGCCGAAGAACCCGAGCCTGCACCAGAGCCGGAGCCAGAACCAGAGCCCGAACCAGAACCAGAACCCGCGCCTGAACCCGAGCCAGAACCTGCGCCGGAGCCCGAGCCAACTCCTGAACCGGAACCCGAAGCTGCTCCCGCTGAACCTGAGGAACCGACCGAACCTGCGGAGCCTGCTGAGCCTTCCGAACCCGCCCAGCCGGCTGAGCCTGCTGAACCGGCCGAGCCTGCGGAGCCCGCCGAACCGCCTGCTGAAGGCGAGCCACCCGCCGAGCCTGCTGAGCCCGCTGAACCGGCTGAGCCTGCGGAACCGGCCGAACCACCTGCTGAAGGCGAGCAACCCGCTGAACCGGCTGAGCCTGCCGAACCGGCTGAGCCACCTGCTGAAGGCGAGCAACCCGCTGAGCCGGCTGAGCCTGCCGAACCGGCCGAGCCACCTGCTGAAGGCGAGCAGCCTGCTGAGCCGGCCGAACCCGCTGAAACGCCTGCCGAAGGCGAGCAGCCGGCGGAAGGCACTGAAGCCCCGGTGCTCGACAGCCAGAAGGAAGCGCCTCCGGCAGAAGGCGAAGCACCTGCCGAACCTGCTCCCGAGGGCGAAGCGCCTGCCGAGGGCGAGCAGCCGGCAGAGACTGCGCCGGAAGGCGAGCAGCCAGCGCCTGCTGAGCAGCCCGCCGAGGCGGCTCCGCCGCCCGAAAGCGACGAAGAGGCCCAAGCCGAAGAGGCACGTCCGGAACGGATCGAGTCGATCACCGTCGAGGAAGGCCAGCGCATCGAGCGTCCCCGCGATTTCCGCGAGGAACGGCGTGAGGATGTGGAGATCGTTCGAGAAGTCGGGGATCGTTATATCGTCGAGTTCAACAACAACATCTATGTCGAGAGCCCGGATCGCGAACGCCTCGTGGTCGACGCACGGGAGGTCTATTACGAGGAACTCCCGCGCGGCCGCACCCGCGAAGTGATCGTGCGGCCGGACGGTACGCGGGTGGTCACTATCCGCAACCGCTACGGCGATATCCTCCGCCGCTCGAAATTCACGCCCGACGACCGGGAGGTCGTGCTGGTCTATGTCGACGAGCGCGACTACGACCGGGTGCTGGAATGGCGCGATCCGGGCGCGGACCTGCCACCGCTCCGTCTCACGATCCCGGAGGAGGAGTACATTCTCGACGCCGAGGCCGTTGAGGATCCGGAGGCGTATTACACCTTCCTCGAACAGCCGCCGGTCGAAAGGGTCGAACGCACCTATTCGATCGCCGAGGTAAAGCGCTCGGCCCGCATTCGCGACAAGGTGCGGCGCGTCGACCTCGACACGATTAACTTTGAGTTCGGCTCGGCGGAAATCGCCGAAAGCGAGATCGCCGACCTCGAAGGCGTTGCGCAGGCCATGGAACGGCTGCTCGAGCAGAACCCGGCCGAAACCTTCCTGATCGAGGGCCACACAGATGCTGTCGGCACCGATGTCGCCAATCTGGCGCTTTCGGATCGCCGCGCCGAAGCAGTCGCGACGGCTCTATCAGGTTCGTTCGGCATTCCGCCGGAGAACCTGGCGCCGCAGGGTTATGGCGAACAGTACCTCAAGGTGAACACCGAGGGACCTGAGCGCGAGAATCGTCGTGTCGCCATCCGCCGCATCACCCCACTGGTGGCGCCGGTGGCGAGCGCGCAGTAAAGGAGATCACAATTTCGCGATTTGGTGGCTCCGGCCATTGAATCGCGGGATTCTCCCTCACAGATGCAAGCTTCCCTGCCCCGTCCCGCCTCCAGCGGGACAATGGCAAAAGAACCCGGCCGGTCCCCACCGGCCGGGTTTTTCATTCAAGCCTGCCCGTTATCCCCCGGTAAATGCCACGTTGCGGCGCGCGGCTCGCGGCTCTATTCAGTGAGCCGGGAGGGGTGCGGATGAAACCAGCGACCGGGGCAACGCCGCTTATCGCGCTCGACGCCGTCGCCCTCGACACCGAGACCACCGGGCTCGACACCGCCAAGGCGCGCATTGTCCAGATCGGCGCCATCGCGATCTCGCGCGGCCGCATCCTCGACGGCCGGCAGATCGAAATGCTGGTCGATCCGGAGATCGCCATTCCCTCGGCTTCGACCCGCATCCATGGCATCACCAATGCCATAGTGCGCAACGCGCCTGCCTTTGCCTCCGCCTGGACGGCCGTGCAGGCTTTCGTTGAAAACGGCATCATTATCGGCCACGCCATAGGTTTCGACCTGTCGATGCTGGAGCGTGAGGCCACACGCGCCGGGCTCTCTTGGAAAAAGCCGCGCTCGCTCTGCGTCAGGCTGCTGGCGCGGCTTGTGCAACCCGGCCAGACCGACCTGTCGCTCGACGCTATCGCCGCCCGGCTCGGCATCGTTATCGAGGACCGGCATTCGGCGCTGGGCGACGCCAGGGCGGCGGCGGAGATTTTCGTGGCGCTGCTGCCAAAGCTCCAGGAACGCGGCATACGGACGCTTGCCGAGGCCGAGCGCGCCTGCATGGAGCAGAGAGCCGAGCGCGAAACCGGCCATCGCGCCGGCTGGGCCGATCCGGTCTCCAGGCCGGCGCCGCCTTCGTTCCGCTCCGTCGACCCGTTCGCCTATCGCCACCGTGTCGGCGAACTGATGAGTTCCCCGCCGGTCGTCGTGGTGCCGTCCATCAGCGTGATGGACGCCATCGCGCTGATGATCGCGCGCAGGATAAGCTCGCTGTTCGTGGCTGATCCGGCCGAACCCGGCCAACCGCTTGATGCCTACGGCATCGTCACCGAGCGCGACGTGATGCGCCTCCTGGCCTCCGACAGCGAACAAGCGCTCGCAACGCCCGTCGACGGTATCGCCTCGCGCCCGTTGGCTTCGATCCGGGAGCAGGCCTTCGCCTACCGTGCCGTCGGCCGCATGGACCGCCTGGGGATCCGCCATCTCGCCGTGCGCCATGAAGACGGCAGGTTGGCGGGCGTCGTTTCGGCGCGCGACCTGCTGAAGCTGCGGGCGAGTGCTGCGATCAATCTCGACGACACGATCGAGCACGCCGCCTCCCCCGCGGAAATGGCGGCTGCGTGGGCGATGCTGCCCGGCGTCGCCGACGCGCTGATTGCCGAAGGGATCGACGCGCGGGCCATAGCCGAAATCGTCAGTGAGGAGCTTTGCGCCATGACCCGTCGCGCGGCAATCCTCGCCGAGGCGGAGATGGCGCGCGAAGGCCACGGGCCACCGCCCTGCCCCTTTGCGGTGCTCGTGCTCGGTTCGGGCGGCCGCGGCGAGAGCTTGCTCGCTGCCGACCAGGACAACGCCATCGTCTTTGCCGAAGGCGATCCGGACGGACCGGTGGATCGCTGGTTCGCGCGGCTCGGCGAAAAAATCGCCGACCTGCTCGACCAGTCGGGCGTGCCCTACTGCAAGGGCGGGGTGATGGCGAAGAATGCCCTGTGGCGCGGCTCGCTCGGCCATTGGAAGGAGCGCGTAGCCGACTGGATCGGCCGCTCGCGGCCGCAGGATCTGCTCAATGTCGACATCTTCTTCGATCTGAGACCGGTCCACGGAGATCTCGCGCTCGGCGAGGCGCTTTTCGCCCATGCCTACGAGCTCGGCCATACCCGCCCCGATTTCGCCAAGCTGCTTGGCGAGCAAGTCGCGCCCGGAAATCCGTTCACACTGTTCGGCGGCCTCCAGCTCGAAGACGGCCGCATCGACCTGAAGCTGCACGGCCTGTTCCCGGTGGTGGCCATGGCCCGCACGCTGGCGATCCGCCACGGCATCCGCGCACGTAGCACGCGCGAACGCCTCGAAGGCCTGATCGGGCTCGATATTGGCGGCGACCAGGACATGACCGCCATGGTGTCTGCCCACAGCGTCCTTCTGGCGCTATTGCTCGCCCAGCAGACCCGCGATCTCTATGCCGGGCTGCCGGTATCAAACCGCGTTGAGCTGGTAAAACTCGACAAGGCGCAACGGACCGAACTGAAAGCGGCGCTGAAGGCGCTGCAGCCCGCTTCCGACCTCGTCCGCGACCTGATGTTCGGGTGACAACTGCCTAACCGAACGTCCGCGCCACCTTGGTGTCGGTCTTTTCAAACACCTCGTCGGGTACAAAGAAATCTCCCGCCAGCGGCCCCTTGGCTCCGGGCGCATATCCAGAAAAGTCCGTAACGCCTTGTTCTTTCAGAACAAGTTCGTCGATGAAGAAATTACCGGTGGTCTCGCGCGACGGCTTCGTCAGGATCGCGTGCGCGGCGTCGGCCATGATTTCGGGCGAGCGGCTCATCGAAGCGACGGCCTCGCCGCCGAGCAGATTGCGCACCGCAGCCGTGTCGATCGCCGTCAGCGGCCACAGCGAATTGACCGCGATGCCATCCTTCCGGAACTCCTCGGCCATGCCGAGCGTGCACATCGACATGCCGAACTTGGCCATCGTGTAGGCGACGTGATTCTTGAACCATTTCGCGCTCATATCGAGTGGCGGTGCCAGATTCAGAATGTGAGGATTTTCCGCTAACTTAAGGTAAGGAATGCACATTTTCGATACGAGGAACGTGCCACGCGTGTTGATCTGGTGCATCAGATCATAGCGCTTCATGTCCGTCTGAAGCGTGCCGGTGAGCTGGATGGCGCTGGCATTGTTGATGCAGATGTCGATGCCGCCGAATTTTTCGACGGTCTTCTCGACGGCTTGCACTACCTGCTCCTCCTCCCGAATGTCGCATAGCACCGGCAGCGCCTTGCCGCCCACCGCCTCGATCTCGTCGGCCGCCGTGTAGATCGTGCCGGGCAGCTTCGGATGCGGCTCCGCCGTCTTGGCGGCAATGGTCACATTGGCGCCGTCGCGCGCCGCGCGAAGCGCGATCGCCAGCCCGATGCCGCGCGAGCCGCCCGAGATGAAAAGCGTCTTGTTCTTCAGCGACATGGTTGGTCCCTCTCCTTACGCCGGCATTCAGTTAGTCGTCACGATCGTGTCTGTCGAGCCTGCCTTGACGCCCGACACCCCCACTCCCACCGAACCGGTCTTCACCCTGGTCGTCGCAGTCCCATCGGCAATGGTCGTGCCGAATACGCCGCCACCCATGGCGCAGCCGGACAAGGCCATCGCAATCAGGGCTGCTGCAAGGCAGGTCGGGATCTTTCGGACAAAGCACATGGACATCACCTCTCTAGCATTCTTCTCCGAAATGCCAGCAGGGACCAACAATTCGTCCTTTTCGCGGATTCTGTCGATGGCGAAAACGCCTTGCCCGCCATGGCGTCAGCCTGGCGTTCCCTCCAGATACTGCGCCGAAAATTCGGCGCTCGGCGGGATCGGCTTGATGATGTCGATCAGCACGCCGTTGGGGTCGGCGGTGATGAAATGGCGCTGGCCGAAAGCCTCGTCGCGCAGCGTGTGCAAGATCGGCAGGCCCGCCGCCTTGGCTCGCTCATACTCGGCATCCGGGTCCTTGACTTCGAAGTTGAGGATCAGGCCCGACACACGTCCCCTGCCCGCCTCAGGGATAGTTTCGTGGCTTCCGTCCATGATAGCGAGGTTGACGCGTTTGTCCTCGGACGACTGCAGATGGACGTACCAGCCGCCGTCGAACACGCGCGCGAAGCGGAAATGCCTGACATAGAAGTCGGCGGTACCGGCGACATCGTCTGTCATCAGCACGGGATAGTAGCTGGTGGTTTTCATGGCTTCCAATCTCCTTCGAACATACATACAGTTTGCATGTATCTCCAATTAACATACAGGCTGCATGTATGCAACAGGATTCAACACGCCGCTCCAACCGCGAGCGCACAGAAGCCACGCGCGGCGACCTGCTCGCAGCGGCAAAGAAACTCTTCGTTGAAAAGGGTTATGGCGACACCTCAACCCCGGAAATCGTTGCTTCCGCCGGCGTCACGCGCGGCGCGCTCTATCACCATTTCGCCGACAAGCGTGCTTTGTTCCATGCCGTGGTGGAAGAAGAAGCCGCCGCCGTTGCCGAAGAGATCGAGATGGCAACGCCCGACACGCTCGGTCCCCGCGACGCCCTGCTCACCGGCGGCCTGGCTTTTTTCAACGCCATGGCCGTTTCGGGCCGCACCCGTCTGCTACTCCTCGATGGGCCGGCCATACTCGGCCGCGAGACGATGGACGGGATCGACAGCCGCCACGGTACGCGCACGCTGCGCGAAGGCATCGCCATGGCGGTGCGCTCGGGCGCGATGAAGAAGCTGCCGGTCGCCGCGGTGACCGCCCTGCTCTCGGCAGCCTTCGACCGCGCCGCACTCGCCATAGAAACGGGCGCGTCGGCGCGGGATTATCTGAAGTCGCTCGAGGCTCTGATCGACGGATTGATGACGGAAGGACATGACCCCGCCGAAAACCGGCCCCGGATTCGTGGACCGCTCGGAGGCTGACCCAAGCCACTATCGGAATGCTTAGCTAAAAACCTTGTCGCCCTGCTCGTCGACCAGTTGGATGCCCTTCTTCAGCGACACCTCGACTGCATCGTCGAGCGAGGCAAAGCGGTCGGCGCGGATGAATTTGTGCTCCTTCTGCACGCCGCCGATTTCCTTCGAGACGATGCCGCAGGTCTGGTACTGCCCATCAGCCTTGTAGGGTGTGGCGCTGACCAGGAATCCCTTGTGCTCGACCTGGCGGGCGACGACCGGAGCCGAAGCGTCAGCCACCTTATCACCACCGCCGAAAAGCCGCTTCAGGAAGGACATGCTTCACCTGCTCCGTTTTGCAGTCGAGCGTACCCCGTTCGGCCGGGGAGGTCGAGACCTGCCCGGCCGGGGCGAGGAAAGATCACGCGGTTCAGCCGAGCGAATTGATGATCTCGCGGTAGGCGGCTTCCGGAAACGCCTTCAAGGTGCGGGTGCGCACATTGCCGCCCATGCCGAGCTGTAGCGCGAACCGCGCCGCCACCGCATCGTCCGGCGCCTCGCACACGGCCACCATGTCGTATTCACCCATGGTGAGGTAGAACTCCCTGAAAGAGCCGCCCATGTCGGCCAGCGACTTTCTCGCGGCGTCGAGGCGTTTCGGCGAGTCGCGCACGTTCTTCACGCCCTGTTCCGTCCAATTCACCAGCATGATGTAAGTGGTCATGAAACACCTCCTCCGGCGCACAGGCGCGGGGTTGGGCGTGGGGCGCGCGGCGCCGGGATTGTCGCCCCATTCCGCCTGCCCGGACAGTATGAACCCGCTCAGGCCGGCCGGCAAGGAAGCTGGCGCCGCCCGCGCTCAATCATCCGCCGAGATGCAGCACGATCTCGCGCCGATGCGGGCTTTCGCGATGCTCAAAGAGATAAAGCCCCTGCCATGTGCCGAGCGCCAGCCGCCCGGAGGTGACCGGAACAGACAGCGAAACGGCGGTGAGCGCCGCCTTGATGTGAGCCGGCATGTCGTCCGGCCCCTCCGTCGTGTGGACCACCCAGCGCATTGACGGATCGTCGGACGGCGGAACCAGGCGGCGGAAGAATGCGTCGAGATCGCGCCGCACGTCCGGATCGGCGTTTTCCTGGATCAGCAGCGAACAGGACGTATGCCGCACGAAGACCGTGAGCAGCCCAGTCTCGACGCCGGCCTCCCGAACGAATGTCTTGGCCCGGTCGGTGAACTCGTAGAGGCCGGGACCGGAGGTCGAAATTGTGAGCGTCGACTGAGGCAAGCGCTCGCCAAACTTATGCGGGGTTGAGGCCGAGGCGGCTCAGGCAATAGCTTACGGCCTCGGCGCGAGTGGCGGCAATCTCTTCCGCCGGCCCGATTTCGAGCACAGTGCGGTAGCCCTCCGCGCCCAACTGGCGATAGACGTAGGTGACGACGCTGTTGGCGTCGATCACCCAGACTTCCGGAATGCCGAAAGCGGCATAGACGCTGATCTTGCGGCCGCGATCGTAGGCAAGGCTGGTGTCGGCGACCTCGACCGCGAGCAGCACGTCCGGCCCGCGCATGTCGCCGGGGGCGATGGAGCGCGGGAATACGCAGAAATCCGGTTCGAGAAACGCCTTCTCGTCAAGCCGCAGCGTGGTCTCCGGCACGATACGAAGATCAGTCAAGCCGAGCCTTTGGAAATACTCGTTAAGCTCTGCCTTCACCAGTTCATGGCGCGCACCCTTGGGCGACATCGGCACAACCTCCCCACCGATCAGCTCGAATCGCTCGTCCTCTTCGATGATGCCGGCCGCCACCATCGCCTCGATTTCCGCAACCGTCCACGGCCGGCGCGGCAGGCCTTCGGCAGCCTGCGTCGTAAGCGGCATGGGCTGGAGCGGGGCGGTGTGCTCGTTCATGAATTCAGCCTAGCACAAATATCGTATCGCCTCACCAGCGGCCTTTTCGGCGGTTCCAGGCGTAGAGAAGATCGGCGAAGCGGTCATAAGCGAAGCGCGTTGCCGGCAAAAGCAGCGGATTGCCGGCCAGGGAGGCGAGCCACCCCTCGCCCGGCATCAGGCGCCATATGGCAATGGCCACGTCCGCCCCGACCAGCAGGTTTCCATCCGCATCGATGGCGTGCAGCCGGCGGCGGATGTTTTCCAGCGAAGCGCCATGCGCGGCCAGCGCAGCGGGCTCGAGATTGATGTCGCGGAATGCAATCCGTCCGGCCTTGACCGCCCCGATCAGCCGCCGCTTCTGCCTGCTGATGCCGGCGTCGCAGACCGGGCAGCGAGTATTGTACCAGACAGTCAGCGCCGGCGCGGAGGTGTTGATCATTCCATGATTCCTGCGCCCCTCGCGACGACCTGTTCAAGGGCATGAAAAAAGCGAGAGCTGTTTCGGCCCCCGCTTTTTTTCAATTGACTGCATGCGACCCGGCGGTGCCGAGATCCCGTTAGCTGTCCAGGAAGCTCCGCAGCTTCCTGGACCGGCTCGGATGCTTCAGCTTCCTCAGCGCCTTGGCCTCGATCTGACGGATGCGCTCGCGTGTCACCGAGAACTGTTGGCCGACTTCCTCCAGCGTGTGGTCGGTGTTCATGCCGATGCCGAAGCGCATCCTGAGCACGCGCTCCTCGCGCGGGGTGAGCGAGGCAAGCACGCGCGTCGTCGTCTCGCGCAGATTGGCCTGGATCGCCGCGTCGATCGGCAGGATCGCCATCTTGTCCTCGATGAAATCGCCGAGATGCGAATCCTCCTCGTCGCCGACCGGGGTTTCGAGCGAGATCGGCTCCTTGGCGATCTTCAGCACCTTGCGCACTTTTTCGAGCGGCATTGCGAGCTTCTCGGCCAGTTCCTCCGGCGTCGGCTCGCGGCCGATCTCGTGCAGCATCTGGCGCGAGGTCCTGACGATCTTGTTGATCGTCTCGATCATGTGCACCGGAATGCGGATGGTGCGGGCCTGGTCGGCGATCGAGCGAGTGATCGCCTGCCGGATCCACCAGGTGGCGTAGGTCGAGAACTTGTAGCCGCGGCGATATTCGAATTTGTCCACCGCCTTCATCAGGCCGATATTGCCTTCCTGGATCAGGTCGAGGAACTGCAGGCCGCGGTTGGTGTATTTCTTCGCGATCGAGATCACGAGGCGCAGATTGGCCTCGACCATCTCCTTCTTGGCGATCGCCGCTTCGCGCTCGCCCTTCTGGACCTGGTTCACGATCTTGCGGAATTCCGCGATCGAGATCGCCGTCTCGGTGGCGAGGTTCTGGATTTCCGAGCGCAGGTCGCGGATCGCGTCCTTCTCGTTCCTGGTGAATTCCTTCCAGCCGCGCGCGGAGAGGTTGGAGATCGACTTGATCCAGTTGGGGTCGAGTTCCGAGCCCTGGTATTCCTGCAGGAAGCTCTCGCGGCGCACGCCGTAGCTTTCCGCGAGGCGCAAAAGCTTGCCCTCGTTCTGCACCAGGCGCTTGTTGATGTCGTAGAGTTGCTCGACCAGCGATTCGATGCGCGCATTGTTGAGCGACAGCGACTTCACCGCCGTGATCAGCTGGTCCTTCAGCTCCTTCAGGCGGCGGTCCTGGCTCGGCGACAGCGTGCCGGCGGCGGCAAGCCGGTTCTCGACCTGCTGGTCCTGCAGTTTGCGCAGCTTCTTGTAGGTGTCGGCGATAACGTCGAGCGTTTCCATGACCTGCGGCCGCAGTTCCGCCTCCATGGCGGCCAGCGACAGCGAGGCCTCGTCCTCGTCTTCGTCTTCGTCTTCCGCCAGCCCGCGCATATCGCCGCTGACATTGGTGATGTCGTCGTCCTCGCGCACGGAAGGCCGGCGCTGGCTGTGCTCTGGTGTCTTGGGCCGCTCAAGCTCTTCCTGGCGCTCGGGCGTCGGCGCCTGCTTGGCTTCAGGCCCGGCATAGGTCGCCTCGAGGTCGATGATTTCGCGCAGCAGGATCTTGGCTTCGTTGAGCTCGTCGCGCCAGATGATGATGGCCTGGAAGGTCAGCGGGCTTTCGCACAGGCCCGCGATCATCGTCTCGCGGCCGGCCTCGATGCGCTTGGCGATGGCGATTTCGCCCTCGCGCGACAGAAGCTCGACCGAGCCCATCTCGCGCAGATACATGCGCACCGGGTCGTCGGTGCGGTCGGTCGGCTCTTTCTTGGTCGTGGTGGCGGCGACCGCCGTGCCGGTCTGCTCGGCAAGCTCGTTGGCGTCTTCCTCGGCATCGGCGGCCGTCGGCTCGCCTTCGGCCTCTTCGCCGGTCTCATCGTCCTCGACGACGTTGATGCCCATGTCCGACAGCATGGACATGGTGTCCTCGATCTGCTCCGAGGTCACTTCCTCCGACGGCAGCACCGAGTTCAACTCGTCCATGGTCACATAGCCGCGCTTCTTGGCGGCCTTGATCATCTTCTTGACAGCGTCATCGGAAAGGTCGAGCAAAGGGCCGTCGGTGGCAGCTTCGCGTTCGGTCTCGACCTCTTCCTTCTCTGGTTTCGCCATGCTTCTTATTATCTCCAAGCGGCCGGATCGTGCGGAGCGCTGAAACTGTTGAACCGGCAAACCGACCGCAACTGTTCGACCGCTATGAAAAGCCGCCGCCCTTGCGTCTGGTCCCCGATTACTGATGATATCTGTGGCGGGATTTTTTCCCGTCCAGCCTATCAGCTCCGTTCCGTCGATGTTGGGTGCGGATTGTGCCCGCAGGTTAACTTTTCGAATCGTCCTGATTCCGCCATTCCGGCGGAAGGTCAAGCGGCTGTCGCATGATTCGCGTTAAAAAAGCGAATCAATTGCCATGTTTCTTGGAGCCTGTTCCGTTCAGACAAGCCGGAACGGGACTCCAGTCATTATTTTGCCGCATGATCTTTTCCGAAAGCCTGCAGCTTTTCGCAGCGCGGACCTTCGGTTTCGGGATCATGCTAGGCCCGGTCCACACGCCCGGACGAAATGCCGAAACCCTCGATAAGCGCTTCGGTCGCCTGAACGTCGTGGAACTGGGCCTGGATTTCGACAAGGTGGCGATAGTTTTCGTCTGTCGGATCTGTCGCCAGTGCCGTCTCCGCCACTTTCAGTTCCTTATGTAAGGTACTCGCGCTACGGTGCAAGTGCAGCGCCTGCGCGAAGGCGTCGCGGGCATCCTCTATCGCCGCCTCCTCCATCACCGGCCACAGCCGCGCCCGCCGGACCAGCGCCATCGCCCGCTGCCAGGCATCCGCCAGCCCCGCCTCGCCTATCCTTGCGATGATCGCAGAGCTATCGTCGGTCACGCCGTGCGCCACCGCATCGATCAGCGCGCTGTGCAGCAGCCGCAGGTCCGGATGCGAAAGGTCGAGCGTTTCGACATGGTCGAAATTCTCGTCGATCAGCGCTGGATGATTGACCAGCGCCGCGACGATCGCCGTTTCGCGCAGCGGCATGACGCCGCCGGCGCGCTTGACCATAGCCGAACGCGCCAGGCTGTCCGACACCGCCAGCCGTCCCGCCGCCGGGCCAGCGCCGCCCCTCCCCCATTGGCCGCCCTGGCCCTTGCTGAAATTCCTGTCCCGCTCGCCGTGCCTTGGCTGTTGCCGGCTCCGCTGCGCGCCGAAAAAGGCCAGCACCCGCTCGCGCATGTCCTGCGCGTAGTGATAGCGGACGCTCTCGTCCTTGATGCGCGAAGTGAGTTCGCGCAGCGTCTTTTCGAGTTCGGCGCGCCGCTCGGGCGTGTCGAACACCCCACCCGAAGTCTCGCGCATCCACAGAAGATCCGACAGCGGCCGCGCCTCCGAAAGCACGGCCCTGAACGCCTCCGGCCCGTCGGCCTTGACCAGATCGTCAGGATCCTTGCCCTCCGGCAGCAGTGCAAAACGCGCCGTGCGTCCCGCCTGAACCGCCGGCAGCACCATGTCGGCGGCGCGCCACGCCGCCCGAAAGCCGGCCTGGTCGCCGTCAAAGCACAGCACCGGCTCGCCGGTCATGCGCCACAGAAGTTCGAGCTGGTTCTCAGTCAGCGCGGTGCCGAGGGGCGCCACGGCGTTGTCGAAGCCGGCCTGCGCCAGCGCGATCACGTCCATATAGCCTTCGACGGCGATCACCGTGCCGTCCTTGCCCATGCCCTTCCGGGCGCGGGCGAAATTGTAGAGCACATTGCCCTTGTGGAAGAGCTCGGTGTCGGGCGAGTTCAGGTACTTGGCCGAGATTTCCGGCGACAGCGCCCGCCCGCCGAAGGCGATGACCTTGCCGCGGGAATCCTCGATCGGAAACATGATGCGGTCGCGGAAGCGATCGTAGGAGACCGGAACGTCCTCGAACACAGTCAGGCCGCAGGCTTCCATCTGCGCCTTCTCGACGCCTTTGCCGGCCAGGAATTCCTTGAGCGCGTTGCGGCTGTCGGGGGCATAGCCGAGGCGGAAGGCCTGCTGCGTGGCCGAAGCCAGGCCGCGCTCGCGCAGATACGCGCGGGCTTTGGCGCCGTCCGACGATTGCAGCCGCTCCTGGAAGAAGACCGTCGCCATTTCCATGACATCGGTCAGGCTGGCGCGCTGCTTCTCGCGCCGTTCCGCCGCCTCGTCGCGCGCCGGCATCGGCACGCCGGCCAGTTCGGCTATCTTCTCGACCGCCTCAGGAAAGCCCATCCCGTCGAGTTCGGTGAGAAACTTGAAATGGTCGCCCGAAACCCCGCAGCCGAAGCAGTGATAGCGGCCCTTCTTGTCCTCGCAGTGGAAGCTCGGCGATTTTTCGCCGTGAAACGGACAGCAGGCCCAGTAGTCGCCACGCGCCGCGTTCGTCTTCCTGCGGTCCCACGAGACGCGCGCGCCGATGACCGATGAAATCGGCACGCGGTCGCGAATCTCGTCGAGGAAGGAAGGCGGAAAGCGCATGGGATGTGGATCTCTCTTTCCGATATATAGGCTGAGCAGGCGTGCAAAGCGAACAGCCATTTCCGGCATTCCCGCGATTCACAGGTGCTCTGCGACCCGCGTATAAGAAAAGCTGAAGCCGGCCTCACAAAATCTGGCTTGCATGGAGCCATTCACGCATGATTTGAGGCCTAACCTCTAAGTTGCGTGCCCGCTATGTCCCTGCCGCTGGTTGCCCTTTTCATCGCCGCCTTTGCCTTCGGCACGACCGAGTTCGTCATTGCCGGCGTGCTGCCGCAGGTGGCGGAGGGCCTCGACGTGTCCATTCCGACGGCTGGCTACCTTGTCTCCGGCTACGCACTCGGCATCGCGCTCGGCGGTCCGCTTCTCACCATCGCTACGGCGCGCCTTTCCCGCAAGACGCTGCTGATCGGCCTCGCCGGCGCCTTCACCGCCGGCCAACTCGCTTGCGCATTGGCGCCGGGATTCGCAGAAATGCTTCTCATCCGCATCGCGGTGGCGATTGCGCACGGCGCCTATTTCGGGGTCGCGATGGTAGTCGCCGTCGGTCTCGTGAAGGAGGAACGACGCGGTATGGCCGTCGCGCTCATCCTGGCGGGCCTGACTGTCTCCAACATCGTCGGCGTGCCGGCCGGTACGGCTATCGGCAATCTCTTCGGTTGGCGCGCGACCTTCTGGGCAATGTTAGCGCTCGGACTGCTCGCCACGGCCGCAATGATTGCACTGCTTCCGCGGGCGAATGGACGCTCGGCCCGGCCGGCTGGCTTTCTGCGCGAAGTGCAGGTGCTCGGCCGCCAGCAGGTCTGGACCTCGCTGATCCTCATGCTGATGCTGATGATCGGCCAGTTCGTGCCCTTCACCTATATCGCTCCCATGCTGCGCGAGGTCACCGGCATCGGGGCCGACATGATCCCCTGGGTGCTGCTGCTCAACGGCGTCGGCGCCACGGCGGGCGTGTTCATCGGCGGCAGGCTCGCCGGCTGGAAGCTGATGCCATCGCTCATTGCCATGTTCGCGCTGCAGGGGGTCGTACTCGCAGCGATGTATCTGGTCAGCCCCTACCCGCTCCCCATGGTCGCAGTCATCACTCTGTGGGGAGGTATCAATTTCGCCATCGGCACGCCGATCCAGACCCGCATCCTGGGCTGGACGGCGGACGCGCCCAACCTCGCCTCGTCGCTTATCCCGGCTGGCTTCAACATCGGCATCGCGCTCGCCGCCTCCGTCGGCTCCATGCTGCTCGCGAGCGGCATGAGCTATCGCAGCTTGCCCCTCCTGGGCGTGCTCGCCATGATCGTGGCAACCGCCGTGGCCTTCGCCTCCTATACATCCGAGCGGCGCAACGGAGCCAGGCCGCCACTGACCGCGCCGGCGACCTGAACTGCGGCCCCTGGGCAGCATCTCCCGTGTCCGCAACGCCCGCAACGTGGCGCGTCCATCCTGAATGTGCTAGATTACAGCCATGAATGCGACTCTGAAGAACCTGCTGCATGCGGCCGAGACCTGGACCCCCGAGGAACAGGCGGAACTCGCGGATTTTGCGCGCGTCATTGAAGCGCGCCGCACCGGGATTTATGAACTTGACGAAGACGAGTTGGCTGCTGTCGAAGAAGGTTTGGGTCAAGCAGACCGCGGCGAATTCGTCACCGACGGTGATCTCAGGGAAATGTCCCGGCGCTTTGGCGCATGAAACTGCGCTATACTTCGCGAGCGTATACCGATCTCGAATCAATTCTCTCATACTTGGCGAAGCAGTCGCCTGAGGGCGCGCGTAACGTTCTGTCGCGGATAAACCGCGCGACCGATCAATTGGCGTCGCAGCCGTATTCCGGCAAAGCGACAAGCCGCCCTGACATTCGCGTATGCATGATAGGACGTTATCCGTACAAAGTCTTCTACCGCATCGTGCAGGGTGAAATCCAGATAATCCACATCCGACACACGGCGCGTAGGCCGTTTGAACTGAAGTGAATCATATCCCAGTCCCGTCTCCGGCACGCCGCGTCGGCAGGGAACAGCTTCGCGCAATGGACGCGGATTACATTAACCGGCTAAGCTTCACGGCCGACGGAACAACGCCGCGATTCGCCGATTGGATGAGATGATCTTGCGCTTCAATTTCCATGCACAGCGCGCCGGCTGCCCGGCATGAGCGGGTCCGTCGTTCTCCTGCACCTTGCGGGCGCGGTGGCGCTGCTG
Source organism: Mesorhizobium alhagi CCNWXJ12-2 (assembly GCF_000236565.1). Classification (GTDB taxonomy): domain Bacteria; phylum Pseudomonadota; class Alphaproteobacteria; order Rhizobiales; family Rhizobiaceae; genus Allomesorhizobium; species Allomesorhizobium alhagi. Next base: position 17,046 of record NZ_AHAM01000073.1, on the reverse strand, counting down.
CTGTTCGCCACGCGCATGGTGCGCACCGGCGTCGAGCGCGCCTATGGCGACGTGCTGCGCCATCGCCTGCGCTCTGTGCTGCGCAATCCGGTGCTGGCCATCCTCGCCGGCGCAGCGCTTGCCATCTGCCTGCAGAGCGCCACCGCCGTTGCCCTGCTGGTCGGCTCGTTCAGCGGCGCGGGCATCGTCGGCGGCACGTCCGGCCTGCTCGCCGTGCTCGGCGCCGATGTCGGCTCCGCGCTGGTCGTCAAGCTGCTGAGCTTCGACCTGTCGCTGCTGGTGCCGCTCTGCCTCGCCGCCGGGACCGCCATGTTCATGGCCACCGAGCGCCGTGACTGGCGCCAGTTCGGCCGCATACTCGTCGGCGTAGGCCTTCTGATCCTGTCGCTGCGCATGATCGGCGAAGCGTCCGAGCCGCTGCGCGAAAGCCCCATCCTGCCGGTCGTCGTCAATTATCTCTCAAGCGACCCGGTCACGGCGTTCCTGCTTGCCGCCATCATGACCTGGCTGTTCCATTCCAGCGTCGCGGCGATATTGCTGGTCGTTGCGCTGGCTGCGCGCGGCCTCATACCCGTCGAACTCGGCCTCGTGCTGGTGCTGGGCGCCAATCTCGGCGGCGGCGTCATCGCCGTCATGCTATCGCGCGCGGCGATCCCCAAGGCCAGGATCGTGCCGCTCGGCAATCTCATAATGCGCGGCACGGGCGCGCTTGCCGCGCTCCTTGTTCTTATCTTCTTTGCGCCGCCGCTCGATTGGCTGGGCGCTACCGTGCCCGACCAGCTGATCCATGGCCACATCGCGTTCAACCTTATGCTTGCGCTGCTCGGCATCCCGCTTGCCGGCCTCGTCCACCGTCTGGCCGGGCGGATCGTGGCGCTCGGCGCGCCGGAGGCCCAACCGGCATCGCTCGCCGCCACCGAGCTTAGCGCGCTCGACGAGGCAGCGCTCGACACGCCCTCGCAGGCGCTCGCCAACGCCACCCGCGAGGTGGTGCGGGTCTGCGAAACTGTGGAGATCATGCTCCAGCGCATCATCGAGCTCTATGTCGAGGCCGACCAGGACAAGATTAACGCCCTGTCGGCGCTCGACGACCGCGTCGACCGCAAGCATGCGGCGATCAAGCTCTATCTGGCCAAGGTGACCAGCCGCACGCTTTCCGAAGCCGACGCGCTGCGCTGCCAGGAGCTTATCGGCGCCTGTGTCAAGCTCGAGCAGGTCGGCGACATTATCGTGCGCAACATGCTGGTCCATGTGCAGAAGAAGTTCGACCGCGGGCTGGAGTTCACCGAACAGGGCTGGCGCGAGCTGACCGCCTTCCACACCTCCGTGGTGGCCAATGCCAAGCTGGCCTTCAACGTGCTGGTGTCGCGCGATTCGGAAACCGCGCGGCAGTTGGTGCGGGAGAAGGACCGGCTGCGTGACCTCGAAAAGCGCTCCAGCCAGAGCCATTTCGAACGCCTGCGCGAAGGCACGGCAAAGAGCGTCGAGACCAGCTCGATCCATCTCGATACCATACGCGACCTGAAGCAGATCAATTCGCTGCTGGCTTCGATGGCCTATCCCGTGCTCGAAGAACGGGGATTGCTCAGCGGCTCGCGGCTGAAGGCCGGCTGACTTCAAATTCCCGATCAGCGGCCCTTGGCGCTCGAATTTTCGTTGCGCTTGTCGGCGCTCGTGACCTTGCCTTTGGAAGCCTTGGAGCCGCCGCCCCATTCCTGCGCCTTCTGCTGTTGGCTGCCGCCCTCCTTGCTCGGGTGAACGGCCTTGTCGCTGCCGCTGGCGCGCTTGTTCGAGATCGGCTTTTCGCGGTCTGGCATCTGAGCCTCCATCTTTCCCGCAAAACCTCTGGAGCGCGAAAGCGTTCCGACGATAGCGTCGCGATTCTGGGGGCCGACGGACCTGCCGGTCGCCGGTTTTTCTCCCATTTTGTGAACCTCTCGCCCTTTGCCGCATTCAAGCTCATGGCGACCAGCGGCGGCGATCCATTGCAGAACCCGTTTGCGCGCAGCCTCCGCGTCGCAATCCACGAAGGATCCTGTCATGCCGAACGCTGCCGATATTCTCATTGAGACCCTGATAAAATGGAATGTCGAAGTGGTCTTCGGCCTTCCCGGAGACGGCATAAACGGCATCATGGAGGCGCTGCGGACGCGTCAGGACCGCATCCGCTTTATCCAGGTGCGGCATGAGGAATCCGCCGCCTTCATGGCCTGCGCCTACGCCAAGTGGACCGGCAGGCTGGGAGTATGCCTGGCGACCTCCGGGCCTGGCGGAACCCATCTGCTCACCGGCCTTTACGACGCCAGGCTGGACCAGGCGCCGGTTCTCGCCGTCACCGGCATGCAGTTCCACGATCTGATCGAAACCTTCACCCAGCAGGATGTAGATCTGACGCGGGTCTTCAACGACGTGACCGTCTTCAACGCGCAGGTCTCCGACGCGGTGCATATGGAAAACCTCGCCGGCCTTGCCTGCCGTTCGGCGTTGGCCGAGCGAGGTGTCGCGCATTTGTCGATCGCCAGCGATGTGCAGGAACTGGCGCTCGACGAATCCCGGCGCTCGAAGCGCAACCGCCCGTCGCACACGCCGGACCAGTGGTTTGAGGGCGACAGGCTGCCTGATGCACGGCAGGTTGAGAACGCTGCGAAGATACTCAATGCGGCGAAGAAGGTCGCCATCCTCGCCGGACAGGGCGCACGGAGCGCCAGGCAGGAGCTGGAGCGCGCCGCCGACCTGCTCGCCGCCCCGGTCGCCAAGGCGCTGCTCGGCAAGGCGGTGCTGCCGGACGATCATCCGCACACCACCGGTGGCATCGGCATCCTCGGCACCCTGCCCTCGCAGGAAGCGCTGAAGGAGTGCGACGCGCTGCTCATCGTCGGCTCGACCTTCCCCTACATCGAATATTACCCCGAGCCGGGCAAGGCGCGCATAGTGCAGATCGACCGCGACGCGCAACGCATCGGTCTGCGTTGTCCCGTGGAAGCCGGGTTGGTCGGCGACGCGGCCCAGACGCTGCGCCTCCTCAACGAAAGGCTCACACAGAAGGCCGATCGCGGCTTCCTGGAAAAGGCGCAGGCCGGCATGGCGCGCTGGCGCGAAATGATGGCGCTGTCGGAAAGCCGGACCGACGTTCCGATGAAGCCCCAAGTCATAGTCAAGGCGTTGGGGCGCCGCATGCCCGACAACGCGATCCTGACGACCGATTCCGGCCAGAACACCGAACTCGCCGCCCGCCACATCGACCTGAGGGCCGGCCAGGAGTTCGGCGTCTCCGGAGCGCTGGCCTCGATGGCCTGCGGTCTGCCCTACGCGATTGCCGCCGGCATCGCATTTCCCGGTAGACCGATATTCTCCGTCGTGGGCGATGGCGGCTTCGCCATGCAGCTCGGCGAATTCTCGACCGCCGTGCGCTACGGCATTCCGCTCAAGTTGCTGGTGCTGAAAAACGGCATGCTCAACCAGATCGCCTGGGAGCAGATGATGTTCCTCGGCAATCCCCAGTTCGGCTGCGAATTGCAGCCCATCGACTTTGCGATGGCCGCCGAGGCGATGGGCGGGATCGGGCTCAGCGTTACCCGCCCGGACGAGATTGAGGGCGTACTCGACGCCGCCTTCGCGGCCGATGGCCCGGTGGTGATCGAGGCGGTTGTCGACGCTTACGAGCCGATGATGCCGCCGAAAATGCCGCCGGACTACGCAAAGAACTTCCGCAAGGCGCTGCCCCAGACGCCGGGGCACGAACAGATCGAAGAGAACGTCAGTCACGAGCCGCTTAGCTCGATGATGGCCGGAAGCTCGTAAATTCGAGGAGGCAGCCATGCTTGACCTGTCGAAGGCGCGCGACCGCATGGTCGATGTCCACTTGGCCCGTCGCGGCGTGCGCGACCGCAACGTGCTCGCCGCCATGCGCGAGGTGCCGCGCGAAAAATTCGTCGAACCCGGCTTCGAGGAATTCGCCTATGAGGATGGGGCTCTGCCGATCGGCGAAGGCCAGACCATCTCTCAGCCCTACATCGTCGCGCTGATGATCGAGGCGGCGGAAGTGAAACCTGGAGATAGGGTGCTCGAAGTCGGCGCCGGCTCCGGCTACGCCGCCGCCGTGATGAGCCGCATCGCCAAAAGTGTCCACGCCATCGAGCGCCATGCCGCACTTGCCGAAGCCGCGACACAGCGGTTCGACAGGCTGGGCTATGCCAATATCGAGCTGCGGGTCGGCGACGGCACCAAGGGTTGGCTCGAGGCCGCGCCCTTCGACGCCATACTGGTCGCGGCCGCCGGCCCCTCGACGCCGCAGGCGCTCAAGGACCAGCTCGATGTCGGCGGCAGGCTGATTATTCCGGTCGGCGAGGAGCCGCGCAACCAGCGACTGCTGAAGATCACCCGCACCGGCGGCACTACCTTCGAGGAGGAGGACCTCGGCGCGGTCATGTTCGTACCGCTCGTCGGCGAACAGGGCTGGGCGGAAAACGGCAGCCGCTCCGCCACCAACCATCTGCCCGGCCATGTCGCCGGGCGCAGCCTGCCGGAGATGATCGCGGCGGCAGCCGAACGCCTGCCCGGCTTCGACGACCCGGCCTTCGGCCGGCTCTTCGACCGCTTTGCCGATCGCCGTGTCGTTCTGCTCGGCGAGGCGAGCCACGGCACCTCGGAATTCTACCGCGCCCGCGCGGCCATCACCCGCCATCTGATCGAGAAGCACGGCTTCACCATCGTCGCCGTCGAGGCGGACTGGCCCGACGCCGCCGCTGTGGACGGCTATGTGCGCCACCGGCCGGCCAGGGAGCGCGCCGAACTCCCCTTCCAGCGCTTCCCCACCTGGATGTGGCGCAACACCGATGTCGCAGCCTTCACCGACTGGATGCGCCAGCACAATGAGGGCGTGGCCGACCCCGAGCGCCAGGCCGGCTTTTACGGCCTCGACATCTACAATATGCGCGGCTCGATTGCCGCGGTGCTGGCCTATCTCGACAAGGTCGATCCGGAAGCTGCCGCGGTCGCCCGCGAGCGCTACGGCTGCCTCACGCCCTGGCAGAGGGAGCCGTCCACCTACGGGCGCGCGGTGCTCACCGCCGGCTACCGCAAATGCGAGCAGGCGGTCATCGACCAGTGCCGGGAGCTTCTGGCAAGCCGGCTCGAATACACCTTGCAGGACGGCGAGAGCTTCCTCGACGCTGCGCAGAATGCGCGTCTCGTCGCCTCGGCCGAACGCTACTACCGCATCATGTATTATGGCGGCGCGGAATCCTGGAACCTGCGCGATACCCATATGTTCGAGACGCTGGAACACCTGCTCGAGGCTCGCGGGCCGCAGTCCAAGGCAGTGGTCTGGGCGCACAACTCCCACATCGGCGACGCCCGCTATACCGACATGGGCGCGATGCGCGATGAGTTGAACATCGGCCAGCTCTGCCGCGAACGCTTTGGCGACCAGGCGGCGCTGATCGGCTTCGGCACCCACACCGGCACTGTCGCCGCCGCCACTGATTGGGACGGCGACATGGAGGTTAAGCGGGTCCGGCCCTCGCACCGCGACAGCTACGAGCGGCTCTGCCACGATGCCGGCGTGGCGCGCTTCCTGCTCGATCTCGGCCGTGACGAGGCGCTGCGCCGACGGCTTTTGGAACCGCGGCTGGAGCGCTTCATCGGCGTTATCTACAGGCCCGATTCCGAGCTGATGAGCCATTATGCCGACGCCTCGCTGCCGCAGCAGTTCGACGCCTTCGTCTGGTTCGACGAAACCCAGGCGGTGACGCCGCTCGGGCCGGAGCACGTCAAGCCCGGCGTTCCCGACACCTATCCGTTCGGCCTCTAGGTATGCTGCGCGACGTCGACTACGTCCTCGCCAAGCTTGACTGGATGCGGGCCGAGCGCATCTGGCCGAACGGCCTGCGCTATCTCTGGACCGACGCCTTCGGCGTCGTTCTCTACATCTCGCTCTACCATGAAACCGGCGAGGAGCGCTGGCTCGAGGAGGCCGAGCGGCTGGCGGCAGATGTCGAACGCGTCCTCGGCCGTCCGCGCGGGCTGCGCATCGGCGAGGCGGCGGACCGCGACGGCCAGTATTTTCACTATCTCGCAATGTGGCTGTTCGCGCTGGCGCGGCTTGGCGACATCAAGCCCGAATACCGGCAGCGCGGCATCGCGCTGGCGCGCGAGATCCACCCGGCATTCGTGATCCCCGGCCGCGGCGTGATCTGGAAGATGCAGGAGGATCTCAGCGGCCCCTATCCCGGCTACGGGCTCGGCGCGATGGACGCCTATGACGGCTATATCTCCTACCGCATGCTGGACGAGGACGCGCTCGCGCCGGAGATCGCCGATATGAAGGGCCTGATGGAGCGCGACTGGCGTACGCTGGAAATCGAGCAGGACCTCGGCCTCGGCATGATGCTCTGGCTCGCCCATTTTTTTCCCGGCGAGCCATGGGCCAAAGGGCAGACGGAGCAGTCGCTGGGAATGCTCGACACGATGTGGGTCGATCCGCCAGGCTACTTCTGCCGCGCGCCCTGGCTGCGCGCCACGAAGATCGCCTTCACCAATTACGGCGTCTCGCTCGGCCTGCAGGCGACCGGCGTCTGGCCGGAGCGTATCGAGCGCCTGCACGCCTTCTTCGAGGATTGGCATTCTGGCGACGAATACGACCGGGAGGCTATTACCTGGGTGATGACCTGCACGGCGCATCTGCCGGGCGCATTCATCTCGGCGAACGCCGGTTGACGGCGGAACATTCCGGAGCCGCCGCAGTTGGTCGGGCAGTTCAGGGAGATGCCCCATGCCCGCAAACCAAACCTCGCAACTCATCGCAGGCTGGCCCGAGGAATCCCGTGAGGCGGCACAACTCGTCATCGACAAGTATGGCGAGCCCGACGAGGCCACCGATACGCAACTGACCTGGCACAAGCCCGGCCCGTGGAAGCGGATCGTCGCCTCGAGAGCGTTCTACGAGCACAACTTTCCGGCGCCGCACATCGATTCCGTCGAATCCGTCATCGACTACCGGGTGCCGCCGGAAAAATTCGACGAACTCGCCGAATTCGACGGCAGCATCATCGCCGAGCGCACCGCCGGCGAGGTGTCGGCCCGCTGCCACGACGAGCAGGCGAATTTCCTTGCGCTAAACCTGATGCACGACATCGTGACCGGCGCAAAATCCGTGCAGCAGGCGCGGGACTATTACGCCAAGGAGTTCGCGGATTTCCGGCGCAAGAAGCCCACGCCCTACATGGAAAAGCTTCGCTTCACGCCCGCTGCCGACGATTCGACCGACCCGGACGTGCGGGTACTGTCCGACGAGGATCTCGAACAAGCGAAGCGCGAGGGCGAGGCGCACAACCGGGCGGCATCATGATCCAGCTCCCCGGCAAGTCCGGAAGCTGCTGGACGGCGACAGCGCGTCCAACCGCCTATCCCGCGCTTGAAGGCTCCATCCATGCCGAAACGTTGGTGGTCGGGGCAGGCATCGTCGGCCTCACGACGGCGCTTCGCCTTTGCGAGGAAGGCCGCGAGGTCGTGGTGCTGGAAGGACTTCGCGTCGGCGGCCAGGTGACGGGCCGCTCGACCGCCAAGATCACGACGCAGCACGCGCTGATCTACCGACACCTGATCGACACGCTCGGCTTCGACCTCGCGCAGGATTATGCCGACGCCAACCGCGCCGGCGCCACCCAGATCCGGGAATGGGCGCTCGCCTTCGACATCGCCTGCGACCTCGAAGAGAAGTCTGCCTATACCTATACGCAGAGCCCCGCGCGACGCGGCGAGATCGAGGCGGAAGCCGAGGCTGCGCGCCGGCTGGGCCTGGACGCCGATATTCTCGACCGCGCGCCGCTGCCCTTCGACACCGCCGGCGCGCTGCTCTTTCCCGACCAGGCGCAGTTCAACCCGGCCATGTACCTGACCGGCCTGGCCGAGGCCGTCACCGCCCGCGGCGGCCGCATCTTCGAGCGGAGCCGCGTCCGGCATATCGGCGAGGCGAGCCGCTGGCGCGCCGTCACCGACAACGGCACGGTCCATGCCGAGCACGTGGTCGTAGCCACCAACATGACCGTCAAGAGCCCGGTCGGCATGGCCAACCGGACCCAGCCGCGCAGCCATGTCGCAATGGCCTTCCGCGTAGACGATCCGCTGGCCGTCGACGGCATGTTCATCGGCATCGACGACCCGACGCGCTCGATCCGCATGGGCCGCGACGCCGAAGGCCCATTTCTTGTGGCGCTCGGCCCGAAATTCAACACCGGCCAGGATGGCGATGTTGCGAGGCGTTTCGTCGAACTGGACAACTGGGCCAAGGCGAATCTCCCCGTCGGCGAAGCCGTCTGGCGCTGGTGCAACGAGGATTACGACACGCCCGACCGCGTGCCTTATGCCGGCACGCCGGACCCCGAAAAAGCGCCCGGCTTCCACATCGCCGCCGGCTTCAACGCTTGGGGCATCAGCAACGGCACCGCCGCCGGCATGATGATCGCGGAACTCATCCGTGGCCGGTCGAGCCATTGGCAAAAGCTCTACGACCCGACACGGCCTTACCCTGAGGATTTCCACCGGAACGGCGACAGCCAGTCAATCGTGGCAGGCGTGGAAGATATCGCGCCCGGCGAAGGCGGCGTGATCGTCAGGGGCGAGGAAAAGATCGCCGCCTGGCGCGACGAAAGAGGAGAGCTTCATGCCGTTTCGGCGGCCTGCACCCACAAGGGCTGCACCGTGACCTGGAACAATGCCGAGCGGAGCTGGGACTGCCCGTGCCACGGCTCGATCTTCGCCGCCGACGGGTCCGTCATCCACGGCCCCGCCCGCAAGCCGCTGCCGCCGGCGCAACTCTGATCCGCCGCCGCGCTGTCAGTGCACGTTCTCGCGCGGCTCGGCCACGCGCCTGATGTCGGCCGGCAGCGCCTCGAATATCTTGGCGGCCTGCCCTTCCCCGACATGTTTGGCCATGACCCGGCAGACGACGCGCAGCGCGTCCTCCGAATCCACCGGCCGGGTGAACTGCATGTCTTCCTTGATCTTGCCGAGGAACTCGTCGAGCGAGCGGATCTTGTCGGGCGTCGTAGATGGCTTGTAGCGGTCGAAATAGGCGCCGCGCACGAGCAGCGGCAATTGCGAACCCAGATGCGCCGCGAGGTCGGGCTGGACCCTGTCCCGCACTGCCCGGAGAACCGAGCCGAGCATATGCCATGCAAGCTGGCGGTCGGGGCCCATCTCCTCCATGATCTCGTCGAGCCAGATATTCGTGGTCTGCAGCGTCTTGTCGAATACGTCCAATCCGGTGGCGCTCATCGCTACCTCCTGTTTTCCTGCGCTTGCCTGTGTGCCTGAAAAACAGGGCCGAACGGCCATGGTTCCCAAAAATCGATCACGATTCAGGCGTTTCCACCGGACGCACCTTGGCGGCGGTCGGCCCGGTATCGCCCATATCCTCGACGTAATGGACTTCGTCGCCGCGCTTCAGCTTGTCGAAATCGCCGCTGAGCAGACTATTGCGGTGGAAGTAGAGCAGCCCGCCCTCCTTGGTCATCAGGAAACCGTGGTCCTCTTCGGGATGCATCTCGGCCACCTGGCCGAGGAACTGGTTCGTCCCGTCATGATAATCCGCGGTCGCGCCGCCCTCGCGCTGCCGCTTGAATTCGACGATCTGCCGTTCGGCGGCGTCGAAGGCGTCGGAGATGGCGTTGCGCAGATCCGGGTTCTGGAACTTCTGCATCAGGCGTTCGGGTTCATAGGCGACGACCAGATCCTTGTGGCCGGGCACACTCATCTCGATATGGACCACCGGCGGCGTCCGGTTCTTGTCGGCGCGCTGGTCGACCCGCACGCGACAGCCCACCAGCCCGCCATAGAGCTTTTCCAGTTTGTCCACGCGGGCGCGGATCTCGCTTTCGGCGGCGTCGGATTTGTCTATTCTGTGGAAGGCGATTTCGAGAGGGATTTGCATCGGTTTTCTCGCTATTGTCTGGCCGCGCGGGCGGCAACCTGCCAACGTCCCTGCCGAACGATCGTTCCGGCAATTTTCGGGGGCTGGACCGTTCGGTCCGAATGCTTCAGAAGCCGACGTTGCGCTGCGGCTTTCGCTCACGAGCCGGATTTGCGGGCGCGATCGAGGGACCGCCGCAACACCTCGAATATGCGGTCGTCCAGCGTTTGAGAAACGTTGAAACGCATGAAATTGCCGGCGGACTGCGACACGCTGAATGCATTCCCCGGCGCCAGAACCACGTTTTCGGCAACCGCCGCCCGGGCAAGGTCTGCTGCATCGACGTCACCGGGAAGACGGCACCACAGCAACATGCCTGCCTCCGGCATCAGCCAGGGTTCAATCGCGATGGCTTTCAACCTGGCCGCAACATCGGACATGGCGCTGCCGAGACGGCTGCGCAGGGTCTCCATATGCTTTCGGTAGCGGCCATCGCTGAGCACGGCCAGAACCAGTTCGGCGCCCAGCCGCCCGCCGCCGAACGAGGTGGCGATCTTAAGATCGATGAGCCCTTCGATCCATTCCGGGCGCGCGGCCACGAACCCGCATCGCACCGACGCTGAAATCGTCTTGGAGAAGCTGCCGATCAGGACGACGCGGTCGAGCCCGTCGAAGGCTGAAAGACGCGGCGCCGGCAGGCGCTCGAAGTCGGCGAAAAGATCATCTTCGATGATGGTCAGCCCGAATTGATCCGCGAGCTTGAGCACCTTGTGAGCCACAACCGGAGACAGGATCGCGCCGGTTGGATTGTGGATCGCGGAATTCGTGATGTAGAGCCGCGGACGATGCTCGTTGAGCGCCTGTCCATATAGCTCGATGTCCGGACCGACGGGCGTATAAGGCACGCTGACGATCTTGGCGCGGTGGGCGCGAAGCAGGGCCTGGAAGTTGAAGTAGCAAGGATCGTCGACGAGCACGGTGTCGCCGGGCTCAAGCAAGAGGCGACACAGCAGATCCATTGCCTGCGTGCCGGATTCCGTCAGCATGATCTGGTCGGGCGAAGACTCGATGCCTCGTTCGGCCATGCGCCGCGCCAGGAACTGGCGCAGTGCCGGCAGGCCCAAAGGGGAGCCGTAGTCGGCAAGCACGGCACCGTCAGCGCGCGCGAGTGCACGAAGCGCCCTCCTGATGCTGTCCTCCGGCAGCCATGACGGAGGAAGCCAGCCGCAGCCGGGCTTCAAGACGCCGTCGCTTGATTCCAGCGATTGCCGCGAGACCCAGAAAGGATCGACGGCGCGGTCGACCTTGGGGCCGATCTCGGAGAGCGACAGCGGAGCCGTCTGGTTGGCGACGTAGAATCCAGAGCCTGGACGTGAGCGGATCGCTCCCTCCGCAACCAGCCGCTCGTAAGCATCCACGACTGTTGAAGGCGAAACCTTCAGCGCCGAAGCGGATTTCCGGATCGACGGCAGCCTTGCGCCCGGCGTCAGGCTGCGTCCGGCAATGCGTTGCCGGATCGTAGCCATGACCATGTCGACACGAGTGCCTCCTGCCGTCTGTTCGTCCATCCGTACTGCCCCTTTCAGCATAACAGTTCGGCTAAATTGTACCGAACCGTTACTGGCTGCGCCAGCCGCCGGAGCAGATAAGGGGCCGGCAAATCGAAGGGTCGGGGCATGGACAGGACAGCGGCAGGTTGGATCAACGGGTTAATCGGCGTCCTGATCTTCAGCGGCTCCCTGCCGGCGACGCGGGTTGCTGTTATGGAACTCGACCCCGTGTTCCTCACCGTCGCCCGCGCCGCCATCGCCGGCCTCCTGGCCGTCCTCCTGCTGCTTGCCTTCAAGGAGAAGCGCCCGGCTCGCGGCGACCATGTTCCACTGATGATCGTCGCATTGGGCGTTGTGGTGGGCTTTCCGCTCCTTACCGCGCTTGCGCTCCAATACGTCACTTCGGCGCATTCCATCGTCTTTATCGGATTGCTGCCGCTGGCGACGGCTATCTTCGGCGTGATACGCGGCGGCGAACATCCCCGCCCGGCTTTCTGGATGTTCTCGCTGCTGGGCAGCTCGCTGGTGGTCGGCTTCGCGCTGATGCAGGGCCTGTCAGCCTCACCCCAAGGCGATGCCTTGATGCTTGCCGCCATCATTGCCTGCGGGCTCGGCTATGCCGAAGGCGCAAGATTGTCGCGCTCGCTGGGAGGTTGGCAGGTCATCTCATGGGCGCTTGTCCTGTCGCTGCCCGTCATGATGCCGCTCACATGGTTTCTGATACCGCCGTCATTTGCGGGCGTGGGTACGCCGACCTGGATCAGCCTTGCCTACGTATCCTTGTTCAGCATGCTTATCGGCTTCGTGTTCTGGTATCGCGGACTGGCGCAGGGCGGCATCGCTGCCGTGGGGCAGTTGCAGTTGCTTCAACCGTTCTTTGGTCTCGCTTTGGCGGCGACGCTGCTCCATGAACCCGTAAGCGGACTCATGCTCGCGGTCACCGTCGGCGTTATCCTGTGCGTAGCCGGGGCGCGGAAGTTCGCAAGGTAACGTTCGGCGACCGGAACGGCGCTTGCAGCAACCGGACGGAAAACGCAAAAAAAGCCGGCCCTTGCAGGCCGGCTTCACATGACCATCACTGGCCGTCGGCTCTCGCCTACTGCAGCATCGTCTTGACGATGCCGCTGGCCTTGCCGAAGTCCATCTTGCCCGGGAACTTCTCCTTGAGCGCGTTCATGCAGCGGCCCATGTCCCGCAGGCCGTCGGCGCCGACCTCGTGAATGACCTGCTGGCAGGCCTGCTTCACGGCGTCCTCGCCGAGCTGCTTGGGCATGAAGCCGCGGATGATCGCGATCTCGTCGCGCTCCTGCGCCGCGAGTTCCAGCCTGTTGCCTTCCTCGAAGGCCTTGGCCGATTCCTCGCGCTGCTTCACCATCTTGGCCAGGATCTGCATGATCTCCTCGTCGCTGACGGGGTCCTTGCCCGCGCCGCGATTGGCGATGTCGCGATCCTGGATTGCCGCGTTGATCAGGCGCAGCGTCGACGTCGACCGCTTGTCCTGGGCTTTGAGCGACGATTTGAGTGCCTGGGCGATTTGCTCGCGCATGGCGGAATCTCCTTTACCGGCGAGCGACAATAACGCCCGCGACCGATCAACGCAAACGCAATGTGAGCCGCCAAGTTCCTGTTTTCCAAAGGAAATTATTTGGCTTCACCGCGTCCGTGGTCATTGACCGGTCGGGCTGCTTCGCTTATTCTCCGCGCCTTGCATGAACTGTTTTGCCGTGCACGGGGAGTTCGCGACCATCGCGGCGTCCCGTGCTTTTCGTTGCGCCATATGGCCTTTTGCGGGCCGCTTTTCAAGGGCGCAGCCTGCCTGACCCGATCGACACGGAGCACCGCTATGGCCGCCGCCACCGCCCCCTGGGCAACCGAAATGCCGACCGCCCTTCTGGTGCTCGCCGACGGCACCGTCATCGAAGGGCGCGGGCTCGGCGCGACGGGCAGCGCTGTGGCTGAAGTGTGCTTCAACACGGCGCTTACCGGCTATCAGGAAATCCTCACCGACCCGTCCTATGCCGGCCAGATCGTCACCTTCACCTTCCCGCATATCGGCAATATCGGCGCCAATGACGAGGATATCGAGGACCTGAACCCGGCGGCGCGCGCCGGCGCTGTCGGCGCCGTGTTCAAGGCCGACGTCACCAACCCGTCGAGCTACCGCGCCTCCGGCCATCTCGACCAGTGGCTGAAGCGGCGCGGCGTCATCGCCATCTCGGGCGTTGACACCCGCGCGCTGACCGCGCTGATCCGGGAGAAGGGTGCGCCCAACGCCGTCATCGCGCACGCGCCCGACGGCAGGTTTGACATCGACGACCTGAAGGCCAGGGCAAAGGCGTGGTCCGGCCTTGTCGGCCTCGACCTGGCGAAGGAAGTCACCTCCGGCCAGTCGTCGGTCTGGCGGGAAACGCCCTGGGTCTGGGATGAAGGCTATGGCGAGCAGGTCGAGCCTTCCATGCACGTCGTCGCCATAGACTACGGCATCAAGCGCAACATACTGAGGCTGCTTGCCGGCCTTGGCGCCAAGGTCACCGTCGTGCCGGCCAGGACCGGCGCCGACGAGATCCTCGCCATGAAACCGGACGGCGTCTTTCTCTCCAACGGTCCCGGCGACCCGGCCGCCACCGGCGAATACGCCGTGCCGGTGATCAAGGATCTGCTGAAGACCGAACTGCCGGTGTTCGGCATCTGCCTAGGCCACCAGATGCTGGCGCTGGCGCTCGGCGGCACGACCGAAAAGATGCACCAGGGCCATCACGGCGCCAATCACCCGGTGAAAGACCATACCACCGGAAAGGTCGAGATCGTGTCGATGAATCACGGCTTCTCGGTCGATTCGAAGTCGCTGCCCGAAGGCGTCGAGGAAACCCACGTCTCGCTGTTCGACGGCTCCAATTGCGGCATCTCGCTTGCCGGCAAGCCGGTGTTCTCGGTGCAGCATCACCCCGAGGCCTCGCCCGGCCCGCAGGATTCGCACTACCTGTTCCGTCGCTTCGCCAATCTGATCCGCGAGAGGAAGGGCGAGCCGGCGCTGGCCGAACGTTGAGCGGCTGCGCCGAAACCCCGCACCCTTTCAAGGGGATAGGCACAATTCTGACCCGAACTGGCCACATTTGCAGGCCATGATTCGGCATGCGGGGGCATGCGTAGAGGGTTCAGTGTGAAAAATTTCCGTAAACTCGGCGCCGCCGGCGTACCGAAACGGCTGTTTCGGGTGCGCCTGGATTGGCGCAAAGCCCGCAGAATGGCGGGCGTCGCCGCCGCCGTGTCCTCCGTGGTCGCGGCCGGTACGTTGAGCGCAATGTTCGTCGACCACCTTGCCGAACGCGCCGTGATGCGCGCCGCCGCGGAAGCCCCCGCCACGGTGCGTGAAACCATCAGGGCTGCCGCCGCCGACAAGGCCGAGGCGGCGCTCGCGGCGGCGAAGGCCGCCCCAAAGTCTGCCACGCCGCTCCGGCACGACACCGCTCAAGCCAAGGCCGCGCCTGCCGGCCTGCAAGCCGCCGCTCCGGCGCAGCGCGCCGCGACGGTCGCGTTGAAACCGGCGGCAACATCCGCGCCGAAATTCCCGGGCCAGGAAAAGACGCCGTCAGCCGCGCCCGCAATGGCCTACGCCGAACAAGGCGACGCGACCGGGCGGCAGTTCGACGGCTCGGCCTCGGAGAATGACGACCCAGCCGACGAGACCGCGATCGCGACGGTTCCCCTCCCCGCCTCCGCTCCATTCCCCGAGCCCCGCGACGAGGAAGCCGGCAAAGCGGAAGAAGAGGCCGAGGAGGGTCGCGAGGCGCGCGTGACAAAATATGTCAATCTGCGCTCCGGTCCCAATGACGAGTCCAGGGTCGTCGCCGTGGTGCCGGCCAAGGCGTCGGTCAGCGTTCTCGACTGCAAGGCCTGGTGCGAAGTCGTGTTCGACGGCAAGAAGGGCTGGATCTACAAGCGCTTCATCCGCGAGTCCTGACGGCCCGGCCCGAGGGCCGGCGGGGATTCCATCCGCGGCAAAGGCCTGTCACGCGCCGATCGGCACTTTCAGCTGCTGGCCCGGGAAGATCAGGTTCGGATTGTCGATCACCAGCGGATTGGCGCGCACGATGCGCTGGAACTGGGTCGTGCTGCCATAGTGCTCCTCGGAGATCTTCGACAGCGTATCGCCCGGCTTCACCACATGGATGCGGAAGCCGATATAGTTTTGGACGATGCGCGGACCGTAGATCACCGGCACGATCACCTTGTTGATCTCCGAACCGTCCTGCGCACTCTCCTCGAATACCTCGACGAACAGCCGGTCGAGCTGGAAGGCAGCCGCGCCGATCGCCGCTTGAACCTGGAACTGGCCGTGCTCGCCAGTGCCGCCGCCGACAGTGAAGAAGCCGGTGCGCTCGTCATGCCCGTCATGGACGCGCCAGTTGAGCGTCGCCTCGAACCCCTGGCCGATGCCGGATATCAGTACGGGATCGCCGACGAGGTCGAACGGTTTCGGCTGCTGGATTTCATTGGGCATGGCGGTGTGCTCCTTGCGGGGACTGCGGGAGCATAGAATGCAAGGGGCGGGCAGCGATGTCGGTGAAGCAGATCACATTGGCGCGAGAAAAGGCGGTGGGCGCACTCTTCCTTCTCCCCGTTCACGGGGAGAAGGTGTCACGAAGTGACGGATGAGGGGCTGAGCCGGCATTGGACAGTTCGTGCTGCCCCTCACCGCCTCGGATTTCTTCCCGTAGGAAAGCGGGAGAGGAGAGAAGCCTCGGCGTTGCGCCAAACCCTCAGATCGGGTTGTTGAATGTGTCGCAATCCGCCAGCTTGCCGCTCTGGAAGCCGCGATTGAACCAGGTCGCGCGTTGCTCCGACGTGCCATGGTTGAAGCTCTCGGGCACGACATAGCCCTGTGTGCGGCGCTGCAGCGTGTCGTCGCCGATCTGCGTGGCGGCGTTCAGCGCCTCTTCGAGATCGCCCTGTTCGAGCAACCCCTTCTGGTTGGTATAGTGCCCCCATATGCCGGCGAAGCAATCGGCCTGCAATTCCACCCGCGTCGACATCTGGTTGGCCTCGGCCTGGCTCATCGACTGCCGCATCTCGTTGAACTTCGGCAGTATGCCGGTCAGGTTCTGGATGTGGTGGCCGACCTCGTGCGCCAGCACATAGGCCTGCGCGAAGTCGCCGGCGGCCTCGAACTGGCGCTCGAGTTGGTCATAGAAGGCGAGGTCGATATAGACCTTGCGGTCGCCCGGACAGTAGAACGGGCCGGACGCCGCCGAGGCATAGCCGCAGGCCGAGCGCACCTGTCCCGAAAACAGCACCAGCGTCGGCTCGGTATAGTCGAGCCCCTCCGCCTGGAAGATGCCGTTCCACACATCCTCCGTCTCGGCGAGCACCGTCGAGACGAACTGGGTCATCTCGTCGCTTGCCTGGGTGTTTGTCTCTGTGATCTGCCCGCCTCCGCCACCCGGCCCCTGCGGTCCGCCGGCAAGCATTTCGAGTGGGTCGATGCCACAGGCGCGCAGCGCGAAAAACAGCACGATGAGGATGATTATGCCCGAAATGCCGCCGCCGCCGGCGCCGCGGCCGATCGGGATGCGCAATCCGCCGCCG
>NZ_AHAM01000074.1 GCF_000236565.1 Mesorhizobium alhagi CCNWXJ12-2 | reverse complement strand
TATTTCAGTTTCGGTAGGCTCGGCCAAGCGCCCCGCTTCCCGACTACGTCTCTCGGCGCGAGAGACGCGTTCTTTGACAATGGCCAGACGCGAGAGCGGGCGTGGCGATGATGAAGTGCGCCTCTCCCCTTCTCCCCTTGTGGGAGAAGGTGGATTGGCGCACAGCGCCAAGACGGATGAGGGGTGTTGGAAGGAATGAGGCGGAGATGATGGGACGTATACAATGCCGAAACGCGATCAATCATCGGCGTGGCGCTCCACGCAGCACCCTTCATCCGACCTCCCCTTCGACAAGCTCAGGGTCGGCCACCTTCTCCCACAAAGGGAGAAGGAAGAATCAGCACGCCCCGCGCTGCCACTATGCAAGGGCGGTCAAGCGATCTCACCCCGCGATCTTCAGCGCCTGCTCGATGTCCTCCAGCAGATCGTCGGCATCCTCCAGCCCGACCGAAAGGCGCAGCGTCCCTGGCCCGATTCCGAGTTCGGCGCGCGCCTCGTCAGAGAGGTTCTTGTGCGTAGTGGTCGCCGGATGCGTGATCAGGCTCTTGGAATCGCCGAGATTGTTGGAGATCAGCACCACGTCAAGCGCGTTCTGGAAGGCGAAGGCGGATTTCTTGCCGCCCTTCAGATCGAGGCAGATCAGCGTCGAGCCGCCGAGCATCTGCTTCCTGACGACATCGGCCTGCGGATGATCGCTGCGCCCGGGATAGATCACGCGCGCCAGCTCCGGCCGCTCGGCCAGGAAGTTGGCGATCCTGCCGGCGCTCTCCGTCTGCTGGCGCACGCGCACGGGCAACGTTTCCAGCCCCTTGAGCAGGTTCCACGCATTGAACGGCGACAGGCTAGGGCCGGTATGACGGAAATAATCGTGCAGGTTCTCGTCGATCCACTTCTTGTCGGAGAGAATGACCCCACCGAGGCACCGTCCCTGGCCGTCTATGTGCTTGGTCGCCGAATAGACGACGATATGCGCGCCGAGCGTCAGCGGCTTCTGCTGCAGCGGCGTGGCGAACACGTTGTCGACCACCAGCCGGCCGCCGATCGAATTGGCGAGCCTCGCCACAGCCTCGATGTCGATGACTTCGAGCGTCGGGTTGGTTGGGCTTTCGAGGAAGAAAAGCTTGGTGTTGGGGCGGACCGCCCGTTCCCAGTTCTCGATTTTCGTGCCGTCGACCAGCGTCGTCTCAATGCCGTATCTCGGCGCCAGCGTCTCGACCACCCACCGGCAAGAGCCGAACAGCGCACGCGCCGCCACGATATGGTCGCCAGCCTTGAGGGAGCACAGGATGGCAGCCGTCACGGCCGCCATGCCCGACGCCGTGGCGCGCGCATCCTCGGCGCCTTCCAGCGCGCACATGCGCTTCTCGAACATGTCGACGGTCGGGTTGGCGTAGCGCGAATAGATGAAGCCCGGCTCTTCGCCCTTGAAGCGCGCCTCGGCGGCCTCGGCCGTGTCATAGACATAGCCCTGCGTCAGGTAGATCGCCTCGGAGGTCTCGCCGAAGCCCGAGCGCTGCGTTCCCGAATGAACGAGCTGGGTTGCGGGCTTCCAGTTGCGCTTCTTTTCGATCGTCATTGCGCTGTCCCCAAAATACAAAAAACCGGCGGCGAAAATCGCAACCGGTCCATATGGCCTTGGCAGGCCCGACGGTCCTTTAGCGATTTATTTAACGTGGCTGCAAGCCGACCGGCCAAATCACCACGGGATAAATGTCCATTAGACCCACGGCCGGCTTGCGTCAATTGCCGGCTTCATTAAACCTCGCCGGACCAATTTTAGGAGCAGATGCGCTTGCGGCAGACGGGCATTCTTCCGGACCAGGACATTGCGGGACTGTTTCAGTCCGGCGCGCTGGCGTCCGCCAGGGAACTCGACGCCGACCAGATCCAGCCGGCGAGCCTCGACCTGCGGCTTGGCGAAAAAGCCTGGCGGGTGCGCGCCAGCTTTTTGCCGGGGCCGAACTGTCTCGTTTCGGAAAAGCTCGACCGCCTGAAGCTGCACGAGATCGACCTGACCAATGGTGCGGTGCTCGAAACCGGCTGCGTCTACATCGTGCCGCTGCTCGAAAGCCTGAACCTGCCGGCCGGTGTCTCGGCCTCGGCAAATCCGAAAAGCTCGACCGGCCGGCTCGATATATTCACCCGCGTCATGACCGATCGCGGCCAGGAATTCGACAAGATCCAGGCCGGCTATTCCGGGCCGCTCTATCTGGAGGTGAGCCCGCGCACCTTCCCGATCATCGCACGCACCGGCTCGCGGCTTTCGCAGATCCGCTTCCGCATAGGCAACGCGCTGCTCTCGGAGGCAGAACTTCACAAGCTGCACGCGAGCGAAACGCTGGTCGCATCGGAAATGCCTAACATTTCGGGCGGCGGCATAGCGCTGTCGATCGACCTCAGCGGCGACGCCGGCCGCCTGATCGGCTACCGCGGCAAGCACCACCCCAGCCTGGTCGACGTCGACAAGCGCGCCGCCCACGGCGTCTATGATTTCTGGGAGCCGCTCTACAATCGCGGCGGCGCGGGCGAACTCATCCTCGACCCGGATGAGTTCTACATTCTGGTGTCGCGCGAGGCGGTGCATGTGCCGCCGCTCTACGCCGCCGAGATGACCCCGTTCGACCCGCTGGTTGGCGAGTTCCGCGTCCACTATGCCGGCTTCTTCGATCCGGGCTTCGGCCATTCCGCAGCCGGCGGAACCGGCAGCCGCGCGGTGCTGGAAGTGCGCAGCCACGAAGTGCCGTTCATCCTCGAGCACGGCCAGATCGTAGGCCGCCTCGTCTACGAGCACATGCTGTCGCGGCCGAAGGCGCTCTACGGGACCGATCTCGGCTCGAACTACCAGGCGCAGGGCCTGAAGCTCTCGAAGCATTTCCGGCCGGCGGACTAAGCCTTTCCGCCGCTCAGGACCCGGTGCGGGTCGGCACCGGCAGCCGCTCGAAATACTCCTGATGCTCGCGCGCCACGCACGCCGCCCGCTCGGCGTCGCCGCTCGCGATCGCGTCGACGATCGGCTGGTGGCTGTCGGCGATCTCGACGAGGTCGAGGCCTTCGACCAGCATGGTGATGGTCGTGCGGGTCTCGATCTGCAGTGACTGCCAGATATTGAGCAGCAGCCGGTTGCCGGCCGCCTGCATGATCGCCCGGTGGAACTTCACCGAATGCTCGACCACGCCATGCGTGTCGGCCGCCAGCGCGGCCGCATGCATCATGTCGACTTCGTGCTGCAGCAGCGCAAGGTCGCAGCTCCGCTTCGCCGTCGCGGTCCTGGTCGCCTGCTCCTCGAGCGCGCCGCGCACGGCATAGATTTCGCGCAGCCCGTCGCCCATCACCTCGGCAACATAGGTGCCGCGCCGCGGCAGGTTGGTGACGAGGCCGGTCGCCTCGAGCTCTCGTAGCGCCTCGCGCACCGGCCCCTGGCTGGTCCCGAATTCCTGCGCAATGCGCAATTCCACCAGCCGCTCGCCGGGATGGTAATGGCCGCCCAGTATGCGCCGCAGCAGCGCTTCCTTGAGCCGCTGGCGCAAAGGTATGTTGACGAACGCCGCCTCATGCCCGTCGGGTTCGGCCGCGACGTTTGATCCGATCTTGCCCAGTTGGTTCATGCCCGCCGTCCGCCCATTCCGCCTTCAAGGCCGCCGATTCGCTGCCTGCCGCAATGCAGCACGTTATTTCCCGCCATTGCGGTTGACAAAGCAATTCTCGTTTATCGATAATGGATAATCAAGAGGCGGAAAGCCCATCATCGTCTGGGAGGACACCGATGTTGCAGACGGTAATCGTGCCGGGTTCGCTCGCCCTCGCACAGGAAGCACTGGCCAGGCATCCCGGCGCGGCGCTGATGGCCGGCGGCACGGTAGTGATGCCAGTCCTGAACTACGGCACGGACAGCTTCGACACGCTGGTAAGTCTCCGCAAGGCCGGTCTCTCCGGGATCTTCATCAGCGACGGCAAGGCCTCCATCGGCGCGGCCACCTCACTTAGCGAATTGCAGGAGCGTTCGGAGCTCGCCTTCCTCGCGCACGCGATTAACACGATCGCATCCCCGACCATCCGCAACATGGCCACGGTCGGCGGCAACCTTTTCGTCGAGCAACCCTATGGCGATCTTGCGGTCTGCCTCATTGCGCTCGGCGCCACCGCCGCCGTTGCGGACGGCGGCGCAGCGCGCTTCGAGCCTGTAGAAACCCTTGTCCGCCATGGCGTCGCGAAAGGCGAAATCGTCACCAAGATTTCCTTCACGCTGCCTGCACCGGGAACCTTCAAATTTACCAAGGCTACTCGCCGCGCCTTCAATTCCGCAGCCATCGTGACGGTCGCCGCCGTGATCGGGCTCGAAGACGGCAAGGTCGCCGAATGCCGCATCGCGCTCGGCGGCGTTGGCAGGCATCCAGTCCGGGCCAAGTCGGTGGAGGAAAAGTTGCTCGGGCAGACTTTTGACCGGGCTGGCGTCATGGCCGCGGCCGAAGTAGCCGGAGACGACATCGAGCCCTTCGACGACGCCTATGCCAGCGCGTGGTACCGCAGGCGGGTCACGCCGGTTCACATCAGGCGCGCGCTAGTCGGCGAATAGCCGCAATCGAAACAGAGCCACCGGGAGGGAGCCATGAAGCACGCAGTCGTATCGCTGACCGTCAACGGCGCAGAGCGGCAGATGCTGGTTGCGCCGGGCACCACGCTGCTCGATGCGCTGCGCGAAAACCAGGGGCTGACTGGCACGCGGCGTGGCTGTGAGCAGGGCGCGTGCGGCTCATGCACCGTGCTGCTCGACGGCCGGACCGTGATGTCCTGCATGGTGCCGGTCGAGACCATCGACGAGGCGCGGGTCGACACGATCGAGGGGCTGACGCCGCCACAGGGATTGCATCCGATCCAGGAGGCGTTCCTGGAAGGATTCGCCACTCAGTGCGGTTTCTGCACCTCCGGTATGATCATGGCCACCGCCGGCCTGCTGGCCAAAAATCCCGATCCGACGCGCGAAGATGCCGTCCGCGCCATCTCCGGCAATGTCTGCCGCTGCACCGGCTACGAGGCGATCATCGACGCCGTCCTCGATGCGGCGCGGCGAGTCAGCGCCGCCGGTTCCGCCCGGGCCGCCTGAGGAAACCGCCATGGAAAAAATCGACGCGAGTTTCTTTCCAGCCGAGCGCGAGGCCGAACTGGACGTGGTCGGCACCAGCGTCCAGCGCGCCGATGCCCGCGGCCACGTCACCGGCCGAACGCAGTTCTACGAGGATGTCAGCTTCCCCGGCATGCTGCACCTGAAGATGGTGCGCTCTACCAGGCACCACGCGCTGATCAGCAATCTAGATGTGGCGCCGGCGATGCAAGTGCCTGGCGTGGTGCGCGTGCTGACCCACAAGGACGTGCCGAACAACTGGTACACGATCCTGAAACTGATCGGCGTCGAGCCGGACGATGAGCCGGTGCTGCCGGAAGACCGTGTGCTGTTCATGGGCGAGCAGATCTGCGCGGTGCTTGCCGAGACGCCGCAGGCGGCGCTGGAAGGCGCACGCCGGGTGGTTGTCGACTACGAAGACCTGCCGGCGGTGTTCGATGTCGAGGAGGCGATGACCTCGACACCGTTCAAGAAGCAGGGCACGAACTATTTCGTCTATGAAGGCCACAATTGCCGGCGTATCCGCTTCGGCGACGTGGACAAGGCGTTCGCCGAGGCGGACCACATCATCGAGCACCGCTACGAATCCTCACCGATCGAGCATGCGCCGACCGAAACGAGCGGCTGCATCGCCAAGCCGGAAGGCAATGGCCGCGTCACCGTCTATTCGAACACGCAGGCGCTCTACTTCACACTCGACAACATGGCGCTGATCCTCGGAGTGCCCTTCAACAAGCTGCGGCTCGTCGGCGGCACCGTCGGCGGCGGTTTCGGCGGCAAGGTCGATGTCATGGTCGAGCCGATCGCGGCGCTGGGCGCGATGCTCACCAACCGCCCGGTCAAATATGCCTACAGCCGCGCCGAGGAGATGCAGGTGTCGTCGCCACGCGCCGCCGAACGCATCTACATCAAGGACGGCGTGATGAAGGACGGGCGCATCGTCGCCCGCAAGGTCACGCTCTATGTCGATGCAGGCGCCTATTGCCGCCACTCGACCTACGGCACCACCAAGGCCGCAGCGCACATGCCGGGGCCATACACGATCCCCAATGTCCATGTCGACGCCTACTGCGTCTACACCAACCGAACCCCGTCCTCGGCCATGCGCGGTTTTGGCGTCACCATCGGCGACTTCGCGCTGGAATCGCAGATGGACCAGGTCGCGCGTTTCCTCGGCATGGACCCGATGCAGCTCCGGCTCATCAACGCCTATCGCGACGGCGACATGAAGGCGCACCGCAAGAAGGTGGAAGGAGCGGCGCTCGTCGAGGTGATCCAGGCCGCCGCGAAGCAGACCGGGCATTCGCTGCCGCCGCAATTCGCATCGATGTCGTCGCTGAAGCAGGAGGCGGGACATGGCCAGGCTTAAGGGACGCGGCGTCGCTGCGGTGAACTATCCGACCGGCATGAATCTTGGCGGCGATCCGAGCCAGGCGCTGGTTCACGCCACCACGACCGGCAGCTTTGTCATTACACTGTCGAGCGTCGATCTCGGCCAGGGCATCAAGACGGTCGCGGCGCAGATCTGCGCCGAAACGCTCGGCGTGCCCTACGACACCGTTATGGTCGACACAGCCGATACCGACACCGGCCCCCACTGCATGGGCACCTTCGCATCGCGCGGCACCCATCGCATCGGCAATGCCGTCATCATGGCCGCGCGGGAAGCCCGTGAAGTGCTGATGAGCATCGCCGCGACCGAGCTCGAGGTCGACGCCGGCGACCTCGTCACAGACGGCAAGGGCCGCATCCATGTGAACGGCGCGCCAGACAAGGGAATCGCCGTGCTTGATGTCGCATTGGCCGCCCACTTCAAGCATGGCAAGACCATTTCCGGCCGCGGCATCTTCCTGAAGCCGAAGAGCGAGGTCGTTCCCGAAACCGGCGAGATGGACCCGGATTCCTGCCAGGCGCATGCCTGCACCGTGGCAGAGGTCGAGGTGGACGACGAGACCGGCGAAGTTGCCGTTGTCAAAATGACCAATGCCTACGAGATCGGCCGCGCCGTCAACCCGGCGCTGGCGCACCAGCAGATCGTCGGCGGGGCATGGATGGGCATCAGCCACGCCCTCTACGAGACCACCGAACCGTATTACCCGGACCGCTCGCATGGTCCACTCGACTTCTCCGAATACCTGATGCCCGGCCCTGGCGATCTGGCCGAAATGGATTCGGTGATCATCGAGCGGCCAGCCTCGAACGGCCCCTACGGCGCCAAGGGCATAGGCGAGATGACCGCCAACTCACCCATTCCGGCGATCGCCAATGCGATCTTCGACGCCTGCGGCGTGCGCGTCACCTCGACGCCGATCACGCCGGAAAAGATATTGCGCGGGCTCGACGCCTTGCGCGGCCAGACAAATTGAACCCCAGCGAAGGATGAAAAGATGATCAAGGTGATGGCCCTTATGAAGCGCAAGGACGGCATGAGCTTCGAGGATTTCAGGAAGTGGATCCTTGAGGACCACGTCGCCTTTGCGCGCAATCTGCCGGGCTTGAGGAAATACACCTCCAACGTGCTGCGCGCGGAAAATGCCGACGCCCCGTTCGACGGCGTGTCCGAAATGTACTTCGACGACGAAGCCGCCATGGCCGCGGCGTTCGGCACGGAAGTGGGCAAAGCCGCCGGCGGCGACGCCGCTGCCCACTGCTCCAACCGATTCCGGATGGTCTGCGACGAGAAGCAGCAGTTCTAGCGGACCAACGGCTTGCCCTCGCCCCTGACCCAGGACCAACTCGACGCAGAGCTTGCCGCCGCCGGCTATCTGGCCGACGAAACGCTGGTGACGGCGCTCTATCTCGCGCTGGAACTGGGCAAGCCGCTGCTTCTCGAAGGCGTGCCCGGTGTCGGCAAGACCGAGGTGGCGAAGACGCTCGCCACAATTCTCGGCCGCGAATGCCTCCGGCTGCAATGCTATGAGGGCATAGATTCGACCAAGGCGCTATACGACTGGGACCATGCCCGGCAGTTGCTGCATGTGCGGGTCGCGGAGCGCACTGGCACGGTAGAGACATCCGATCTCTATGCGGAAGAATTCCTGATCGAAATGCCGCTGCTCAAGGCGCTGCGCAACGCCTCGGCGACAGTTCTCTTGATCGACGAGATCGACCGCGCCGACGACGCATTCGAAGCCTTCCTGCTCGAATTCCTGTCGGACTTCCAGATCTCCATCCCCGAAATCGGGACCATTCGGGCCACGCAGCCTGTGGTAGCCATCCTGACCTCCAACCGGACCCGGGAACTGCACGATGCGTTGCGCCGCCGCTGTCTCTACCACTGGATCGACTATCCCGAGCGGGCGCGAGAGCGCGCCATCATCGAGCGCCACGCGCCAGGGGTAGCCGCGGAGGCGGCCGAAGTGCTGGTCGATGCGGTTGCGGGCATCAGGCGGCTGCCGCTGATCAAGCGGCCCGGCATTTCGGAAAGCATCGATTGGGCGCGCGCAGCGGAAGTGCTGCATCGCGACGGCGCCGCCTGGCCCGAAGCCTTGCAGCGTTCGCTCGGCCTGCTGGTCAAGGACCAGGAGGATTTCGCCGCTATCCAGAAGGCGGGCGTGTTGTGAGCGCGAACGCCACCCCGCGATCCCGGCCGGCGCTCATCGCGGCCGAAATGCTCGCGGGCTTTCCGGGGGTGCTGCGCGAGGCTGGGCTGGCGATCGAGCCCGGCCGGGCGGTGTGCTTTCTCCAGGCGGCGCGGATAGCTCCGCTGCGCCGCATATCCGACCTTGCCCGGATCGGCCGCATCACCCTCACCGGTTCGCCGGCGGATTTCCCGATCTACGATGCAGTGTTCGATGCCTGGTTCGGGCAGTCGCCCACGCTTGCGGCCGCGCCGGACGAAGAGGACGAAGCACCGAAACCGTCTGCCCCGCGCGGCGACCAATCTCGCGCTGATCCGCTGGAAGGTGACGCTGCCGGCAAGGCCGCGACCGATGATCTTGGGCGTGGGCGCAAGAATTTTGGACGCGTGAGCGATGCCGACGCGGAAATGCTGGTGCGCATAAGGCGCAAGATCGCCCGCCTGCCGCATATGCAAAGCCGCAAATGGACGCCGTCGCCGCGCGGTCCGCGGATCGATCTCGCCCGGACCTGCAGGGCAGCGCGCGCCACATTCGGCGAAACGCTGCGCATGACGCGGATGTCACGGCCTGAGCACCCGCGCAAGCTGCTGCTCCTGATAGACGTCTCGGGTTCGATGAAGGCACAGTCGGAAGCCTATCTGCGTTTCGCGCATTTGCTGATACGCGAGCGCCGGGTCGAGTGTTTCTGTTTCGGCACCAGCCTCAACAGGGTTACGGCTATGCTCAGGCATCGCGATCCGGAAGAGGCGCTCGCCCGGCTGGCCGGCATCGTGTTCGATTTCGATGGCGGAACCCGCATCGGCTCGTCGCTCGACGAATTCCTGTCGGTGTCGCGCTACGCAGCACTGGTCCGGGGGGCCGTGACGGTGATCCTGTCCGACGGGCTCGAACGCGGCGATCCGGCCGAGATGGTCCACGCGGTCGAACGCATGGCGCGGCTCAGCCATCGCCTCGTCTGGGCGACGCCGCTCGCTGCCGATCCACGATACCGGCCGCTGACGCGCGCCATGGCCGGAATCCTGCCGCATCTCGACGATCTTTGCGATGCGGGCAGTCTCGGCGCGCTGGACCGGCTTTTCGGGAGGCTGGATGCTGTCGAACACGGGCCGCGCGGCCAGGCGATGCGGCGGTTTTCCATTACGGGGATTGCGGCATGACCGGCATAGTCGATGCGCACCACCACATATGGCGGCAGGCCGACTTGCCCTGGCTGCAGGGGCCGATGGTTCCCCGCATTTTCGGTCCTTACGATGCCATCTGCCGGGACTATCCGATTGAGGAATTTCTGGCCGACATCGCCGGATCGGGTGTCGAAAAGTCCGTCTATGTGCAGACAAACTGGGCAAAGCCGCAGGCCGTCGACGAGGTGGCTTGGGTCCAGGCGATTGCGGACCGGCACGGTTGGCCGCACGGAATTGTCGGCTATGCCGACCTGCTGTCGGACGACGCAAGAGAGACCATGAAGCGCCAGTCGGCCTACCCGCTTATGCGCGGCATCCGCATGCAGCTTCACTGGCACGAAAACGAGATGTACCGCTTCGCCGCCACGCCGGATCTGATGAGCGACAGCCGGTTGCGCGAGAATATCCGCGTCCTCGCCGATCACGGCTGGTCGTTCGATCTCCAGGTCTTCACGTCGCAGATGGCGGATGCTGCAAGGCTCGCCGCCGACAATCGCGACATCATCTTCGTCCTACAGCATGCCGGCATGCTGGAGGACATATCGCCAAGCGGCCGTCAGGCCTGGCGCGAGGGCATGAAGCGGCTTGCCGGCGAAGAAAACGTCGTCAGCAAATTGTCCGGCCTTGGAACATTTATCCACCGCAACGATGCGGCTCATGTCGCCGACGTGATTGCCGAAACAATCGCCATTTTCGGGCCCGAACGCTGCTTGTTCGGCAGCAATTTTCCGATCGAGAAGCTCTGGACAAGCTATGCCGATCTTGTCGCGGCGTATCACGCCGCGCTCGCGCCGTATCCGGAAGAGGTGCAGAGAGCCGTCCTGCGCGACACTGCCATCAGAATTTACCGGCTCTGATCTGTAGCTTGGAACGATGGCGGGACTGGAGCGGGTAGCGGGAATCGAACCCGCGCGTTCAGCTTGGGAAGCTGACAGGCTGCCATTACATCATACCCGCGCAACCGCTCGAATATCACGGTCCCGTGCCGATCGGCAATCGCAAAGGTTGCCATTTTCCTTGAACGCATGGCCACGACTGCGTATGTCCCGCTGGCATTCAATCGCAGGAGAGTGATTTGTCCGGACTTACGCGCTTCCTCGGCGACAGCCCGCTGCGGGTATTCCTGAAACTCCTCGTCGTCTCTTTTCTCGTCGGCATCGTGATGAGCACCTTCGGCTGGTCGCCTTTCGACATCCTCGAAAGCATCCGGGATTTCTTCCTGCGCATGTGGTACATGGGCTTTGCGACCATTGACCGGTTCCTTGGCTATCTCCTGCTCGGCGCCGCGATCGTCGTTCCGGCCTTCATCCTGCTCCGGCTGTTCAGCTACCGCCGCTGAACTCGGCGGCGACCTCGAACAAAATGGCGTGACGGGCCGCAAGCGCGCCGATATCGCGCGAATAGCCGCCGCCGATGACGCCGCAGACCGGAATTCCGCGTTCCCTGAAATGCCCGATCGTCAGCCAGTCGCGGGCGCGCAGCCCGTAATCCGACAGGGCCAGCCGACCGAGGCGGTCGTCGGCGTGCGGATCGACGCCGGCATTATAGAAGACAATGTCCCACGCTGCCCGCCCGGAGATGTCCGTAAGAATATCCGTTAGCCGCCCCAGATAGGCGTCATCGCCCGTACCGTCCGGCAGAGCAACGTCGAGATCGGAAGCGATCTTGCGCACTGGATAATTGCGTTCGCCATGCATCGAAAAGGTGAATGCGCGCGGTTCGTTTTTCAGGATATCCGCCGTGCCGTCGCCCTGGTGTACGTCGAGGTCGACGATCAGCACATTCGCAGCCAGCCCTTCGGCGATCAGCACGAGGGCCGCGACCGCCACGTCGTTGAAGGTGCAGAAGCCCGCGCCGTGATCACGTCGGGCATGATGACTGCCGCCAGCGGTGTTGCAGGCGATCCCGTTCGCTAGCGCCAGCCGCGCCGCCAGGATGGTTCCGCCGGCCGCGAGTTGCGCGCGCCTCGACACACGCTCTCCGATCGGAAAACCGATCTCGCGCTCTATCTTTGGCGGAACCGCGCAGGCGATCACCTGATCGATATAGGTGGCGTCATGCGCGAGCTTCAGCCAGCCGGGTTCGGCAGGAGTAGGCTTGTGCAGGTTCGACGGAGTGGCGAGGCCGCGCGCGTCGAGTTGCTCCATCAGCGCGCTGTATTTGCCCATCGGAAACCTGTGGTCCGCAGCAAAACCGGCATCATATCCGGGGTGATGGACAATCGGGAGCGTGGCCACTTCTACAGCTGGGCCTTCACTAGCTTCTTCGGCGCTACCGATTTCCAGGCGAATGCCATGGCGTGGCGGACGGTCTCCGCATCAGCCTGTTCGAGTATGATCCGCGTCCAGCCTTTCAGGCCCCACGAGCCCTTGATCGGCACGAAAATGCCGCGTCCGGTTTCCATGAGAAGCTGCTGCTCGTCGGGCGAAAGCTTCAGCACAGCCCGGCCGTCACTTTCGCGCAGCGTCGCAAAAATCTTCTTTCCCACGCGGAAATCCGCCGTATCGAAATGGCTGCCTTCGGTCGCTTGCGGAAAGCTCAGCGCCAGCGCTCGAAACTCGTCCGCCGTCATGCGGGTCCTCCGAACGTCCGCCACGCCAGGACAATCCTCGATAAGGCGGTGTAGAAGGTCAAGGCCGCGAAGGCGTATGCCAGCGGCGGGAACCAGGCAGGAAACAGGCAGAAGGCGACAAAGATGGCAATGGTTTCGCTGGCTTCGGCCAAGCCGGTCGTGAAGAAGAGCGATTTCGCACCGCGTGCATCGGTCGACAGCTTTCGCCTCTCGGCCATGATCGCATAAGCGAGAAAACTCGACCCGTTGACGTAGAAGGAAAATACCAGCACCGCGCCTGCGATCGCATTCGCCTCCGGATCTGCCAATACGAAGCCGACGGGAATGGCGCCGTAGAAGACGAAATCGAGTACGATGTCGAGATAACCGCCGAGATCGGTCCGGCCGTTGACTTTCGCCACCGCGCCGTCAAGCCCGTCGCCGAGCCGGCTGACGAGGAGCAGCACGAGACCGAGCCAGAATTGGCCGAACGCGATCGCGGCGGCCGCCGCCAACCCTGTGAAGCAAGCGATAAGCGTGACGGCGTTGGCCGAAATGCCAGTTTTGGCAAGCCGCCCACCGAAACCGTCGAGCGGCGGATCGAGGCGCCTGCGCGCCCAACCATCGAGCATTTCTTGCCTTTCGAGCTTGTCGCAACATCTGCAGTAAACGAAAAATCCCGCCAGGCGGAAATCACAATCCAGTTTGCTCCGGCCGAATAAGGTTGACCTGCCGGCCCGGCCGGCAGATTCTTGCGTTGAAGGAGTGCGTGGAATGTACAAGGCCGTCACGCGCGACATCGAGGTGAATGTCGAGCCCTTCTACCTCGAGGACCAATTCGACCCCTCGCAGAACCGTTATGTCTGGGCCTACAGAGTGACTATCGTCAATCGGTCCGACGAATTCGTGCAGCTCCTGTCGCGCTACTGGCGCATTACGGACGGCGCCGGCCGGGTCGAGGAGGTGCGCGGCCCCGGCGTGGTCGGCGAACAGCCGGAGCTCAATCCCGGCGACAGCTACCAGTATCAGTCCGGTTGCCCGCTTTCGACGCCATCCGGCATCATGGTCGGCCGCTATACGATGCGAAACCGCCGGGGCGAAATGTTCGAGGTCGAGATCCCGGCGTTCTCGCTGGACCTGCCGGGCAAGCGGCGGGTGAATTGACGGGATGGTTGGGCGGAACCCCTTCCCCGCAATAAGGGAAGGGATTCGCCGGCCTCAGGCCGACCTGGCTTCCGCCGAAAACTCGGCGGGCTTGAACTCGTAGGCCTTCGAGCAGAACTCGCAATTGACCCGAATGACGCCGTCCTCGGTGCTTTCCTCGATCTCCTCGGCGGAAAATCCTTCGAGGATGCCGCGGATCTTTGTGCGCGAGCACGAGCACTCGTCCTCGACATGGGTTCCCTCGAAGACGCGCACACCGTGCTCGTTGAACAGCCGGTAGAGCAGCCTTTCCGAGCCGACCGACGGGTCGAGAAGCTCGTTGTGCTCGACTGTCGCCACGAGCGCCAGCAGTTCGCGCCAGGAATCGTCGGCGACTTCATGCGGCGGCTGGCCGGGGTCGCCATCGCCGCCATGCAAGTCGGGCATGCGCAGGCGTTCTTGCGCCTTGGGCAAGAACTGCGCGAGCAGGCCGCCGGCGCGCCAATGCTCCCGGCTGCCGCCGGCGGCGGGCAGCACGAGCTTGCCGACCGAAAGCCTGATGTCGGTCGGGATCTGCTCCGATTGGCGGAAATAGGTCTTGGCCGCCTCCTCGAGCGTCTCGCCGTCGAGAGCGACAATGCCCTGGTAGCGCTTCATGTCGGCGCCCTGGTCGATGGTGAGCGCCAATATGCCGTTGCCGAGAAGCTTTTCCGGCGCAGCCTCGCCCGCCTCGACGGCCGCAGCGAGTTTGTCGGAATCGAAGCGCGCATAGGCGCGCAGCGATTTCGGCGTCGAGAAGTCGGCCACCAGCATGTCGACGGGACCGTCGGTGCGGGTTTGCAGGATGAACTTGCCCTCGAACTTCAGCGATGTGCCGAGCAGCACCGCCACCAGGGTTGCCTCGGCCAGGAGCCTGGCGACCGGATCGGGATAGTCGTGGCGGGCGAGAATCTGGTCGAGCA
This sequence comes from Mesorhizobium alhagi CCNWXJ12-2, assembly GCF_000236565.1. GTDB lineage: Bacteria > Pseudomonadota > Alphaproteobacteria > Rhizobiales > Rhizobiaceae > Allomesorhizobium > Allomesorhizobium alhagi. The sequence continues at coordinate 4,256 of NZ_AHAM01000074.1, read as the reverse complement.
GCGGCCCAAGCTGGACCATGCGCCCTCGCACATCGAGCGCGCTGACCTCGAACGGCACGACATCGTCGTCGCCGGCAAAGCCGAATTCACCAAGCTTGCGTTCCTTGTCGGTCACCGGGCCAAATCCTTCATGGCTTGTCCGGGACGCGCACGAATTGCGCCCGGCGAAAAGCCGTCTTCAAACAAAAGAGAGTGTGATCCGACGCAGATAGGCGCTCGGGCCGCCTGCTTCAAGCGCCCAGGCACCACGCGAGCACCGCCTTCTGGGCGTGCAGCCGGTTCTCGGCCTCGTCGAATACCACCGAATGCGGACCGTCGATGACCTCGTCGGTGACCTCCTCGCCGCGATGCGCGGGCAGGCAGTGCATGAAAAGCGCGTCGGGCTTGGCGTGCTTCATCAGGGCGGCGTTGACCTGGTAGGGAAGAAAAACATTGTGGCCGCGGGCGCGGTGTTCCTGGCCCATCGAGACCCAGCAGTCGGTGACGACGCAGTCGGCGCCGTCGGCTGCCTCCTCGGCCGACCTGGTGAAGCTCACGGAGCCGCCATTGTTCCTCGCCCAGTCGACATATTTCTGTTCGGGCGCGGAGCCTTCCGGTACGCCGACCTTCAGGTTGAAGCTGAAGCGGGCCGAGGCTTCGAGCAGCGAATGAAGCACGTTGTTGCCGTCGCCGACCCAAGCGAAGGTTTTGCCGGCCACGCTGCCGCGATGTTCCTCGAAGGTCATGATGTCGGCCATGAGCTGGCAGGGATGCGTGTCGTCGGTGAGGCCGTTTATCACCGGCACGCCGGCGTTTTCGGTCAGCTCCAGCAGGCGTTCATGCGAAGTAGTGCGGATCATGATCGCATCGACATAACGCGACAGCACCTTGGCCGTGTCGGCGATGGTCTCGGAGCGGCCGAGCTGCATCTCGGTCCCGGTCAACATGATGGTCTCGCCACCGAGCTGGCGCATGCCGACATCGAAGGAGACGCGCGTTCTGGTCGAAGGCTTGTCGAAGATCATCGCCAGCACCTTGCCCTCCAGCGGGCGCGAGCGTTCGCCGGCCTTTAGGCGCGCCTTGCGGCGGGCGGCGTCGTCGAGCATGCCGCGCAATTCCGCTGCCGGAACGGCGGAAAGATCGGTGAAATGGCGAATGGCGCTGGTCATGTCGAAACTCCCGGCGATCAGGTCGCGGCGTTGGCAGCGGCTGGCGCAAGGCTCTTGGCGCCGGCTCGGATGCGGGCAAGCGCCTCGCGGATTTCCGCGTCGGTCACGGTCAGCGGCGGCAGCAGGCGCAGGACGTTTTCGCCCGCCGGGACCGAAAGCAGCTTCTGATCGCGCAGCGCGGCCGCGACCTTGGCGTTGGGCGCTTTGCACTTCAGGCCCAGCAACAGGCCCGTGCCCCGCGTGCCCTCGATGATTTCGGGAAATTCGTCAGCGATTGCCGCGAGCCCCTGCTTCATCAGCAGGCCCTTGCGGCTGATGTCATCGAGGAAACCTTCCTCCAGCACGACATCGAGCACGGCATTGCCGACCGCCATCGCCAGCGGATTGCCGCCGAATGTGGTGCCGTGCACACCGGGCGTCATGCCGGCCGCCGCCTCGTCGGTCGCAAGACACGCGCCCATCGGGAAGCCGCCGCCTATGCCCTTGGCGATCGCCATCAGGTCGGGCGCGACGCCCGCCCATTCATGGGCGAAAAGCTTGCCGGTGCGGCCGACGCCGCACTGCACTTCGTCGAAGATCAGCAGCAGGCCGTGTTCGTCGCAGAGCTCGCGCAGACGCCTCAGGGACTGCGCGGGGAAATCGCGGACGCCGCCCTCGCCCTGCACCGGCTCGAGCAGGATGGCTGCCGTTTCGTGGGTGATAGCCCGTTCGGCGGCGTCGATATCGTCGAACGCCACCTGGTCGAAGCCCTCGACCTTGGGGCCGTAGCCTTCGAGATATTTCTGCTGGCCGCCGGCGGCGATCGTGGCCAGCGTGCGGCCGTGGAAGGCGCCCTCGAACGTGATGGTGCGGAAGCGCTCGGGGCGGCCGTTGACATAGTGATAGCGGCGCGCCGTCTTGATCGCGCATTCCAGCGCCTCGGCGCCCGAATTGGTGAAGAATACCTTGTCGGCGAAGCTGTTGGCGACCAGCCTTTCGGCAAGTCGTGTCTGGCCCGGAATCTGGTAGAGATTGGAGGTGTGCCAGAGCTTGCCGGCCTGCTCGGTGAGAGCAGCGACGAGCTTCGGATGGCCGTGGCCAAGCGAGTTGACGGCGATACCGCCGGCGAAATCGAGATAGCGCTGGCCGTCCTCGGTGATCAGCCAGCTTCCCTCGCCCCGGTCGAACGCCAGGGGTGCACGGGCGAAAGTCTCGAAAAGCGCCGAACCGCTCATTATATGCGTCTCCGGTACCGGAAAAATCAAAAAAGCCGCCAAAGCGGCGGCCACGTCGGCATATTGGATTTTTCGGCCGTGAAGTCAACGGAAACGTCAGCTTGAGGCGCGAAGGCAAATGGTCGGCTTTGCGCGGGCAAGTTGGGGAAAACCGAAAAATCCGATTCGTGTTGCATTCCGGACTCTTGTCACGGAGTCACTGGATAGAGTAGTTTGTAGTCAAGAAATAACTAGATTTCGTGCGGCGGCATAATCAACCGAATAGATGTGGTGTCGAACCCGGCAACGCCGGGACGGGAATGGATTCTGACTCCCCGCACGCTGATCAGGAGCATGATCTTATGAACTGGACCGACGAGCGCGTTGAAACCCTCCGCAAACTGTGGGCCGAAGGCCTCAGCGCAAGCCAGATTGCGGCGCAGTTGGGCGGGGTGAGCCGCAACGCCGTGATCGGCAAGGTTCACCGCCTGAAACTGTCGAGCCGCGGCCGCGCGACGGCTGCCCCGGCGCGCCAGAAGAAGGCGCAGGGAACCGGCGGCGCCAAGAGCGTGACCCGGTCTGCGACCGTGACGCGCACCGCCACCACCTCGATTGGCGCGACTGCATTGCAGCAGCAGTTCGATGCCGAACCGGTGGCGAGGCAGTATCTGCGCCCGGTGGAGAATGTGGTGGTGCCGATCTCGCGGCGACTGCAGCTCGTCCAGCTCAACGAGCGGACCTGCAAATGGCCCAACGGCGATCCGCTGTCGGAGGACTTCCATTTCTGCGGAAACGACTCCGCCGAGACCGGACCCTATTGCACCTATCATGCCAAGATCGCGTTCCAGCCTGCTTCCGAGCGGCGCAGGAGCAGGTAGAGGCTGCCCATTCGAGATCGGGCAGGCGGCTACTCGCCCGCCGCCTTAGCTATCGTTACCCGGTGGCTCTTGTCTTCCTTCGGCCGATCGGCCGGCATTTGCTCGCCGGTGACGATGTAATAGATGGCTTCGGCGATATTGGTGGCGTGGTCGCCGATGCGCTCGATGTTTTTGGCGCAAAAAAGGAGATGCGTGCAGGGTGTGATGTTGCGCGGATCCTCCATCATGTAGGTCAGAAGCTCGCGGAACAGCGACGTGTACATGGCGTCGATCTGGTCGTCGCGGTCGCGCATGAAGGCGATGCGCTCGACCGAGCGCGACGCGTAGACGTCGAGCACTTCCTTGAGTTGCGTCAGCGCAAGTTCGGCGAGCGCCTGGAGGCCGCGGAAAAGGCTGACCGGATGGCGGCCCTCGGCGACCGCCACGACGCGCTTGGCGACGTTCTTGCCCAAATCGCCGACACGTTCCAGATCCGCCGAGATGCGGATCGCGCCGATGATCTCGCGCAGGTCGCCGGCGACCGGCTGGCGCTTCGCGATGATCAGGATCGCCTTGTCGTCGATCTCGCGCTGGCCTTCATCGAGCACGGCGTCGTCGCCGATGACCTTCTGCGCCAAAGCGATGTCCGAACTGACCAAGGCCGCTATCGACTGATCGACCATGCGTTCGGCATGGCCACCCATGGCCGCGATCTTGCGGGTGAGGAATTTGAGCTCCTCGTCATAAGCGCTGACGATGTGATGCGACTGCATGGCCGGTACCTGCTTTCCGCCGGGCGGAATCGCCGCCCTGAATCCTGATCGATACGCTAGCCGGATGACGAAAAAAAGAAACTGCCATCAGTCAGGCCAGGCGGAGCGGACCAAGTGACTCCGGCAAAGCCCGTCAGGGTCTTCAGCCGGCCGGCAGATGCACCGTAAAGGCTGCGCCCTCCCCCACCTTCGATTTGATCGACAGGCGGCCATTGTGGCGGGTCAGAATGTGCTTGACGATGGAAAGGCCGAGACCGGTGCCTTTCTGCGCGCGGCTGGTCTCAA
>NZ_AHAM01000075.1 GCF_000236565.1 Mesorhizobium alhagi CCNWXJ12-2 | reverse complement strand
CTATCTGGCCTTCTTGCCCATCTATTCCCGCCTTTCGGTTTCGGACCGCCCCGGCGTTCGCGATACGGTCGAACTCGCCGCGATGGGCGGCGCCTATGTGGCGTTCGCCATCGCCCTGGTAGAGAGCTTCGGATTTGGCCTGCGGGCCGAAGGTGGCGCCGGCAACGCCTATCCCTTCGCGCTTGCTAATTTCATAGCCCTCACGATCACTTTCCTGGCGAGCCAGCGGGCGCGCGGCCAATTGCGTGTGCTATTCGCGCTGGCCGCACTCGCATGCGTCGGCAGCATAATCCTGTCTGGAACACGTGGCCTGTGGCCCGGACTCGTCATCGTTCCGGCGATTTGCATCTGGTTCTATCGCGATCACGTGGCGCGGCGTTACCTGTTGCCCTCTATAGCGGCATTTTCAGTCGCGCTGCTGGCCTTCGGATTGTTTGCCACACCCTTCGTCCGCGACCGTGTCGAGCTGCTGGTGGAAGACTATGGACAGATCGTGGAAAAGGGGGATTATTCGGGATCGGTCGGCCAGCGGCTGACCGTCTGGAAGGCGGGCTGGCAACTCGTTACGGAAGCGCCATTCTTCGGCCACGGGCCGGGCCACAGCGAAGAACTGATGATCGAGCGCACCAAGGCCATCTCGGGAGCGCCTCTCCCCTTCTCGCATTTCCACAACGTCTTTCTGAACTACGCCGTACGCGACGGGATTCCCGGAGCCTTGATTGTCGCCATGATGCTCCTCGGCCCCGTAATCCTGGCCTGGCGCAAGAAGCGTGACGAGATGGGAGACTACGGCCTCGCCATGACCGCCGGCATCGCGACAAGCTTTTTCCTCAGCGGCCTGCTGAACAACATGATCGGCCACGACCTTTCGGATTCGCTGTTTATTGTCGGAATATTGACCAGCGTGTTTTTTGTCTTTGGCAGCGGGCGCGATTCCGAGTCGCGATCAAGCGGCTGAGCTTTCCCGCAATCTGGGTCTCTGCTAGCAGTTCATTATGCAGAAAGTGCCTTTAACGCTCATCATTCCGGTCCACGGCCGCCCGGATGCATTGGACAGGGCGCTCCGAAGCGTCGATGGCCAGGACAGCGCGCCGGAGGAAGTCATCGTGGTCGACGACGGTTCACCCGTCCCTTCGGCGATCGACCCCGATCTTGCTCGCCGCCTGAATGTTCGCCTGATACGCCATGAGAGCAATCGCGGGCCGGCCGCCGCGCGCAACACCGGCATGCGCGAGGCTCGCACCGACTGGATAACTTTCCTCGATAGCGACGACTACCTGCTCCGCGGCAGCATAGCGGAGCGTTGGCGAGGCGTGCAGGAACGACTACGTCACGGCGCGCCGGAGACCACTATTTTCGGCTGCGGCTGGATCGACTTCACCGCCAACCACGACGCCTCCCGCTTGCGCTGGCCCCGTCCCGCCGCCGCGCCGCGCGCATTCGCCTCCGGATGCTGGTTCTCGCCGGGCTCATGCGTAATCCTGAACGGGCCCAAAGCCGTTGCCGCCGCGGGCTTCCAGGATGAGACGCTTCGGCGCTTCGAGGATGTCGACTGGTTCCTGTCGCTGGCGCTGAAGGGCTTTTCGCTCGAAATACTTCCGGTCGCCGCCGTTGCGATCGAGAGGCAGCGTGTGCAGCGTCCCGAGCAGATCGCGGCCGCCGCGGCCGCCATGCGAGCGAAATGGCGAAGCGTGCTGGACCGTGTGCTCTTTACCCGCCTCGACAGCTATATGGATCTCGAGATCGCAGCCACCTACCGTTTCCGCGGCTCCAGGCTGCGCGCTCTGAGGGCGCTTTCGGCGTCGCTGGCGAAGGCGCCGCGCCTATCCCTGCAATTGTCGCCCGGCTGGCGTCTGGAATCGCTCTCAGGGATTCCCGAGGCCTGCCTTCCGCAGAAAGCGCTGCGCTAAAAGCCGTTCCGCCGACGCGGTTTGCGCGACCCTCTTAGACGCGGAGGCCTTTTCCGCTTGACTATGCGACGGATGCGCACCACCCAAGGCCGCAAAGCAGCGGAGAACAGCGAATGACCAGGATCACTGTCATATGCAATGACAGCGATTATTTTCTGAGGCATCGCCTCCATGTGGTGGAGCGGCTTTCAGCCACTGGCGCAGACGTGACCGTCATCACCGGGGGAAGGCCGATGGCCAAGCCAACGGCCGGCTGGCGCCACGAGCACATGCCGATAGAGCGCTTCTCCTTCCATCCGGTTCTGGACGCGAAGGTTATACGCCGATCGCTGCGGCATTTCAGAACCGAGAAGCCGGATGCCGTGCACCTCATCACGCTCAAGCCCGCCGTCCTGTCGGGGCTCGCCGCCTTGCTTGCGCGGAGGTTGGGAAACGGACCGCGGCGTATCCTGGTCACAATACCCGGCCTCGGGCGGTTGATGTCGCCGTCGAGCACGCGGCAGAGGACGGCCGACCGCCTGGCGCGGTCCATGGTCGATGCCTCAATACGGTTTCTTTCGTCGCAGGCAGGCGTGCATTTCACCTTCGAGACCGCGGAGGACCGTGACGACTGGTTGAACCGCGGGCTGATTGGCCGGCACAATTCGACCGTCATCAGTGGCGCTGGCGTCGATCCGGAGCGGTTTTATCCGGCCGCAGATAGCCGGGTGCGATCGCCGGTAAGAATCCTGTTTGCGTCGAGATTGCTGAAGGCGAAAGGGCTGGATGCTTTCGTCGAGACGGCGCGCCATTATTCGGGGAACCGCAAGGTCGAGTTCCTGGTCGCAGGCATGGTCGAGCCTCACGACCCCGACCGCTACGCGCCGGAACTGCTCGAACGCGAAGGCGCCATCAAATTCCTGGGCGAGGTCTCCGATATGCCCGGACTTCTGCGCAGCGTGGATCTGGTTTGCCTGCCTTCCCGCTACGGCGAGGGCATCCCGCGCATCCTGATCGAGGCTGCGGCGAGCGCGGTTCCCTGCCTTACCACCGACCTTCAGGGGTGCCGCGAAATTGTACGCCACGGCGTGAACGGAACGCTGATCCCGCCAGGCGACCCCGGCGCGATGGCGGCTTCGATGATCGCCGCCATCGACGGTTACCTTGCCGATCCCGAATTGCTGGACCGGCAGGGTCGTGCGGGATTGGAATTGTTCAGGAACGGCCAGTTCCGCGAAGATGCGGTGACCGAGCAGTTCGTGCGACTGCTCATCGACGAGGGACGGGCCGCTGGCGGTTCGAAGCCCGCGGCTCTCTTGCCTGGCTGACCCCGCGCTCCGGGCGTTATTCCATCGGCCTCACCCGGTCACCCTGCCCGGAACCGAGCGCCGTGGCCAGGATCAGCCTTATGTCGGCGGCAAGCGACATATCGCGCAGATAGGCCGCATCGAGCGCCGCTAATCTTTCCGGATCGGACATGTCCACGCCCGCAACCTGCGCCACGCCGGTAATGCCAGGACGTAGCCTATAGAGTCCGTACGCCCTCCGCGCCGCGATCAGGGCCGTCTGCGAAGGCAGGCACGGCCGCGGCCCGACAAAACTCATGTCGCCTGCCAGCACGTTCCACAGTTGCGGCAATTCGTCGAATTTGAACCGCCGAAGAAGCCTTCCGACCGGCGTGATCGACGACGCGCCTGCCTCATGGGTCGGGACGTTCCCGGTCCCGCAATACATGGTGCGCAGCTTCAGGCAGGTGAAAGGCTTCTCGTTCAGCCCCATGCGGGTCTGGCGAAAAATCGCCGGACCCTGCGATGTGAGCCGGATCAACAAGACGGCAGCCAGGATCAGCGGCGCCGCGACCGCCAGCCCGATGGCGGCAAGTATGACGTCGAATGCGCGCTTCATGCGACCTTTACTGGATGGAGTGCCGTATCCACTCGCCGAAATGCCAGGTGATGGCGACGACCGCCCCCGCAAAGACGAGGAGCAGAAGCAAAAGACGAACCGCCATCGGCGAATTCACCTCGTAGAACATTTTCGGTTGTTTTTTCGCCGTTTCGGCCCTTTTCGCGACTCTCAAGCTGTGCTTGTACAGGACGCTGCTCCGCGCGGGCCGGGTTTTCACATTGTACTCGCATGTGGGGCGCATTTCGGGCGAGCATCTGCAGTCCGTCTCCAGATCGCAGCGGAAATCCTTCAGGACCGAGGGTGTGAAGGTCGTTCCGGCCGGCAGGGTTTGCTCCTCGTCTTCAAATCCCATGCGTCGCTCCTGTCGTGTCCCTCCGTCACTCATCATTTAATCCGGTAACAATATACGTAGGCATCAGGATACAATGATTGGCGCCCTAAACCAGACATTGTCTGCTGCAGCAACCACCAGCCGCCCAACTGTTAGCTTGTCGACAGTTCTTCCTGCCCCTTAAACGAGCTATATTTTGGCGCCCGCTTCATTCCACACGCCAAAGAATTCGCAGCCCAGTCCTTCATCGTTCCGCTTGAGGTCGACCATGGCCGGACGCGCGAATTCCACCGCAGTGCAGAGCACGGAGCGGAAGACGATCTTATAGGCGACGGTATTTGCAGCGATGTAAAGAACCGCTCGCGGCGGCAATTCCTTGGGCATCTCCTTGGCCAATTCCGGCAGCAGCTTGTCGATCGTCATGAGTCCCTTGCTGGCCAGGGCTGCGAACGCCGCTCCGTCCGTCTTCTGCCGCTTGATGACCTCCTGCTCGACCCGCTCCAGAAACCGCACGGCCACGTCGATCTTGGGAAGGGACTTCTCGAACTGCGCCTCGAATTCACGCTGCCGCTCGGTAGGAGAAAGCGCCGAAGACCACGCCCCGTCCACCATCCAAAGCCCGATCCCGGCAAGCACCGCCAGGCCTGCACCGACAAGCCCGCCGAAGAGCGCCGAGCGGCCCTGCCGGAGCGCCGCCTTGGTCCGATTGATCGGTTCCACCTCGGCGACCAGCCCGGAAGCGTGGTCCTCGCCGTCGGACGCTGCCGACATTGGGCCGTCGCGGGCATCCTGCGCGATTATCTCTTCGACGATTACGCGAAGGGCAGCAGCGGCGGCGTCTCCGAATTTAGCCGCATTCTTGGCAATGAAGCTTTCATTGCTGTCGCGGATTTTTGCGTAGGCGGCATTCCGGGCAGCCACGTCATCCGGGCCGAGCCCGGAGGTCAACCGCTGAAGCGCATTCTCGCAGACCGCCCTGTGCTTGCCGAGCAAAGCGGCGTCGAGCCCCCCAGAATTCCCATCCATGTTGTTCCGAAGCCCGCCATTGCCAACCGCGACTGCATAACGCTTGCTCTTGTCACCGCCGACTCACGGTGAGAAGTGCATCGAGTGCCTAGCATATGGCAGTCTGTCCCCAGACGGAAGAACCGCTGAATTCCTGCAGCCGCCGTGCCCCGGGTGAGCTTACGAATAGGGAGCGGCGTCGTCCAAATCCTGCGCAACAGGCTTAGCAGACTGCTCCTGCATTGCCTTGGCGCTGCGGTATTCCGGAACAATGTGAAGCAGCAGTTCAAGCGCCCGCCCGCGGTCTTCGCGGACTACTGCGTTCTGAAGTTCCGTTATCGACTTGTCGAGAAGCAGCTTGTCGATCACGCGCGGCGATGCAACCACATAGCCGTCTTCCGTGCGCAGGTCCTGGACTTCGGAAGGATCGAAAAGCTCCTCGAACAGCTTTTCCCCGGGCCGCAGACCGGAAAATACGATTTCTATGTCCACATAAGGCTTCAGCCCGGCGAGTTGCATCATGCGCTCGGCCAGATCGACGATGCGGACCGGCTCGCCCATGTCCAGCACCATGATCTTGCCGCGCTGCAATTCTTCGCCGCCGTGTTCGGCCGATGCGTTCAGAACCAGCCGGACCGCTTCCGGGATCGTCATGAAAAACCGGACGATGTCGGGATGAGTGACCGTTACCGGCCCTCCGGCGAGGATCTGTTCCTGGAATCGCGGCACCACCGAGCCATTCGAGCCGAGAACGTTGCCGAACCTGACCGTCTTGAAATGAGTCTTTTTCGAGTTGAGGTCGAGGGCTTGGCAATAGGCCTCCGCCGCCCGCTTCGTCGCTCCCATGACATTCGTGGGGTTCACGGCTTTGTCTGTCGAGATCATTACGAAGCTTGCGGCTTCGTTGGCGAGCGCTGCATCGGCGACATTCTTGGTGCCGAGGAAATTGGTCTTGATTGCCTCCAGCGGATTGCTCTCGGCCAGCGGCACGTGCTTGAGCGCGGCGGCGTGAAACACCACATCCGGGCGCATTTCAGCAAACAGCCGCGAAACCCGCGTGCTGTCGCGCACATCCATCAGACGCGTGCTTATTTTCACATCCCGGTATTTTTCCCGCAGCTCCATATCGAGCATGTAGAGATGAAATTCCGAGCTGTCGGTGATGACCAGGAGCCTTGGCCCAAGCTGCGCGATCTGGCGGCAGAGCTCCGAACCGATCGACCCGCCGGCGCCGGTGGCGAGAACCGTCTTGTTGTTGATGAGACGGGCTATGCTCGATATGTCGGTGACGACCTCCGGACGATCGAGAAGGTCCCCGAGTTCAATCTCCTTCGGCTCCAGCAGCGACCGGCTGGTAATGAGCGCGGTCTCCGTGACGTCCGGTATTATCGAAGTCTTGATGCCGAGCTTCGCGGTCTTTTCGACGATCTCGCCGAGATGCTGGCGGGTGGGGGCCGCTTCGGTGACGATCAGCTCGGATATGGGAATACCGGTTCGCTCCAGGCGGTCTGCGAGCTTGCCGACATCGTCGAACGAGCCGAGAACCCTCACGCCCTGAAGCGTTCTTGCCTGGTTCAGCATGCTGTCGTCGAGGATGCCGGCGACATTGAACTCGCTTTGCCCCCGGCGACTTGCCCGTATGAAGCTTTCCGCGCTGTCGTTCAGCCCATAGAGAAGCACGTTTCGGCGGTTTGCCGGCGCGGGGGAGAGGGGACTGGTGCGCCAGAGGACTTTCTCGACCAGAAGGCGGCAGGCCAGCCGGGAGCCGGCAAGCGCGGTAATCATGAAAACCCCGGCCAGGACCGGCACGGAACGCGGAACATTGGCGCCGCGGGTCATCAGGAACGACGCGACCGTGTAGGTCACCGTCGTCGCGAGCGCCACCTTGATGATGATGATCAGATCGGGAATCGAGACGTATCGCCACGAACCGCGATGCAGCGAAAAGACGAAATAGAAGATACCGAAAATGGCCACGAAGCCGAGCGTCTTCTCCTCGTTGCCCGGCACCTCGACTGCCTTGACGCCGAGAACGGTCAGATAGGCCAGGATGAAAGAGCCGGCCGCGACTGCGAAATCGTGCAGAGTCCCCGCGTAACGGGCAAATCGGGCGGGCAGACGCAAGCTACTGAGTTTCATGCAACAATGCTCAGCGTGGATGCATTTCCATCTGAATAAATGTCATGCAACAATGCCCGGCCCGGCACATTGTTACCTGAACAGCTTACGGCGTTCAACATAGCCGGCTCCAAAATCTCGGTACCCTTGATACCCCTGCACGCCCAATCCTTGGCCGAACGATCGACCATGGCTCCTCGGATAGCACCAATCTGGGTTCTCTGTCAGCTTAAAGGATTCGTTTTCCGAAAGCAGACATCACGAAGTTAACCGTTTCATGGCCGATCCGAGGATCCAGTTCGGCCGCAACCGACGAAATGTCCATGGACACCATGCGGCCGCTTAGTGCGATTGCCTCCATTGCTTGATGGGTCTCGCGGACGGTGATCCCGCCGGCGCCCGGCGCCCATTCCGGCATTTCCGTGGCTGTCGGCGAATAGCTGACATGGAAGCCGCTTGTGCCGGACGAGGCGATCCTGATCGCCTCGCGCATGACGTCGCGCATGCCTGAGCCGTCGATCTCGGCCATGGTGAAAACGGAAACGCGGGTCTCCTTGAGGATTTTCGCCTCAGTCGGATGGGCCTCGCGCAGGCCCACGAGAACGACGTTTTCAGGGGAAAGCTGCGGCTGCAGCGCATCTTGCCGCCCTCCGAGGCCGAGGACGCGCGAGAGCACCGACGTCTCCGCCATTTCCTCGTCTTCGCCGGCTTCCGGCATCAGCGCCGCGATCGAGTCAATCCATATGAGGCCGAGCGAGTGCGTGGAGCGCGCCGCTGCCGCCAGGGCCTGATAGGCTGCGCGCCGGTCCTTGCCAGAATGAAGCCTGATCAGGCCGGCGGGCGGACGCGAGGCGTCGGCCAGTTCCACCACATCGTAATCCATTGCCTCGAACCTGGAGCCGATGTCATGTCTGGCCAGGATGGGCGCCGATTGCGGTTCGGCAATTATCGAGACCATCTTGCGGCCGGGGATGTCGGCGATGTCGTGCATGGGTGCTTTTTCGACATATTCCGAGGTCATCGTGGTGAGCAGCGCCCCATAGCCCATGCGAAAGCTGACCCGGTCCCCCACAGCGAGCGGCGGATCGGCTTCGGTCACGTCGAGCACCAGATGATCGCTCGACGCGCCCAGAACCCGCACACCCTTGTTGATTGGCGTCAGGCTTTCGACGATGACGTCCTCGCGCCCGATATTGGCGATGCCGCGCAGCCGGTCGCCCTCATCGACGAAAAGCGGACGGTTGCCGAACGCATCGAAGCCGGATTCACCGATCGGCATCGAAGGCTTCAGCTTCACCTCGATGAGTTCTCCGGCAAGTCGGAATGCGTCGTATTCCAGTCCGGGCCACGGCTCGTCGCGGAACGTCTCGATGCCCCCCTGCAGGATGGCTTCGCCGACGCGCAGATTGTTGATTCCGGCGGGCAGCCCTCCGTCGAGCAGTAGCGGCAATGACGACGAGTTCCCTCCGGACACCCAGTCGAGCGTTATCCCGGCCAACCGCTCGATCTTGTAGGCGTGCGCAACCAGTTGCCCGAGATTTTCTTTGGTCGGCACGATGGCGCCGAAGCAGGTCAGATTGGTGCCGATGCCGGCGATCCTGACGCCCTTCATCTCGAGGATCTTTTCCACCGTCGGCAGAAGGTCGTTCGGCCAGATGCCTTCGCGCAGATCACCGAGATCGACCATGACGATGACGTCGTGGATGCGGCCGAGGCGCTCGGCGATGCGCGAGATCTCGCCGATGATGGCGAGTTCCGACTGCAGGCTGATGTCAACCGTGCGCACCACCTCCTCGACGCGCGAGATCGGCGGGCTGCGCAGCAGCATGATTGGGCAATCGATGCCGCTTTCGTGCAGCCGGCGGATGTTTTCGAATCGCGACTCGGCGATGCCGGCGACGCCGCCGCGCAGCATTGCGCGCGCCACCTGCGGCATGCCGCAGGTGCCCTTGGTGACGCCGAAAACCTTTATGCCGGATTGTGCGCAGCGCTCGACGATTCTCCGCGCGTTGCGCTCAATCCGCCCGAGGTCGATCGCGACTTGCGGTCCCATGCCCCGTCCCCACCCGCTGGAAGCCCTTTGCCGGGAGCGCCGCCCGGCAGCGACGCCTCAGCCGTGCACCGAGTTCTTGCCGGTGAGCTTCCTCTCCCACGATAGCGCATCGCCGACGATGGCGTCGAGGTCGTCATGGGCGGGAGTCCAGCCGAATTCGCGCCGGGCGAGATCGGAATTGGCGATCACCGACGCAGCGTCGCCGGGCCGCCTGCCGCCGATCTGGACGTCGAAGTCGCCGCCGAACACGCGGCGCACGCTTTCGATCACCTCGAGCACCGAATAGCCGTGGCTGTAGCCGCAATTGGCGACGAGGCTGTCGCCGCCGGCGCGCAGCCGCTGCAGGGCGAGCCGGTGCGCGGCGACCAGGTCGCTGACATGGATGTAGTCGCGCACGCAGGTGCCGTCCGGCGTCGGATAGTCGGTTCCGAACACCTGCATGGAAGGCCGCTTGCCGAGCGCGGTTTCGCTGGCCACCTTGATCAGGTGGGTGGCGCCGGGCGTCGACTGGCCGGTCCGCCCCTTGGGATCGGCGCCGGCGACGTTGAAATAGCGCAGCGCCGTGTAGCGAATGCCGTGCGCGGCTGCTGCGTCGCGCAACATCCATTCGCTCATCAGCTTGGAGAGGCCGTAGGGCGATTCCGGCGCAAGCCGCGCATCCTCGCGGACCGGCTCCAGGCCGGCCGCGCCATAGACGGCGGCGGTCGAGGAGAAGATGAAATTGGGGACGCCGCCGCGCACAGCCGTCTCGATCAGAGCGCGGGTCTTGCAGGTGTTGTTCTCGTAATAGCCGAGCGGGTCGGCGACCGATTCCGGAACCACGATCGAACCGGCGAAATGGATGATGGCGTCAACCGAGTGTTCGCGGATCAGCGAACCCACCAGTTCGCTGTCGGCGACGTCGCCGACGACCAGCTTCGCCTCCGGAGCCACCGCCCATTCGAACCCGGTCGACAGCCGGTCGAGCACGACGACCTCTTCGCCGGCATCGAGCAGTTCCCACACCATGTGGCTGCCGATATAGCCGGCGCCGCCAGTTACCAGTACGGACATTCCTGAAATCTCCACCAGACGTCGGCACGCACCTATTGGAAACGCCGCCGAAAAGCCACCCCACAAGTTCGTTCGCGGCCCGCGCCTCCGGAATATCCGGGTGACTCTGTTCGTTTGTGGGCGGGGATACCGTGGCATTTTGACCGAGTTTCGGTCATGGACGCAAAAATCGGCAGTGATTATGATCGCTGCCAAATTTGGAAAGTCAGAATGAACTATCAGCGGTTTTTCGAGGAAGCGATCGACCAGGTTCATGCCGAGCGTCGCTATCGCGTCTTTGCCGATCTGGAGCGGATTGCCGGCTCCTTCCCCCGCGCCATCTGGCGCGCCAACGGCCAGGAACAGGAGATCACCGTCTGGTGCTCCAATGACTATCTCGGCATGGGACAGCACCCCGCCGTGATCGCCGCGTTCCAGGAGACCGCCGGCAGGATGGGTTCGGGCGCAGGCGGCACGCGCAACATTTCCGGCACCAACCATCCGCTGGTCGAGCTGGAAAAGGAACTCGCGGACCTGCACGGCAAGGAAGCTGCGCTGGTTTTCACCTCGGGCTTCGTCTCCAACGAGGCGTCGATCTCGACGATTGCCCGGCTGCTGCCGAACTGCCTGGTGCTGTCCGACGAGTTGAACCACGCCTCGATGATCGAGGGCGTGCGCCGCTCGGGCGCCGAGAAGAAGATCTTCCGCCACAATGACGTCGCCCATCTCGAAAGCCTGCTGCAAGCGGCAGGCCGCGAGCGCGCCAAGCTGATCGTCTTCGAATCCGTCTATTCGATGGATGGCGACATCGCGCCGATCGAACGGATCGTCGAACTCGCCGAGAAATACAACGCCATGACCTATATCGACGAGGTCCATGCCGTCGGCATGTACGGTCCGCGCGGCGGCGGCATCACCGAGCGCGAAGGCCTCGCCGACCGCATCGACATCATCGAGGGCACGCTCGCCAAGGCGTTCGGAACGCTGGGCGGCTACATCACCGGCTCAAGCGCGGTCGTGGACGCCGTGCGCTCCTATGCGCCTGGCTTCATCTTCACCACAGCGCTGCCGCCGGCGATCGCTGCTGCGGCTGCTGTTTCGATCCGCCACCTCAAGCAGTCGCAGGCCGAGCGCGACGCACAGCAGCGGCAGGCGGCCCGCACCAAGGACATCCTGGCTGCCGCCGGCCTGCCGGTGATGCCGTCCGCCACCCACATCGTCCCGGTGCTGGTCGGCGATCCCGAGCTCTGCAAGATGGCGACCGACCGCCTGCTCGGCGTGCACGGCATCTACATCCAGCCGATTAACTACCCGACGGTGCCGCGCGGCACCGAGCGCCTGCGCATCACGCCAACGCCGTTCCATTCCAACGCCCTGATTGAGACGCTGCGCGACGCGCTGGTCGAGACCTGGGACGCTCTCGGAATCTCCTACGGCGCGACCGGGCGCCCCGCTGTCGCCAAGAGCGAGCGCATCATTCCGCTGCTGGTGCCGAAGTCGGGCGGGTGAGTTCCCCCGCCTAGCTAAATTCACCTATTCCTGATCCACTCCGCCAACCTGTTCGCAGCCTCCTCGACCTGGTCCAGCCGGCGGTGGAAGCAAAGCCGGAAAAAGGCTTCGCCGCCCTCTCCGAAGGCTGTGCCGGGCGCCAGCCCGACATTGGCGCGGTCGACGATCTCGAAGGCCGCGGCGCGGGAATCCGCAATGCCGTCGACCGAGAAGAACAGATAGAACGCGCCCTGCGGCACGCTGAACCGGGCGCGGCCGGTGGCGCCGAGTATATTGCAGGCGATGTCCCTCGCCTGCCGCGCGCGCTCTATCTGCGCCGCCAGGAATTCGTCGCCCTCGTCCAGCGCCGTGATCGCCCCGCGCTGCATGAACTGCGCCACGCCAGAGGTCGAATACTGGATCAGGTTTTCGAATGTCTGCTGCAACTCCGGATGCACGCGCAGCCAGCCGATGCGCCATCCGGTCATCGCCCAATTCTTGGAAAACGTGTTGACGAACAGGATGCGGTCTTCCTCCTCCATGATATCCATTAAGGACGGCGCCCGGACGCCGCCATAGTGGAACAGCGCATAGATCTCGTCGGCGATGATCCAGAGGTCTTTGCGCCGGGCGAGATCGAGGATTTCCCGCAGCGTATCCAGGTCAGCGGTCCAACCGGTCGGGTTCGATGGCGAATTGACGAAGATGGCCCGAGTGCGTTCTGTCACCGCCGCTTCTACCTTGGCGACATCGCATCCCCAGCCATTGCCGGTCTGGTCCAGCCTGACGGCAACCGGCCTTGCGCCCGCGACGCCGGCCGCGCCGGGAAAGTTCGGCCATGCCGGCGACAGGTAGATCACCTCGTCGCCCGTGCCCGCCGTGGCCTGCAGCGCAAGCTGGATCGCCTGCATGCCACCGCCGGTCACCAGGAATTCCTCCGGTGCGAACTCTCGGTCGAAATGGCGGGCATGATAGCGCGCGAGCGCTTGTCGCAGTTCCGGGATGCCGCGCTGCCAGGTGTAGAAGGTTTCGCCGGCCAACAGCCCACGTGCAGCCGCCTGCGAAATGAACTCCGGCGTCGGCAGGTCGCCCTCTCCCGCCCAGAGCGGGATCAGACCCTCCCGCCCGCGGCCGTAATTGGCAACGGCCACGATCCCGCTTTCGGGCGCCATGCGAGCCTCGCTGCGCAGATCGTCGATCAGTTTCATGACCATCCCGTATTCTACAGTTGAGAGCAGTTGCTACCGTGTCATTCCGGGCAGCGCAAACGAAACCCGGCCGCAAGGCAGCCGGGTCGATATGTGAGATTCAGGTCAGGCTGAGCCGCATTTGCAGGCCGGCGTCACCTGAATCTATCGCTTCGCCAGCAGATCGCGGATCTCGGTCAGCAGCGCGATGTCGGCGGGCGGGGCTTCCGGCTCGACCGGCTTTTCCGCCGCAAGCCTGCGGCGCATGCTGTTTACCCCCTTCACCAGCAGGAAAATGATCCAGGCGAGAATGAGGAAATTGATGAGCACCGTCAGGAAGTTGCCCCATGCGAACACCGCGCCCTGCTTGCGGGCTTCCTCCAGCGAGGCTGCGGTTACGTTCGACGACAGCGGCAGGAAATAGTTGGAGAAGTCGAAACCGCCGAAGATGGCCCCCACGATCGGCATGATGATGTCGGCGACCAGCGACGAGACGATCAGGCCGAAGGCGCCGCCGATGATGACGCCGACCGCAAGGTCCATCACATTGCCCTTTGCAATGAATTCCTGAAATTCCCTGAGCATCGTTCCCTCTCCTGTCCGCCGGCCACGGCCGGACCTGCCGCTCCCCACCAAAGCAACCGCACAATAGCAAAAACCGGCAGTTGCAAAACCGTTAAATTCCGCTTGCCGGCACCTGGCCTGAGTCGATGCACAATGGACTTGCCCCCGAAGCTGTGATTGCCTTGAGTGCTTGAGGCGCAAGGCGCCTGAAGGGAGGGACATCCGGGCGTGCAGGGCTGGGTCATCGTCATCATCGCGGTCGCCTATGTGACGCTGCTTTTCGTCATCGCCAGCCTGGGCGACCGGCGGGCCGCGGCCAAAGGCTCGGGCAGGCCCCGGCCCTACATCTACGCACTCAGCCTCGCCATCTATTGCACCTCCTGGACGTTCTTCGGATCGGTCGGTCTGGCATCCGAACGCGGCCTCGAATTCCTGGCCATCTATATCGGCCCCGTGGTGGTGTTCATTTTCGCCTTTCCGCTGCTCCGGCGCATCATCAAGCTCGCCAAGGCCGAAAAGATCACCTCGATCGCCGATTTCCTGGGCGCGCGCTACGGCAAGAGCTTCGCCGTCGCGTCTATTGCCACATTGATCGCCACCGTAGGCGCGGTCCCCTACATCGCCTTGCAGCTCAAGGCGATCTCGGGCTCGGTCAGCCTGATGGTCGAGCACTACACCGGTGCGCCGCCGTCTTTCGACCCGTTCGTCAGCGACATTTCGCTGGTGGTCGCCATGCTGCTTGCACTGTTTGCAGTGCTGTTCGGGACACGTCATGCGGATGCGACCGAGCATCAGGACGGGCTGATCCTCGCCGTCGCAGTCGAGTCGGTGGTGAAGCTCGCCGCCTTCCTGGCGATCGGCCTGATGGTCACCTTCGTCCTGTTTGACGGGCCGGGCGACATGATTGCAAAGCTCGCCGAGAACGCCAATGTCCGCGACGCGATGGGCTACAGCACCTCGCTCGGCACATGGCTGGTTCTGACCGTGATCAGCGGCTTCGCCATCATCATGCTGCCGCGCCAGTTCTACGTGACCATCGTCGAAAACCGCAGCGAAATCGAACTCCGGACGGCGAGTTGGGTATTTCCCCTTTATCTCGTGGCAATCAATCTGTTCGTGTTGCCGATCGCCTTTGCGGGCGTGCTGATGGTCGGGCCGCAGACCACCAGCGATCTCTACGTTCTGTCCGTGCCGTTGCTGAGCGGCCAGGACGTTCTGGCCATGGCGGCTTTCGTCGGCGGCCTGTCGGCGGCGACGGCCATGGTGATCGTCGCCAGCGTGGCGCTCTCGATCATGATCTCCAACGACCTGATCATCCCGCTTTTCGTGCGCCGGCTGCTCAAATCGGAAGCCAGCGAAACGGAGGATTGGTCGAGCCTTATCCTCAACATCAGGCGGGCTTCGATCTTCATCATCCTTTTCGTGGCGTTCCTCTACTATCGCGAAAGCACCAACAATGCGCGGCTCGCGTCGATCGGCCTGATGTCGTTCGCGGCCATCGCGCAGTTCGCGCCCGCCTTCTTCGGCGGGCTCATCTGGCGCCGCGCCAATGGCAGGGGCGCGGCCCTCGGCATGGCGGCGGGCATCGCCGTATGGGCCTACACGCTGCTCTTTCCGTCACTTGCTGCGCCGGGCACCGAAATTCTCGCCCATGGCCCCTTCGGCATCGAGGCGCTGCGGCCGCAGGCGCTGTTCGGCACCGTCGCCGAACCGCTCAACCACGGCGTCATGTGGAGTCTGTCGGTCAATCTCCTGTTCTTCGTGCTCGGTTCGCTGTCCCGCGCCTCCGTGCCGCTCGAACGCATTCAGGCGTCAATCTTTGTGCCGCGCGACGCGAGCCCTATGCCGAGCCTGAGGCGCTTCCGCACAGCGATCACCGTCAACGACCTGAAGGACACGATCGCGCGCTATCTCGGCGTCGAGCGCACCGAGCGCTCGTTCCAGACCTTCGAGAACACCGGCGGCCTGAAGCTCAACGGCAACGAGCAGGCCAGCATGCCGGTGATCCGCTTTTCCGAGCAACTGCTCGCCAGCGCCGTCGGCTCCTCATCCGCGCGGCTGATCCTGTCGCTCCTGTTCCAACGCCACGACAGCGCCTCGAAGGATGCGTTCCGCCTGCTCGACGACGCAACGGAGGCCCTGCAGCACAATCGCGACCTCCTCCAGATCGCGCTCGACCAGATGGAGCAGGGCATCACCGTCTTCGACCAGGATTTCCGGCTGACCTGCTGGAACCGCCAGTACCGCGCGCTGTTCGACCTTCCCGACGAGATGGGTCAGGTCGGCGTCTCGCTCGATCAGATCCTGCGCTTCCTGGCGGCGCGCGGCGACATCCCCGCCGATTCCCGCGTCGCCACTTTGAACCGCCTCACCACGTTCGGCAGCCCTTGGCAGATCGAGTTGAAGACCAGCGGCAGGATCATCGAACTCAGATCCAACCCGATGCCGGACGGCGGCATCGTCGCGACCTATGCCGACATATCAGCGCGCGTGAGATCGGATCTTGCCCTGAAAAGCGCCAATGAATCGCTTGAGCAACGCGTCAGAAGCCGCACCGCCGAACTGACCCGCGTCAACGAGGAACTGGCGCAGGCGCAGATGCTCGCCGAGGAAGCCAATCTCGGCAAGACGCGCTTCCTCGCGGCGGCAGGGCACGACATCCTGCAGCCGCTGAACGCCGCGCGTCTCTACTGCGCTTCGCTGATTGAACAGGCCGGACGCGGCCCGCCGGGCGAAGCCGCCGCCAATATCGAATCGTCGCTGGAATCGGTGGAGACCATCCTTGGGGCGGTTCTCGACATTTCGCGCCTCGACGCCGGCGCCATGAAGCCCGCCGCAACCGCCTTCCGGCTGGACGGCCTGCTGCGCCAGATCGGCACGGATTTCCAGCCAATGGCCGCCGCCAAGAACCTCGAACTGGTCATCGTGCCGTCCTCGCTCACCGTCGAGACCGACCGCAACCTGCTGCGCCGGCTGATCCAGAACCTTGTCTCCAACGCCATCAAATACACGCGGAGCGGCTGCATTCTGGTAGGCGTCAGGCGGCGCGGCGAACTGGCCGAGCTTCAGGTGTTCGACACCGGCATCGGCATACCCGCCGACAAGCTCAACACCGTTTTTCGCGAGTTCACCCGGCTCGACGAGGGCGTGCGCGAGGCACAGGGGCTCGGCCTCGGCCTGTCAATCGTCGATCGCATCGCCCGCGTGCTGCGCCTGGAAATCCAGATCGATTCGGGCCGCGGTAAGGGCACGCGCTTCTCGGTCATTCTTCCGGTAGCCCAGGCGGCGGAGCCCAGCCATGCGGCCGAGGCCAGCCTGCCACTGCCGGCCGTCGGAGCGCTGAGCGGCCTCAACGTGATCTGCATCGACAATGACGGCCGCATCCTGGAAGGCATGCGGCTCCTGCTGGAAGGTTGGGGGTGCAATGTCAGCATTTATCCGGGCTCCAAACCGTTCGATCGCGGTCGGCCGGCCGGCGATCCTCCCGACCTGATCCTTGCCGACTACCATCTCGACGGCGAAACCGGCCTCGACGCGATCCGCAAGCTGAGGACCCTCTACGGCAGCAGCACGCCAGCGATGCTGCTCACCGCCGACCGCTCCAACGAGGTGCGTGCCGCCGCCGACCTGATCGATGTGCCGGTGGTTAACAAGCCCGTGAAGCCCGCTGCCCTGCGCTCGATGATGACCCGCGTGCGGCGCATGGCGCAGGCGGCGGAGTAAGCCGCATCCATCTCGACGACCACTTCCAGAATGATCCGGAGAACATCCAGTGACCAACCCCTCATCGCCTCCCTTGCGCATACCCACCTTCGACGACGTGCTGGCGGCGCGGGCGCGGATTTCCGGCGCAGTGCACAAGACGCCGGTGCTGACCTCGCGAACCGCCGACGCGAAGGTCGGGGCAAGCCTGTTCTTCAAGGCGGAAAACCTGCAGCGGGGCGGCGCCTTCAAATTTCGCGGCGCTTACAATGCGATAGCCGCGCTGGAGGCAAGCGTCCGCCAAAACGGCGTCGTCGCCTATTCCTCCGGCAACCACGCCCAGGCGGTCGCCTATGCCGCCAGGCTCCAGGGCGTTTCGGCGACCATCGTAATGCCGAGCGACGCGCCGGAGATTAAGATTGCCGCGACCAAAGGCCATGGCGCCGAGATCGTCTTCTACGACCGCTACACCGAAGACCGCACGGAGATCAGCCGGCACCTCGCCGAAGAGCGGGGAGCGGCTCTGATCCCACCTTATGATCACCCGGACGTCATCGCGGGACAAGGCACCGCGGCGCTTGAACTGATCGAGGAGGTCGGGCCGATCGACTTGCTGGTCGTCCCGCTTGGCGGCGGCGGCCTGCTTGCCGGCTGCGCGCTCGCTGCCCGGGCGACAGCGCACGCCTGCACCATTGTCGGCGTGGAGCCGGAGGCCGGCAATGACGGCCAGCAATCATTGCGCAAGGGCGAGGTGGTTCGCATCCCCGTGCCGAAATCCATCGCCGACGGCGCTCTCACCACCCATCTCGGCAACCACAACTTCCCCATCCTGAAAGACAAGGTCGACGACATCGTCACGGTATCGGACGTGCAACTGGTCGAGACGATGAAATTCTTCGCTGAACGCATGAAGCTCGTCGTGGAGCCGACGGGCTGCCTCGCCGCGGCGGCCGTTCTGCACGGCGCGGTCGCCTGCGCCGGCAAGCGGGTCGGCATTCTTCTCAGCGGCGGCAATGTCGACCTGAAAGTGCTCGCTGCGCTCCTGGGCAGCCGCTGATCCGCATGCGCTACGCCGCCGGCAGCGGGTCGGTTCCGATCTTGGACAAGAGGATCACCGCCTGGGTGCGGCTGTCGACGCCGAGTTTCTGCAGCACCGCAGAGACATGCGCCTTGATGGTCGCCTCCGAGACGCTGAGTTCGTAGGCGATCTGCTTGTTCAGAAGCCCTTCCGCCAGCATGCCGAGCACCCTCGCCTGCTGCGGCGTCAGCGATTGCAGCCGCTTGATCAGGTCGGAAATCTCCGGGTCGCGCTCGACGCCGAGGTCGATACCGACCGGCGCGGTGATCCCGCCCGACAGCACCGTTATCACGGCCGCCCTTATGTCTTCCATGCTCGCCGATTTCGATATGAAGCCGGACGCGCCGAGTTCCAGCGCGCGCCGGATTGTCTCGGCGTCGTCATGCGCCGACACCACCACCATGGGCACCGCCGAATGGATGCCGCGCAGGGAAATCAGCCCGGAAAGGCCGCTCGCGCCGGGCATGGACAGATCAAGCAGAACGAGGTCGACATCCTCATTGGCCGCGACCAGCGCCTTTGTCGCCTCGAAATCCCCGGCCTCGAGAATCGTCGCGACATCGGCGATGCCGGACAGCGCCTGCTTCAGCGCGCCGCGAAACAGGGGATGGTCGTCCGCAATGACGAACTTGTAGCCTGACGGCACTGACTCCTCCCCATCCCTCCGCTTTTTCTTCTGGCAGCGGCTGAGAGCCGATTATGCGGGGATGGCCAAGGTTTTCAAGCTGCAATACGAAACGATCCCCCTGCAGGGTGTATTGAGATTCAGGTCAGGCCGAGCCGGAATCGAAGATGGGCGCGCAGCGACCAAAATGGTGGTTTCGAGAACCGGAGCGTAGCGTACATTCGGATACGTGAGCACCGGAAGCGCAGAAAGCCGCCATTTGCAGGCCGGCATGACCTGAATTTCAATGCACCCTTGGCGGATCGCCGGAAATTTACTTGCCGGGAACAGGCGTCCCTCTGGACAGTTAAGCCAGGCACAGACGGATTTCTTCGATGGATAAAATAAGGGAAGTCGCCGTTTTCTGCATTGGGCGCGCCGTGATGTTCGGTTCGCTGGCGATCACCTGCGTGATGGTCGGCTTTTCGTTCAATCCCGTATCGGCCTTCCGTGCCGGCGCCGTGCTGACGCTCCTGATGGCCGCCATCCTCATCTGGAAGGCCTACGCCGCAGCCCGCCAGAATCCGAAGTCGACCGAAGTCTGGGTGTATCTCGACGACAAGGCGCGCCCCGCCAACGAGCATTCGCGCTTCGTATTCGCGACCGTGATGCGCGATGTCTACGCCCGGTTCGGGCAGGCGTCGCTTGCCGTCGCCTGCCTGTTCTTCGCCATCTCGGTGGTCTTCGTGATGTTCGGCTTCAAGGCCGACCAGCCTGAGATCAGTCCATACACGGCGCAAGCTACCGAACGAGCCGTCCCCGAATAGAACTACGTCTTCTGCGGGTCGGCAGGAGGAGCTTCCGGCTTGGCCGGCTCCTCTTCGAAATCCTTGGCGATGCCCATGAAGCGGCGCAAGAACCGCTCCATATAGCCCATCGTCTTCTCGAATTCCTCTTCGGTCGGCAGCGCCCGGTCGAGCTTGGTAGTCAGCCCGCTTTCCAGCTTGGCGACGCGCTCCTCGAGCGCCTCGATGGCCGCCTCCAGCCTCTCGGTATCGGCCTGGAAGGCGGCGCGTTCGTCCGCGGCCAGCTTGCAAACGAGTTGGCCCGAGCGCTCCTCGCACAGCGACATCTCGCCGGTCCGCCGGTCCATCCGGACATAGCCGTTGCCGGTCTTCTCGAGCGTATAGCGGTCGGGATCGTCCTGGGCGAAGACCTGTGCGCCCGCAAGCGACATGGCGATCGCAGCAACGACGGTGGCAATGGCACGCATGACTTTCCTCCATTCGCGATCCCGGGCAAGATGCGCGCGATTTGCGCCGTAAATAGGGAGACTCCTCCCCTTTTCCCGGCCCGGCTTCTGGCCTATAGGGCGCGCATGCGACAGACCGTTTACAAGATATGCCCGGAAGCGCTGTGGCGCGAGGCCGAAAATTCCGGAACCTTTTCCGGCGCGCTGATCGACATCGCCGACGGCTTCATCCATTTGTCCACCGCCGATCAGGTCGAGGAAACCGCAGCCCGGCATTTCGCCGGCCAGTCGAGCCTGCTCCTGGTGGCGATCGACGCCGAAAGGCTCGGCCCGGCGCTGAAATACGAGCCCTCGCGCGGCGGCGCGCTGTTCCCGCATCTCTACGGCGCTCTCGACCTGTCGGCGGTAATCTGGGTCAAGCCGCTGCCGCTCGGCGCGAACGGCCATGAATTTCCGCCGCTGGAGCCTTCATGAACGCCATAGACCGGCTCGGCCGGCGGCTGCTCTTCACGTTCGATCCCGAAACCGCACACGGCCTGTCGATCAAGGCGCTGAAATGCGGATTGCCCGTCGTCGCGAAGCCGCCCGTCGACCACCGCCTGAGGGTCCAAATCTGCGGCCTGGATTTTCCCAATCCGCTCGGCATGGCCGCCGGCTACGACAAGAACGGCGAGGTGCCCGACGCGCTGCTTGGCCTCGGCTTCGGCTTCGCCGAGATCGGGAGCGTCACGCCGCTGCCGCAGCCGGGCAATCCGAAGCCGCGCATCTTCCGGCTGACCAAAGACGAGGCCGTCATCAACCGGCTCGGCTTCAACAATGAGGGCCACGTCCGCTGCGAGGAGCGGCTCGCCGCGCGGGCCGGCCGTCCCGGCGTCGTCGGCGTCAATATCGGCGCAAACAAGGACAGCGCCGACCGCATCGCCGATTACGAGCTCGGCGTGAAGCGCTTCGCCCGCCACGCCTCCTACCTGACCGTCAACATCTCCTCGCCCAACACGCCGGGCCTGCGCAACATGCAGGCGCGCGCCGAGCTTGCCGAACTCCTGTCACGCATCACCGCCGCGCGGGCCGCGCTGCCAGACGGCGCCGGGCGCAAGACGCCGCTCTTTCTCAAGATAGCGCCTGATCTCGCCGAGGCCGAGCTTCAGGACATCGCCGCGGAAGTCGCCGACAAGGCGGTCGACGGCGTCATCGTCTCGAACACGACGATCTCGCGCCCCAATCTGCAGCCGAGCGCCTTTTTGGGTGAGGCCGGCGGCCTGTCGGGAAAGCCTCTGTTCGAGCGCTCCACCACTGTGCTCGCAAAAATGCGCCGGCTCGTCGGGCCCGATCTGGCGTTGATCGGCGTTGGCGGCGTGGATTCCGCCGAGACGGCGCTCGAAAAGATCCGTGCCGGCGCCGATCTGGTCCAGCTCTACACCGGCATGATCTATGCCGGTCCGGCGCTGCCCGGCCGCATTGTCAGCGAGATGGCGCGTTTCGCCGAGCGCGAAGGCCTTTCAAGCATCACCAGCCTGCGCGACAGCCGCCTCGATCAGTGGGCGGCAAAGCCGCTTTAGGACCTATGCAGGAGCTGCCCCTCACCCTTACTCTCTTCCCGTGAAAAACGGGGAGAGGGGGCGTCATCGCTAACGCTAGTCTCCACTGCCGGCGATTGGCAGCAACGCTGATGTCCCCCTCTCCCCGTTTTTCACGGGAAGAGAGTAAGGGTGAGGGGCGGCGCAACTTGACCTGAAAAGCCTATACAACCCGCAGGCTGGCCTCACCTGAATCGCCGGAGCCGCAACCTGAGAACCGCCAGCAAACTCAATCCCCGCACGATAAGGAAGACGTGCAGCGCCGCCCACAGGCCGTGATTGCCGAAAGGCCCGGTCAGCGCCAGCATCGCGGCCACGAACACGCAGAGCGCAAGCAGCATCATGTTGCGCATGTCGGTCGACCAGGTCGCGCCGATGAAGACGCCGTCCATCTGGAAGGCCAGCACGCCGCTGACTGCGGTGAACGCTGCCCATGGGAGATAAATCGAGGCAATGTCGCGAATATCCTCCGCAGTCGTGATCAGCGCGATCAACTCGCGTCCGCCGAGCAGGAACGCGGCGCAGGCTATGCCCGCCAGGCCGAAGCCCCATATCGACGTCAGCCACACGGCCCGCCGGAACGCAGGCGCATTGCGCGCGCCGACGGCGCGGCCGGCCAGTTGCTCGGCGGCGGTAGCGAATCCGTCGAGGAAGAAGCCGGAAATCATGAAGAAGTTCATCAGCACCGCATTCGCGGCGAGCGTCAGCGTGCCGAATTGCGCGCCCTGCCGCGTGAACAGGGCAAACGCCGCCAGCAGCGAGAACGACCGGATCATGATGTCGCGGTTGAGCGAAACCATGGCCCAGAACGGCTCGGCGTGCAAAAGCCGCTCGCGCGGCAGGCGCGGCGATTTCG
Source organism: Mesorhizobium alhagi CCNWXJ12-2 (assembly GCF_000236565.1). GTDB lineage: Bacteria > Pseudomonadota > Alphaproteobacteria > Rhizobiales > Rhizobiaceae > Allomesorhizobium > Allomesorhizobium alhagi. Next base: position 1,041 of record NZ_AHAM01000075.1, on the reverse strand, counting down.
AGAAGCGGGCGACCACGATTGCAAGTCCGAGCAGCATGGCCACGAACTCGCCGATGACGGTACCCCAGGCGACGCCCGCCACGCCCCAGGCGAGCCAGAGGCCGAGCATGATCGACAGCGCGATGTTGACGCCGTTGAGGACGAGTTGCAGGACCAGGCCGAGGCCGCCCTCGCCTCGGCCGAGCACATAGCCAAGGATCGCATAATTGATCAGCGCGAACGGCGCCCCGAGAAGCCTTGTTCCCACATATTCGTCCAGCGCGGCATTGACGCCGGGTTCCGCACCGATGAACCAGATGCCGACGATCGAAAACAGCGGCGCACATGCCGCCAGCACCAGGCCCGCGGCCAGCGCGATGGCGAAAGCGCGCCAGAACACCGCCTGCTCTTCGATTTCGTCGCCGCGACCGAAGGCCTGCGCCACCAGCCCGGTCGTTCCCGAACGCAGGAAATTGAAGGTGGTGAAGACCACGTCGAACACCAGCGCGCCCGCCGCGAGGCCGCCGAGAAGCGCGGCGTCGCCGAACTGGCCGACCACCGCCGTGTCGACCAGCCCGAGCATCGGCGTGGTCAGGTAGGCGAGCGTCATCGGTATGGCGATCGACAGCACCCCGCGGTTCGTAACCGCGAAAGGTCTCATGGAAACCGCTTCTGGCTGTTGCCGCCGCATGCTTTCGCGTTCCATTTTTGGCGTCTCCGGCATGTAGGGCGACTCGATGCCGGCATCGGATTTGCGCCCTCTCCGCCATGCTTCGCATGGTCCCTCTGTCCGGTAAACGGTAGGATCAGTGGCGAGGCCGGTTTCTCCCCTGCGGTGCTGAGACATTCAAGGCAGGCCCTCCCATGCGTAGCGGATGTCGCCACTGCTGATCCTCCCCCGTATGCGGCGGTGGAAGGCGGTGGAGGGGGCGCAGCGATCTCAAAAGTGGATAAAACCCATCCGATCCTGACCGATCTTCGCCGTTGCCGAATATTCTTTGCAGCGATTTCACACACTTGGCGATTTTGCAAAAGAATCTTTTATTCACATCCCCCGCCCCT
>NZ_AHAM01000076.1 GCF_000236565.1 Mesorhizobium alhagi CCNWXJ12-2 | reverse complement strand
CCCCTTACCTCCCCGCCGAAGCCGCTCGCCTCGGCATCACCGTGCACACCGGCGCGCGCATGGCGGGCCTGCGCGGCCCGCATCGGGTCAAGGCCGTCAGGATAGCCGGATCGGGAGCGCAAGCCGACATAGCATGCGACCTCGTCTGCGTGTCGGGCGGCTGGTCGCCGACGGCGCACATGACCTCGCATCTCGGCATAAAGTCTGGCTACAGGGACGATATCGACGGTTTTGTTCCGGGCGCGCTGCCGGCCGGCCAGTTCGTGGCGGGTGCGATAGCCGGACAATACGCGACGGCCAAGACCATCGAAGCCGGCCACCGCGCCGGATTGGAGGCCGCAACTTTCTGCGGCAGTTCTGGCCCGGCGCCATCGTCCGTGATACTCGACCTCCGCGACATGGTCTCGCCGCCGTTCCGCGACCCAGGCTCGGCCGGACAAGGCAAGGCCTTCGTTGATCTCCAGATGGACGTTACGACCGCCGACATCGCACTCGCCCATCGCGAGGGGTACGAATCTGTCGAGCATTTGAAACGCTACACCACGCTCGGCATGGGGACCGACCAGGGCAAGACGAGCAATTTTGCGGCCCTTTCGGCAATGGCCGCGCTGCGCGATGCAACGATCCCGGAGACCGGTGTCACCACTTTCCGCCCGCCCTATACGCCGGTCGCCATCGGCGCGCTCGCCGGCCGCGCGGTCGGCCACCACTTCAAGCCGTTCCGCCGAACACCGATGCACGATTGGCATATGGCGAACGGCGCCGACATGCTGGAGGTGGGGCTGTGGATGCGACCCTGGTTCTACCGCAACTCCGGCCGCGACGTGAACGAAGCCTACGTCGCCGAGATGCGCATGGTCCGCCAGGCAGCCGGCCTGATGGATATATCGACGCTCGGCAAGATCGACGTGCAGGGGCCGGATGCCGCGACCTTCCTCAACCGTGTCTACGCCAATGGTTTTGCAAAATTGCCGGTCGGGCGCGCCCGCTACGGGGTCATGCTGCGCGACGACGGCACCGTCTTTGACGACGGGACCACGACGCGGCTCGGCGAGAACCGCTTTTTCATGACTACGTCGACCGCCAAGGCGGCCGACGTGTTGTCGCGGCTCGAATTCCTGCTCGATACTGCCTGGTCTGACCTGCGCGTGTCGGTCACCTCCGTCAGCGACGAATGGGCGGCCACGTCTATCGCCGGGCCGAAGAGCCGCGAAATTCTAGCGGCTGCCTTTCCCGGTCTCGATGTTTCCCACGAAGCGCTGCCGCATATGGGCCGGCTGGAGAGCGACTGGGAAGGAAAGCCGCTCAGGATTCTCCGCCTCTCCTATTCCGGCGAGCGCGCCTACGAGATCTATGTCGGCGCGAGCGCGGGCGAACGGCTTTGGGCCCGCCTTCTGGCAGCCGGAGAACCATTCGCCCTGAAACCCTATGGGGTCGAGGCGCTTGGCGCGCTGCGCGTGGAAAAGGGCCATGTCGCCGGCCCGGAAATCGACGGGCGCACGACGCTCGACGATCTCGGGCTCGGCCGAATGGCGGGAAAGCGCACGGGTTTCGTCGGCGATGTGCTGCGCCGCCGCCCAGCATTCCAGACCGCCGACCGCCAGCGTCTGGTTGGGCTGGAATGCATCGAGGACGGCAAGCGCCTGCGCGGCGGCGCGATACTGTTCGGTCCCGATGAAAAACACGCCGGCCACGGTCGCGGCCGCATCACCTCCGTCACCTTCAGTCCCGAACTCGGCCGCTATGTTGGGCTGGGGCTGCTCGCCGGCGATATCGCCGTCGAGGGAACCGAGGTCGTCGCGGCCTATCCGATGAAAGCGGAAACCGTTCGCGCCCGGATCGTGTCGCCGGTGTTCCTCGACCCGGAAGGAAAACGCCTCCATGGCTGAAATTTCTGCATTGGAGGTGTCGGTTGCCGACTGTCCGCTCGTGCAGGTCGAGGCGTGGGATGGCAGATTGCAACAATTCGAAGCGGTTCTGCTGGGGACGTTCGGGATAGCGCTCCCTACATCGGTCGGCGAAACCGTCCGCCATCAAAACCTGCGGGCAATCAGGGTCGCTCCGCGCCGGTTCTGGTTGCTCTACGACGTTCCCGGCGGAGAACCGATCGCAGTGGATCCTGATCTTGGTTCGGTGGTCGACCTCGGCGAAGGCCGCACACGGCTTCGGCTATCCGGTCTTCGCCTGCCCGATGTTCTCGCCAAATGTATCGCTGTCGATTGGCAGTCGCCCGCCGCTGCACCCGGCAGGACGATCCAGACATCGCTCCATGGCGTTCCGATTCTTTTCCTCCGCACGGGCGAAACCGCATGTGAGTTCCTCATCCCGCGAAGCTTCTCCCGAAGCATCCTGGACTGGCTCGGCGACAGCGCCGGGGAGAGTTGAACTTGAAGGATCGCACAATTCTGGTATGCATCAGAAATTCTGATACAGTTGCGCTGTAAAGCGCTTTGGATGCGCCATGGACCTTCCGCTCAAGAACAATCGCAACTTCCTGACGATCAATGCCGAGGACGGGCTGGACGTGCTGAAAGGCCTTTCCTCCCCCGTGCGGATCAGCATCCTCAAGCTTCTCCATTCGCGCGGACCACTCAACGTCAACGATATCAGCGACGCCCTGTCGCTGCCGCAGTCGACGGTCGCGACGAATGTTCAGGTGCTGGAAAGTTGCGACCTGATCCGCACCGAAACGGTGAAGGCGACCAAAGGCCAGCAAAAGATTTGCGCGGCGCGTTTCGACGAGATCGTGCTGCGCTTCGACGACTACGATCTCAAGACCCGGTCGAACGTGATCGAGCTCTCCATGCCGCTCGGCCTCTACACCAATTGCAGCGTATCGCCGCCCTGCGGCCTGTGCTCAAGCGAGGCCATTATCGGTCTCCTCGACGTGCCTGATTTCTTCCTCGACCCGGACCGGATGAAAGCGGGGCTGATCTGGTTCGAGCGCGGCCATGTCGAATACAAGTTTCCGAACAACGCAAAGATCCTGCAGGCCGAGATCGAAGCACTCGAGTTCAGCATGGAACTATCCTCGGAAGTGCCCGGCACCAACACCAACTGGCCTTCCGATGTGAGTGTCTGGGTAAACGACGTGCTGGTCGGCACCTGGACCTCGCCCGGCGATTTCGGCGACAAGCGAGGCATCTACACGCCGCGCTGGTGGAAGCTCGAAGGCTCACAATACGGCCACCTGAAGACGTGGAAAATCACCGCCGATGGGAGCTATCTCGACGGCGAAAGGACCTCGGACGTGACGCTCGACCAGCTTCACCTCGCCGAGCATCATTCGATACGCCTGCGGGTCGGCATCGACGAGCATGCCGAGCATCCGGGAGGCGTTAACATCTTCGGCAAGGGTTTCGGCAATCACGATCAGGACATCATCCTGCGCCTGCACATTCGGCGGGAACCCGAACGCGCGTGAACTCGTAGAAGGCGCCGGCCGCTCCGTTCGACCCCCTGTATTCCGTGAACTGAACCAAGACGGGTTGACTCGCCCACCCTGTTCAGGATCAGATATTACGGGTACATATCCGAATGCCTGATACATTAGGGGAACGCGATGAAGGCGAAAGCTGTCGTCCACAAGGAATTCCGCATCGGCCGGATCGACGACCGCGTCTACGGCGCGTTCCTGGAGCATCTCGGACGGGCGATCTACACCGGCATCTACGAGCCCGGCCATCCGTCCGCCGACGAGCACGGGTTCCGCCGTGATGTCATCAAGATGGTGCGGGAGCTGAATGTTCCGGTGACCCGCTACCCCGGCGGCAATTTCGTCTCCGCCTACAATTGGGAGGACGGGATCGGGCCGAAGGAGAGCCGCCCCGTTACGCTCGACTATGCCTGGCGGACGAAAGAAACCAACGAGGTCGGCATCGACGAGTTCGCGGCATGGTGCGAGGCGGCGGGCACGGAGCTGATGCTTGCCGTCAATCTCGGCTCGCGCGGTCTCGACGAGGCGCGCGGCCTGCTCGAATACTGCAACCACCCGGGCGGCAGCCGCTGGAGCGACCTGCGCATCAAGAACGGCCGGCGCGAACCGTATGACGTGCGTCTCTGGTGTCTCGGCAACGAGATGGACGGGCCATGGCAGGTCGGGCACAAGACCGCCTACGAATACGGGCGCATCGCCAACGAGACGGCGAAGGCGATGAAGGCGTTCGACCCGACGCTGCAGCTCGTCGCCTGCGGCAGTTCGCACTCGCTCATGCCGACCTATCCCCAATGGGAAGCCGACGTCCTCGACGAGTGCTACGACAATGTCGATTACCTGTCGCTGCACATGTATTTCGAGAATTACGAGGACGACTACCTCAACTTCCTCGCCAAGCCGGTGATCCTCGACCGCTACATCCAGACCGTGAGCGGCGTGATCGACTATGTGAAAGCCAAGAAGCGGTCGAAGAAGGACATCTACATCTCATTCGACGAGTGGAATGTCTGGTATCACTGCCGCCGCCAGGACAGCGACAATTTCAAGAGCTGGGATTGGCCGGAGGCGCCGGCGCTGCTCGAGGAGGTCTACAATTTCGAGGATGTGCTCGTCGTCGGCTGCATCCTCAACACCTTCATCCGCCGCGCCGACCGCGTGCGGATCGCCTGCATAGCCCAGTTGGTCAACGCCATCGCCCCGATCACCACCGAGCGCGGCGGGCGCGCCTTCCGGCACACGATCTACTACCCCTACCTGCTCGCCTCGCGCCACGGGCGCGGCGAAAGCCTGGCCGTCGCGGTCGACACGCCGCGCTACAACGCCAAGGCGGCCGACGACGTGCCGTATATCGACGTCGCGGCGGTGCATGACCAGGCGGCCGGCACGGTCGCGCTTTTTGTCGTCAACAAGCATCCGGACGAGGAAACCGAACTCACGGTCGACCTTGCAGGCTTCCCGTCGGCTCGGCTGATCGAGCACATCCTCATCCACCATCCGGACCTGAAGGCGGTTAACAGCGCCGATGCGCCGGACGTGGTGAAGCCGCAATTGCAGAACGGCTCGTTGGTCGAGGAGGGCCGGGTTTTGTGCCGCCTCAAGCCGCGTTCCTATAATCTCATCCGGCTGTCGGTGTGATCTTTCCCGCCATGCGGCGCGCCTGCGACGGCGCTCGGCGGCACTCGAACGGAAGGAAGCAACAATCCGGGGTCACAACTTGAGTTCATATCAGATGTTGCGATATGTATCAGGTTCTATTGACCAGCTATGGTCGCCGGGTTAGCCTCCTTCCCCAACGACAACAAGCCATCGCATCACCGGTGCGACTGGTACAGGGAGGAATGACGATGCGCATCATGCGAGTCCTGGCGTTCTTCGCGAGCGCGTGGTTGGTGGCAACATCCGCGCTTGCTCAAGGCATCTCGAACCTGCCGCGCGAAGAGACCATCATCATCGAAAACCCGCAGGGCACGATCACAAACCCGCCCTGGTTCAACATCTGGATGGTGGCGCGCGGCGGCAACTCCAACGGGCTGCAGCAGCTCGGCATGGATACGCTCTGGTATATCGATCCAGATGCCGGGATCGACGGCGTCTGGGACAATTCGCTGGCCGCCGACAAGCCGCAATACAATGCCGATTTCACCGAGATGACCGTCAAGCTCCGGGAAGGCATCCACTGGAGCGACGGCGTTGAGTTCACCGCCGACGATGTCGTCTTCACAGTCCAGACGCAAATGAAGAACCCCAGCATGATCTGGGGCCCGGTCTTCCTGGCGAGCGTCGACACCGTGACGGCGCCGGACAAGCGCACCGTGGTCTTCAAGCTGAAGCGGCCCAACTCCCGCTTCCACGCCACCTTCACGGTGCGCTGGAATGCAGCCTGGATCATGCCGAAGCACGTATTCGAAAAGGTCGAAGACCCGACCAAGTTCGATTTCAATCCGCCGGTCACGATCGGTCCCTACAAGCTTCACAGCTTCGACCCGAACGGCAAATGGTACATCTGGGAGAAGCGCGAGGACTGGCAGCGCACCTCGCTTGCCCGCCATGGCGAACCAGGCCCGAAATACGCCGCCTATATCGATCCGGGCCCGCCCGACAAGCGCGTCATCCTGCAGCTCAACCACCAGCTTGATATAATCCACGACACTTCGCCCGAAGGCGTGTTCACGCTGATCAAGCAGTCGCCGACCTCGCAGGGCTGGTTCAAGGGCTTTCCGTACGCCCACCCCGATCCGACACTTCCGGCGGTCATGTTCAACCATCAGGTCGAACCGTTCCAGAATGCCGACGTGCGCTGGGCGCTGGCGCTGCTGATCGACATCAAGGCGGTGTCGATGGCCTCCTACCGCGGCGCGGCGACGATCTCGGCGATCGGCGTTCCGCCGACCGGCCTTTACGGCGAGTATTATTTCGATCCGCTGGAGCAGTGGCTCACCGATTTTGAGATCGACACCGGCAAGCAGAATTACAGACCCTATGACCCGACCGTCGGCCAGCAGATCGCCGACATGCTGCGGCCGTCGATGGGCGAGCAGATCCCCACCGATCCCAAGGAGATCGCGAAGGCCATCGGCCGCGGCTGGTGGAAGCCCAACCCGGAGGCCGCCACCCAGCTTCTGGAGCGCGCCGGCTTCACCAAGCAGGGCGATCAATGGATGAAGCCGGACGGCACGCCCTTCTCCATCACGCTTCTGGTGGAAGGCGACCAGCGTCCGGTCATGACGCGCGCCGGCACGATGATCGTGCAGCAATGGCGTCAGTTCGGCATCGACGCCAAGACGCAGGCCTACCCGTCGGACTTCTTCCCGCGCGTCGAATCGGGCGACTTCGAGGCCGCGATCGCCTGGAGCGTGGAGACCTGGGGCGGCCACCCCGACCTGTCCTTCTTCCTCGACAGCTGGCACTCGGAATTCCTGAAGCCGAGGGGCGAGCGCCAGCCGCCGCGCAACCGCCAGCGCTGGACGCATCCGGAGCTCGACAAGATCATAGAGGAGATCCGAACGATCGACTTCGACGATCCGAAGGTACAGGAGCTCGGTCAGGAATACATCAAACTTGCAGTCAGGGAGATGCCTATCATTCCGCTGATGTCGTACAATGTGTTCACAATGATGGATACGACTTACTGGACGGGATATCCGAGCGCGGATGATCCCTACACCAACCCGGTCTCGAACTGGGCGAACACCAAATACATGTTCGTCAGGCTGAAGCCCGCAAAGGCCCAATAGCGGCGGACAGGCGAGCGAGGCGGCACTCCCCCGTCTCGCTCGCGAAAAGGTGCGAATGAATGATGCAAGCCGCGGTACGGTCGAAGCGATGAGAACCTACGCGCTCTATCTCGTCAGACGCTTCGCGCAGTTCATTCTGGTCGTCTTCATCGGCATCAATATCGCCTATCTCATCACTCACCTCACGCCGGTCGATCCCGTCGAGCAGGCGATCAGCTCCGTCACCATGTTCGGTCAGTCCAGCCCCGAGATGGTCGAGGTGATGCGCAAGACGCTGCGCGAGCTTTACGGCCTCGAAGGCTCGGCCTGGGATCAGTACGTCTCCTTCTGGAGACGCATGGCGACAGGCGATTTCGGGCCATCGCTGTCGGCGTTCCCAACGCCGGTTTCGACGCTGATCTGGCAGGCGCTGCCTTGGACGCTCGGCCTGCTCGTCTGCTCGACGCTCATCGCATGGATTGTCGGCAATTTTCTCGGCGGCCTCGCCGGCTACTATCGCAAGAACAGCCTGCTCAAGGCCTTGGGCATACTGGCCATGAGCCTGCAGCCAATCCCCTACTACATCGTCGCTTTCATTCTCCTTGTCGTCTTCGGCTTCCTCTGGCCGATCCTTCCGATCAGCGGCGGCGCCGAAATGAACATCGACCGGCAAGGCTTTGCCTTCGCCGGCAGCATCATCAGGCATTCCATCCTGCCCGTGCTGTCGCTCGTGCTGGTCGGGCTGGGCGCGTGGTTCATCGGCATGCGCTCGCTGGTCTCCAACATCGTGACCGAGGACTACGTCACCTATGCCGAGCTCGGCGGCGTCGATCGCCGCCGCATCCTGTTCTCCTACGTCATGCGCAATGCGCTTTCGCCGCAACTGACCGGGCTCGCGCTGTCGCTCGGGGCCATCTTCAACGGCGCCATCATCACCGAATTCGTCTTCGGCTACCCCGGTATGGGCACACTGCTGGTCCGGGCCGTGAATTCGGGCGACTACAGTCTGGTGCTCGGCATCACATCCGTGTCGATCATCGCGGTGGCGGCGGCGATCCTGGTCATAGACATCATCTACCCGTTGCTCGATCCCCGCGTGGCGCGGAGCTGACCTGATGCTGAAGACAGTCCGCGACCTCTTCCGCTACAACCTCGAATTCGCCCTCGGCGCGATCCTGATCCTGATAGTTTTCGGCTTCGCGGCCGCCTCGTTCTTCTCGCCCTATTCACCGATGGACATTTATGTCGTCGCGCCGGACGTGCCGCCGTCTTGGGCCTATCCGTTCGGCACCAATTCGCGCGGGCAGGACGTGTTCTGGCAGCTTACGGTGGCCATCCGCAACTCGCTGCTCTTCGGCATTTCCGTCGCCTTGATGAGCCGCGTCCTGTCGCTGCTGATCGGGCTGGTCGCAGGCTATGCCGGCGGCATTACCGATCGCATCCTGATGACGATCAACGACACCTTCGTCGTGATCCCGCTGTTTCCCATACTGGTGCTGTTCTTCTTCATGATGCGCGACAACATGTCGTGGCCGATGCTGGCCATCGCGATGGCGTCGCTCGGCTGGCCCTACGACGCGCGGCTCATCCGCTCGGTGGCGCTCAGCCTCCGGACGCGCGAGTTCACCGCGATGAGCGTCTTTTCCGGCATGAGCACCCGGCAGATACTCGTGGAGGAGCATCTGCCCTATGTTCTGCCCATCGTCTTCTCGACCACGCTCAACAACATGAACTGGTCGATCGGGCTGGAGGTAACGCTTTCGGTGATCGGCTTCACCAATATCGAGACGCCGACGATCGGCACAATGATCTACTGGGCCAACCAGCACACGGCGATGGTCGCCGGCGTCTGGTGGTGGATCTTTTTCCCCGTCGTCCTGGTCATCATGACCTTCCTGGGGCTCTACCTGCTCTCCGTCTCGATGAACGAATATATCGATCCGAGAAGCCGCCTCACCCGCATGGGAGGCCAGGCATGAACGCGCGGCCGCATGCGAACGGGTCGGCGGACGTCATGCTCGACGTCAAGAATCTGCGCGCCTACTACGTCATGAAGTATTTCGGCACGCAGCGCGAGGTGCGCGCGGTCGACGACATTTCGCTGCGGGTCGGCAGGAACGAGATCTACGGCCTTGCCGGCGAATCGAGCTCCGGCAAGACCACCTTCATCAAGACCATCGCCGCGGCGATCCGGCCGCCGCTCACCGTCGTCGGCGGCTCGATCCGCTACAGCTTCCTGGACCGCGACATCTACAAGCTCGACCGTGCGGCGCTGTCGGCGATCCGCTGGCGCCATCTCTCCTATATTCCGCAAGGCTCGATGAATGTGCTCAATCCGGTTCGGCGCGTGCGCGAATCCTTCATCGATTTCGCGCTTCCCCACATGGACCTGCGGAAGCAGCAATTCTTCGCGGCCATCGTTGCGCATCTGGAGCGTCTCCAGCTCACGCCCAGCGTGCTCGATGCCTTTCCTCACGAACTCTCGGGCGGCATGCGCCAGCGCATCGCGATTGCGCTCGCCACCGTCTGCCGGCCCGATTTCATCATTGCCGACGAACCGACGACGGCGCTCGACGTGGTCGTGCAGAAAAGCGTTCTCGAGCTGATCCGCGAGGCGCAGCGGGAAATCGGCTCGTCGATGATCTTCGTCACCCACGACATGGCCGTCCACGCAAACATTTCCGACCGGCTCGGCATCATGTATGCCGGTCGCCTGGTCGAGGAGGCGCCGACCTCCGAGATCTTCAGGAGCCCGAAGCACCCTTATACGCAGCACCTCATCGCCAGTCTTCCGCGGATCGGCGATCTCTCGGCGAAGCGGGCGCTCACCGGCGCGCCGCCCAGTCTGGCCGAGCCGCCGAGCGGCTGCCGGTTCCATCCGCGCTGCCCGCTCGCCATGGACATCTGCCGCGAGACGCATCCAGAGCTGGTCAGCATCGATCCGCGCCATCGCGTCGCCTGCCACGCCGTAAGTCCCGCTGTTGGGCCGGACGGCGTGTTCGCAGCAACCGTGAAACAACGAACAGGGCTCGTTCAATGACGGGCGATCTGCTGAGCCTCGAAGGGGTGACGAAGAGCTACGCGACGGGCGGGCTGCTCGCGCGCAAAGCCTTCAACGCCGTCGACGGGGTAAGTTTCGCGCTGGATGCGTCGCGGCCCGAGATATTCGCGATTATCGGCGAGTCGGGCAGCGGCAAGACGACGCTCGCCCGCATGATCCTCAACATGGTTCCGGCGAGCGCGGGCGCGATCCGCTTCCGCGGCAAGGCGCTCGCGACCATCCGCGGCCGGCGGGCGCGGCTCGATTTCATGCGCCAGGTGCAGCCGATTTTCCAGAACCCTTACGAGGCCTTCAATCCGTTGAAGCGCGTCGACCGCTACCTCTACGCCACGGCCCGCCAGCTGGCTCGGGTCGGGCGGAAGGAAATTGACGGCGTCTGCGACGAGGCGCTGCGCAAAGTCGGCCTGTCGCTGGCGGAGGTGCGCGGGCGCTTTCCGCATGAGCTGTCCGGCGGCCAATTGCAGCGCACCGCGATCGCCCGCGCGCTTATCTCCGGTCCCGCGCTGCTCGTCGCCGACGAGCCCGTCTCGATGGTCGATGCCTCGCTCAGGATGGCCATCGTCGAACTGTTCAAGGCGCTTCGGGACGAATTCGGCGTGTCGATCGTCTACATCACCCACGACCTCGCCACGGCCTACCATATCAGCGACCGCATCATCATCATGCAGAAAGGCCGCGTTGTGGAGGGCGGCGACGCCCGGACGGTGCTCGACAATCCGCAACACCCGTATTCGAAGCTTCTGAAGAGCGCGGTGCTTTCGCCCGACAACGCCGGAACCGATGCGCAAGCCACTACGCGCGTCTCTGATCCCAATGCCGTGTCTGTTAACTTCCGGACTGTCTGAGTGCCGGCAAAGGTTGTTTCGGCACAGCCCGGGTCATGGGCGGACCAGCCGGATGCGCCTCACACCCTGACGCCGGTCGCATCATCAAAGAGATGTAGCTGATCTGACGATATCCGCACTCCAACCATGTCACCGGGGCGGACCGTACTGCGCCCTGTTTCTACTACGATGAGTTCCGGTGTCGTTGCGGCAGTGATGAAGGCCGTGAAACCCGTGGATTCAACTACAGCGACAGGAACATCGAAGCTGCCCTGCCCTGCTTCGGCGATGCCGATGTGTTCGGGGCGAATGCCTACCGTTATCTTGCGCCCGGGCTGCAGCGTCCGGTCAACGGTCAGTATCCCCCTGACGGTGCCGAGATCCAGTGCCAGGGTCTTGCCGTCATCACCCACCATCGCCGGAATGAAATTCATGGCCGGCGATCCGATGAACCCGGCGACGAATTTGTTGACCGGCGCGTCGTAAAGGTCGAGAGGCTTGCCTTGCTGCTCGATTATGCCGTCGCGCATGACCACGACGTGGTCGGCCATCGTCATCGCCTCGATCTGATCGTGCGTGACATACACGGAAGTGGCGTGCAGGCGATCGTGGAGCGCTCGAATTTCCTTGCGCATATGAACCCGCAGGGCCGCGTCGAGGTTGGAGAGCGGCTCATCGAACAGAAAAGCCTTCGGATGGCGGATGATGGCGCGGCTCATTGCGACCCGCTGACGCTGGCCACCGGAAAGCTCCCTTGGATAGCGACCCAAAAGGTGGGACAGGCCGGTGGTCGCCGCTACTTCTGCGGCGGCTTTTTTGGCCTGCGCTTTGGCGACGCCCCGGATACGAAGGCTGTAGGTGAGGTTCTCCTCCACCGTCATATGCGGATAAAGCGCGTAGGACTGGAAGACCATCGCGACGTCCCGCTTGCGGGGCGGCACGCCGTTCATCTGCTGGCCCGCGATTTTCAGGTCGCCGGTCGAAATCTTTTCAAGTCCGGCCAGCGATCGGAGCAGGGTCGACTTGCCGCAACCCGACGGGCCTACGAGCGCGACGAAAGTGCCTTCGGCTATCGATAGATCGATATCCTTCAGCGCATGGAACGAGCCGTAGTGTTTGTTGACGCCGCGCAGTTCAATCTGAATCGTCATTTGAGGGCTCCAGAGGTGAGGCCGGACACGATGCGTCGCTGCAGAAGGACGAAGATCGCCAGGATGGGCGTCACATACATTGTGGCGTAGGCCATGATGTTGTTCCACTCGTTGGTGTTCGGCCCCATGAAAGAGTTCAACCCGACGCTTGCCGGCTGAAGCTCGGCGGCCTGGATGATCGACTTCGAATAAACGAATTCGCCAAAAGCCTGCATGAAGATGAGAAGGGCGCTGACGAGGATGCCGTTTCGCGCGAGCGGCAGAACGATGCTGAAAAATGCGCCGATCCGGGAATTGCCATCGACAAGCGCGGCTTCCTCGAGTTCCTGCGGAACGCTCATAAAGGTTGCGCGCACGAGCACGACGAAGAAGGGCATGCTCTTTGCCGCAATTGCGATGATCACAGCCAGGCGCGGATATTCCAGCATTCCGAGCTGCGAAAACCCGACAAAGATCGGCGTGATCATCAAGGATGCCGGAAGAACCTGCAGCATCAGGATCAGGAAAAGCCCGACATCCACCCACGCATTGCGGTAACGCGCCAGCACATAGGCGCAGCCGACGCCCAGCACGGAAATCAGCGCGACCGAGCCGAATGCGATCACCAGCGAGTTCCAAAGGTACCGCCCCATGTTCCGGCTTTCCCAGACGAACGCGTAGGTGCTCCATTGCGGGGAGGCCGGCCAGAAGCTCGGCGGAGTCGCGAACACTTCCGAGCCGCTCTTCAATGTAGTGACATACATCCAGTAGAGCGGGAACAGGTAGATCGCGGCCATGACGATGGCGATCGCGAGCATCAGACGGTCACGTGTAGTCCCGTTCATCCGCGAACCTCATGACGCGTCGAGCGCACGTAAACCATAGCGGCAATCATGACGAAGACGATCATGACCACCGAAACCGTGGCTCCCTTGCCGAAGTCGTATTGGCGGAACGACAGCTCCCAGGCCCAGTACTGCGTCACGTTCGACGCGTTGTTCGGCCCGCCGGAGGTTATCGCGGCGAAAAGGTCGAACTGCTGCAATGTGAAAATGAGCCCAAGCGCGATGATGGCCCCTATCGTCGAGCGCATCATCGGCAGCGTGATGGTCCAGAAGCGCTGCCAGGCGTTGGCTCCGTCGAGCTCAGCGGCTTCGTAGAGGTCGCCCGGGATGCCCGAAAGCCCGACCGAAAGCAGGATCATATTGAAGGAAGTGCCGAGCCAGATGTTCGCTATGATCACCGCATAGAGGGAATAGTCCGGGTCCGAGCGCCAGAAGATATTCGCGTCGATCAGTCCGGTTTCGCGAAGGATGAAGTTCAAGACACCGAAATCGCCGGACAGTATCCAATTCCAGATGGCGCCGACGACCAAGCCCGGCATGACCCAGGAAACAAGGAACAGTCCGCGCAGCCACGAGGCGCCGGGGAAATTGACCCAGAAAAACAGCGCCAGCCCGAATCCGATCAAAAATTGGCCGGCGATCGAGCCGACGACGAAAATCAGCGTGTTGAGAAGGATGGGATAGGTTTCAGGCTGGGCAAAGAGATCGATGTAGTTTCTCAAGCCCACGAAAGGGCGCGAGAAGGTGCCGAGGCTGAACATGTCAACCTCCTGAAAGCTCATCACCACATTGTAGACGAGCGGCAAGCCGGACATCAGGAGTAGGAAACCGAGCGCGAAGGCGACAAGGGCAATGTCGAAACCCAGGCCATCCCGCATGCTCGAAAAGAGACTTTTCATCCATCCTCCACCACCCTCCGACGAGGGCCGCCTCCTGCTAGAAGTCGAGGAAACGGCCCTGCCGGGAGGAACCGTGATGACCGCTTCAGCGGTCATCCAGTGACACCTGCAGCTATCCCAGGACGCCCTTGATTTTCTCGGCAGCCTGGTCGAGGGCGTCCTTGGCGCTCATCTGGCCCGTAAGCGCCGCCTGGATGGCATCCTGGATGGCCTTCGAAATCTTCGGCCATTCCGGGTGCGGGCCGCGTGGCTTGGCGTATTTCATCTGCTCCTGGAAGACCTCGAGGGCCGCGTCCTTCAAGGGCTGGCCGGTCTTCGGGATCGCGATGTCCGATCGTGCGGGCAACTGGCCAAAATTCTGGAACAGCTTGTCGTCCTGGGAGACGAAGTACTCCAGCGCCTTGAACGCTTCCTCAGGGTGCTTGCTGGTAGCAAAGATCGCCCAATTGAAGTCGCCCATGGCCGACGAACGTTCTGCACCTGGATGGGGGATCGGCAGCAGCGCCACACCCCAGTCAAATTTTGCTTCCTGCATCATCCGGTCGAGTTCCCACGGGCCCGAGATCACCATGGCGGCATTGCCGGAATTGAAGGTGCCGGTGGAATCCCACTGGCCGCGCGTCAGCGTATCGGGCGAGGCCAGCTTCTCGTCAATAATCGTCTTCCATATCTCCAGCGCCTTCACTGCGCCTTCGGCATTGATATTGTCATAGCTGCCACCGCCCATCTGGGCCCAGGGCAGGAACTGGAACGTGCCCTCCTCATTGCCCTTGGCGGAGAAGGCGAGGCCGTAGACGTTCGCGGACGGATCGTTCAACTTGCGCGCCGCCTCCACGAGTTCGTCCCAGGTCTGCGGCGGCTTGGCGGGGTCGAGCCCCTTCGCCTTGAACATGTCCTTGTTGTAGTAGAGCGCAATCGTATTGGTCGCCTTGGGAATGCCGAAGTTCTTGCCATCCCATATGGTCGAGGCAAGCGGTCCTGGAAAATAGTTCTCCGGCTTCACGACAGAGGATTTCGCGATCATGTCGGTGAGGTCGAGGAAGGCGCCGCGCGACGAGAACAACGCATGTTCGGGGTTGTCGACGGCGATGATGTCCGGGGCCTGGCCGGAGGCATAGGCCCGCATTGCCTCGGTAACGACGTCGTCGAACTGGATCTGGCGGTATTCGATCTTGATGCCGTTGTTCTGAGCGTTGAATTCCTTGATCAGGTTGGGAGCGGGCTGGATGTCCCGGTCGAGGGACCAGAGCGTCAATGTGACATCCTCGGCCTGCGCGTTGAGGCCGAAAAAGGAGCTGGTTGCGAGAGCCAGCGCGCCGATAATCGCGTATTTGCGGAAACTCATCTTCTCCTCCGTTTCGTTGTCTTGTGACAGGCATTCCTCCATGCCGGTCACCATGCACGTCATCCCGGATCAGCGACGAACGCGCCTCCCCTGGCATTCTTGAGGTGATTGAGAGCAAAAACCTGGCCCGTCATTTCGAGCCCGTCGCGGTAGACGGGATCGTGCCAGCCCTCGATGTCGATGGATCCGCTCCAGCCCGCCAGGCGAAGCTCCGAAATGATGTCGGTCCAGTTGCTGTCGCCGAAACCCGGCGTGCGCATGAAGACGAATTTTTCCTTGCCGAAAATTCCGTGCTCCCGGATCACGTCCCACCGGATGGTCGCGTCTTTGCCATGGACGTGGAAAATCTTGTTCGCCCATTTGCGGATCTGGGGCAGCGGCTCGATGAGATAGACCATCTGGTGGCACGGCTCCCATTCGAGGCCGATATTGTCATCAGGGGTCTCGTTGAAGATCAGTTCCCAGGCATCCGGATTGTGCGCGATGTTCCAGTCGCCGCTCGCCCAATTGCCATCCATGGCGCAGTTCTCGAAGGCTATCTTCACGCCCTTGTCGGCGGCGCGCCTGGCGAGTTCGCTCCAGACCTCCTTGTAGCGGGGAAGGCTGTCTGTCAGCGGTCTGTTGCGGATGCGCCCTGTGAATCCGGCCACGCATGTCGCCCCGAAATGGTGGGCGTTGTCGATGCAATCCTTCCAGCCCTGCAGCGTCTGGAGGTCGATGTCGGTTTCCTCGAGCGGATTGCCGAACATGCCGAGCGTGGAGATGGTGATGTCGCGGTCGCCGATCGCATCCGCACAGCGCTTGCCGAGTTCGCCGAGATCCTGGCCGTCGATTGTTTGCCAGAAGAATGGTTCGAAGCTTTCGAAACCCAGATCGGCTATCTCGCGGATGCGTTTGGCCGCATCGCCCTTGGTGGCGTTTACCATGGTGCCGATGCGAATTGATTTTGCCAGGTCAGTCATTGGTTCTCCTCAGGCCGAGATAGTCACGCGCTCGCGCCGGCGAGCGCTTTGGATGGCGCCGAAAACCATGGCAAGGCTCTTGATGTTGTCGCTGCCATCCGTTTCCGGCGCGACGCCGGTGCGGATTGCGTTCAGAAAAGCTTGAATGACGCTGGCATGGCCGTGGGTATCCGCCTCGCGTGAAGGCTCCGGCACTTCGATCTCGCTCACTTCGCGCAGGAACCCCGTCTCGCCGGAAACCACATGGGCGTCGAGCTTGTCGGCGCCGTCCCAGAGCAAGGTCCCCTTGGTGCCGATTACACGCCACGCGCTTTCCCAACTCGTTCGCGCGCCCTCCGCGCACCAGGAGCCGCGATAGGTGAACACGACATTGTCGGAAAACTCGAAAATCGCATTGGCGGCCGCGCCATGGCGATACCAGGAAGCGGGCGGATTGCTTTCATGGCAATAAACCGCCAGCGGCGTCTTGCCGGAAACAAAACGCGCCGCATCGAATGTGTGGATCGCCATATCCAGCAGCAGCACGTTGTCCATCTGCTCACGAAAGCCGCCAAAGTGCGGTCCGATGAAGAAATCGCAGTGGATGCCGGTGAGCTCACCAAGAGCGCCGGTCTCGACGACTCGCCGCATCCGACGCACGCCGGAGATGAAGCGCCTGTTCTGCACGATCGCATGAATGCGCCCTGCCCGGCGTGCAAGGGCTATCAGGTCTTCTGCTTCCTCCAGCGAGGCCGCCATCGGCTTCTCGCTGAGCACGTGGCAACCAAAGCCAAGCGCCGCGCTGACGACATGGTGACGCGCCGACGGCACGACGATGTCGAAAACGATTTCGGGCCGCGTCGCTTCGAGTACGACGTTCAGATCGCTTCCGGTAATTGCATTTCCGAGGGAGAATTCTTTGGCCAGAACCTCGGCGGCCGAAAGGTCAAGGTCGACCAACCCGACGATCTCGACAGCGCCCTTCAGGGCCGGAGTTTCGGCAAGCGCTCTCAGCCAGCCTTTGGCCATAGCTCCGCAGCCACAAACCACAGCCTTCATCGGCACGATGCTCCTCCCTGACGGCATCGATCAGATCGCTGCCGGAAACGATTACGAACAGCCGATTTGGCTTCCGTAAACGTTTACGATAGTAGTTTGACGCTGATAACTGTGTCAATGGGGTGAATCGCTTGAATCGGGAACAACGGGAGAAAGATCTCGGGACATGAAAGGTATCCACCTGCTTGCCAAACATCTGAATGTGTCGATCGGGACCGTGTCGCGGGCCCTGAACGGCAAGCCGGACGTCAATGCCGAGACGCGCAAGCGGGTGCTGGAGGCGGCGGAGGAGCTTGGATACGTCCCGAACCAGTCGGGACGCGCCCTGCGCAAGGGGGCAACCGGCGTGATCGGCTTCATGATGCAGACGGGCAGCGAGATCACCGGGCATGGCGACACGTTCTTCATGAGCGTTTTCGACGGCGTGCAGACGGTTTTTGCGCGCCACAAGCTTGATCTGGTCGCCCTGCTCTGCTCATCGCAGGAAGATCCGTACGACTATCTCAGACGTATCGTGGCGCGCGGTTTCGCCGACGGCCTCATCCTGTCCTCGACCAGGCGGATAGACCATCGCTTCGACTTCCTGGCGAAGCGCAAGATCCCGTTCATCTCCCTCGGCCGCAGCCTGACCGATGTCGGCCAGCCTTGGATCGATCTCGGTTTCGAGGGCATGGCCCAGGCCTCGATCGACCGCCTCGTGGCCAAGGGCCATCGGCGGATCGCGGTGACTCGTCCCCACGACGACACGAATCTTGGCTATGTTTTCGTCGATCGGTGCCGGCAGGCGTTGGCAAACTACAACCTCGCGCTCGAGGAGGACCTGATCTTCCGTTCGATGCCGAGCGAGGCTGGCGGCTACCAGATCGCTCGCGCGATCCTCGCTTGCAAGGAACGGCCGACTGCCGTCGTGCTCGTGAACGAGACGATTGCCATCGGTCTCTATCGTGGGCTGGAGGAAGCCGGAGTGAAACCCGGACGGGATATTGCCGTCATCGGACGCCACAGTCCGCACGCTCGCTTTCTGTCGCCGTCGCTTACGTCCTTCAGTCTCAATCTGCGCGATCTGGGCATCTCGCTGGCCGAAACCCTGCTGGCCACCATGCCGCTTTATGCTGAATCGTACCCCCAAGGCGCTTCGCGACGGCTCTGGCCCCTGGATTTCGTTCCCGGTGAGAGCGACGCCTTTTCACCGAACTAGCAGCAGCCGTACTGATCCTAGCGCAGGCGTTCAGCAAACCGCGCGGAACCGCTCGACGCAGGTTGCCAGAACTTCGTCGCCGGGTTTCTTCCACCAGTTTTCGGCCGAAAAGATTTCGACTTCCTGGGGGCCCGAAAAGCCGCCGGCTTCGACCATGCGGCGGATCGCCGGCAGGTCGATGACGCCGTCACCCATCATGCCGCGATCGGTGAGCATATCGCGGGTCGGCACAAGCCAATCGCAGATGTGGTGGGCCAACAGGCGCTTAGGGCCGGCGCGCAGGATCTGCGCCTCCAACTCGGGATCCCACCAGCAGTGATAGACATCCATGGCGACGCCGAGCGCGCCGGACTTTTCCGGGTCGAGCGCGTCGCAGATGTCTAGCGCCTGGCGCAGCGTGTTCACGCAGGCCCGGTCGGCGGCGTACATGGGATGCAGCGGCTCGATCGCGAGCGGCACGCCGGCGGCAATGGCATGGGGAAGGAGGGCGGCGATGCCGTCCGTAACCATCTGCCGCGCGCCGACGATGTCGCGTGAGCTTTCCGGCAGGCCACCGACGACCAGCACCAGGCAGTCGGCATTGAGCGCCGCGGCCTCATCGACGGCGTGAAAACTGTCGTCGATCGCCGCCTGTCGGCCTGCCGCATCGGGGGCTGGAAAAAAGCCGCCTCTGCAGAGACCGGTGACCTGCAGTCCCTCCTTCCGCACGATGCGCGCCGCCTCATCCAGCCCGATGGCGGCAACCTGATCGCGCCAGGGCGCGATGGCGCGTATGCCATGGCGCAGGCAGCCCTCCACCGCCTCGACGAAGCCCCATTGCTGGCGCACCGTCGCAAGATTGAGCGACAGTCCCTCGACGATTTCAGTCATGCGGCCTCCGCGATGTCGGTTGTTCCGGGCGCTGCGCCCGGCGGAAGGAAGCGCTCGCGTGGGTCCAGAGGCCTACAGCGGTGCGGTGGAAGACAGGAATATTGAGCAGGATCGTCGCGGCGATCAGCAGAAACAGAACGACGCTGATCGGCCGGGTGAAGAAAGGCGTCAGGTCGCCATCGGAAAGCACGAGCCCCCGACGCAAATTCTTGTCCAGGAGGTCGCCCAGCACGATGCCGAGCACCAGCGGCGCCATCGGATAGTTCAGCCGGCGCAGGAGAAAGCCGACGATGCCGAAGAACAGCATGACGTAGATGTCGAAGACGCGCGAGGCGAGCGCGAAGGAGCCGACGACGCAGAGCACGAAGATCACCGGCATGACCAGCGTCTGCGGCACCTGCAGGATCTTCACCAGAAGCCGCGTCAGCGTCAGCCCATAGATCAGGATGGCGATGCTTGCGATCAGCATCATCGCCACCACATCGAAGACGAATTGTGGCGAATTGACCATGATCAGCGGCCCCGGCTGGACACCGTGGATCAGCATGGCGGCGAGCAACACGGCGGCGGGCGCGGAGCCGGGCACGGCGAGCGTCAGCACCGGGATCACCGAGCCCGGCACGCAGGCATTGTCGCCGGTCTCGGCCGCCATCAGCCCCTCGACCGAGCCCTTGCCGAATTGTTCCTTTTCCTTGCTGGCGCGACGGGCGGCGGCGTAGGAGCTCCATGCCGCCACGTCCTCGCCGACGCCGGGAATGATGCCGATGCCGGTGCCGATCACGCCCGAGCGGATGATGGTGCGCCAATATTGCAGCACGTCGCGGATGCGGGGAATGACGGCATCGAAGCTGTTCAGGATCACGTCGCGCGGCTTGTCGCGCATCACCGTCAGCACCTCGGCGAAGCCGAAGGCGCCTACCAGCGCCGGCAGCAGCGCCACGCCGCCCGAGAGATCGTGATAGCCGAAGGTGAAGCGGTCATGGGCGTAGAGCCCTTCTTGGCCGATCGTGGCGATGAACAGGCCAAGGAAGCCGGCTATCCAGCCCTTCAGCGGATCGTTGCCGGTCAAATTGCCGGAGATCACCACGCCGAATACGGCAAGCCAGAAGAATTCATAAGCACCAAACTTCAGCGCCGCTTCGCCGAGTACCGGCGTCAGCGTCGCGAGGAACAACATGCCGATCCAGGTGCCGAGCACCGAGCCGGAAGTGGCAATGCCCATGGCGCGACCGGCGAGCCCCTGCCGGGCCAGTGCATAACCGTCGAGACAGGAGGCGGCGGAAGCGGGAGTGCCGGGAATGTTGAGCAGGATTGCGCTGCGGCTACCGCCGTAGATCGCGCCGACATAGGTGCAGATCAGGATCAGGATGGCGTCGTTGGGCTGCAGCGTCAGCGTCATGGTCGTCATCAGCGCGACGCCCATGGTGGCGGTTAGGCCGGGCAGCGCACCAATGATGAGGCCGACCAGCGTGGCGACGAGCGCGTAAAGAATGGTCGTTGGCGTCGCAAAGCTCGCGATCGAATGGCCGAACATGATAAGGCCGTCGAACATGCCCATGCTCACGGCAGCCGGACCAGGAACAGTTCCTGGAAGACGTAGTGGACGGCATAGCCGGCCAGGAGGCCATAGACGACGGCGATGAGCGCGCCGCGCGCTAGCGTCCCGGCGGAACGGCGCTCGGGGAACTGGAACGCGAAAACGGTGACCGCGATGAAAATCGCCGCCGCAAGCCAGAATGGCGGCCCTCGGCCGACCAGGCCGATCGCGAAGGCGAGGCAAAGCGTGACGGCGGTGAAAAGCCGCGCCTGTGCGCCCCATACAATAGCCGGCCGGCCGGCCCCGGCAAGCGCGCCTGCCCACCAGGCGCGCAGCATCAGCACCAGCCCCATAAAGGCGAGCGCGACCCCTATCAAGCCGGGAACGATGCCCGGCGCGGAATAAATGCTCGCCTGCAAATGCTCCAGGCGGTCCATCCGCCAGGCGCCGATCATGATTGCGGCGGCGAGAGCGACCCAGCAGGCGCCGGAGACGAGATCGGCGAAGGCGGAAGGCTTGCGATCGTCCATTGGTGCTCCGAAATGGCGGGCCGTCACGACGGCGGCCCGCTGTCAGTCGTCGATCAAGGCTTCGGAATGCCCACCGTGTCCGGCGCGACCTTCGACTTGCCGGCCGCGTGGAGCTGCCAGGCGGTAACGCGGATCGCCGGCATGACGGCTTCCATCGCCTTCTCGCCGTGCGGCGCGGCGAAGATGGCGCCATTCTTGGTCGCGTAGGCCTTGATCGCCTCCGACTTGGAGACGACGTTCTCCCAGACCATGTCGAGCGTTTGCGTGACTTCGGCCGGCACGCCCTTCGGCACGAAGATGCCGAAATAATTGTCCGTCGGGCTGAAGCCGGCGACCGCCTCGGTGATCGGCGGGATCGTGCCAAAGCCCTCCAGCTCGAGCGGCTTGTCCGACAGCACCGCCAGCGGACGCAGCCGCTTGGCGCGCAGCATAGCCGCCTGCTCGACGGCAAGCTGCGTGGTCACTTCGGTCTCGCCTGCGACCGTCGCGTTCACCGCCGGCGCGCCGCCATCATAGCTGACGTGTTTGTAGGTGAGGCCGAGCGCCTGGGTGAGGGCTTCCACCGCCGCGTGGCCGGACGAGTTGATGCCGGCGGTCGCGACCGAGACCGCGCCGGGCTTCTCCTTCATGGCGGCGACCAGTTCGGCCGCGGTCTGGTACGGCGAGTCCGGGTTGACGCTGAGCACGGACACGTTGATGACGCTGAGATAAAGGTTCCAGTCCTCGACCTTGGTGTCGGCAAGGCCGCTGACGATATAGGTGCCGAGATCCTTGGCGGCGCCGGAACCCCAGGTGTAGCCATCCTTGGGAGCGTCGATCACGGCCTTGGTGCCGATCGAGCCGGAGGCGCCGGGCGTGTTGACAACAACAACTTTCTGACCGAGCGCCTTCTCGATCTCGCCTGCGGTGACGCGAACCACCTGGTCGGTTGAGCCACCCGCCGCCCAAGGCACGATGACGGTGATCGGGCGGTCAGGCTTCCACGGATAATCCTGGGCCGAGACGGCAAACGGAAACGCCGCGACGACAGCGGCAAGCACTGTTTTCTTCAGCATGGTCTTCCTCCCTGTTGTTGCGCCGGCTGGACGGGAGCACGCCCGACCGGACCGGCCCGGCATTGTTCCGGCGTCATCCGACGCCGTGCACCGCCAGTACTTTGGCCATTCGCGCGGCGGCCTGCTCCGGATCATGGAGCACGCGCGCGCGATCGGCGAAACGGAAGAGATCGGCGAGATGGAGCAGCGAACGCGCGCTCTCCTGGCCGCCGATCATGACGAAATGATCCTGCAGCCCGTTGAGATAGGCGAGAAAGACGACGCCGGTTTTGTAGAAGCGCGTCGGCGCCTTGAAAATGTGCCGGGACAGCGGCACGGTCGGCTCAAGGATGTCGAAGAACTCATTTTCGCTACCTCGCCCCAGCGCTGCAAGACCGGCGGAAGCCGCGGGCGCGATGGCGTCGAAAATGCCGAGCAAGGCGTCGGAATGGCCTTCCCCGTCGCCGACGATCAGTTCGGCGTAGTTGAAGTCGTCGCCGGTGTACATGCGCACGCCCTTGGGCAAACGCCGCCGCATGGCGATTTCCTTTTCCTTGGACAGGAGCGAGATCTTGATGCCGTCAATCTTTGATGCATGGGCCGCCAGTATGTCGAGGCAGGTGTCCATCGCCGCCCAGTGGTCAGCGGAGCCCCAGTAGCCTTCGAGCGCGGGATCGAACATCTCGCCGAGCCAGTGGATGATCACCGGCTGCTTCACTTGGGCGAGCACGCGGTTATAGACACGGGCGTAGTCGTCGGGGCTCTTGGCCGCTGCTGCGAGTGCCCGGCTCGCCATCAGAATGATGCGCCCGCCGGCGGTTTCCACAGCCTCGATCTGTTCCTCATAGGCTCGGATGACATCGTCGATCGTGACATCGCGGCCGGGTGCGAGATGATCGGTGCCGGCGCCGCAGGCTACCACCGCGCCCGGGCGGCCCCTGGCCTCGGCAACTGAGCGGGTGATAAGCTCGCGCGCTTCCGGCCAGCCGAGCCCCATGCCGCGCTGGGCGGTGTCCATGGCTTCCGCCACTGCCAGGCCGAGATCCCACAGATAGTGGCGGAAGCGAAGCGTTTTCTCCCAATCGATAGCCGGAGTCAGCCATGGATCGTTGTCGGCCAGGGGATCGGCGACGACATGGGCGGCGGCGAATGCGATGCGCGGGAAGGAAGCCGCGTCGCGGCGCTCGATCCGGATCGGCTCGCCTATCATGGCGTAGGGCTCGATCCTCCGGTCGACGGTGGGCAGCCGGATTTCGGTCATCAGATCTCCAGCGCCGGGACGTCGAGCCAGCGCCGCTCCTGCCAGCTTTTCAGGCCAAGTTCCGCGAGTTGCACGCCCTTGGCACCCTCGACGAGGTCGTATTTCCAGGGACCGTCCTCGGCGACATGGCGCAGGAACAGTTCCCACTGTTCCTTGAAGCCGTTGCCGGACGGCCAGTTGTCCGGCACCTCTTCCCAGGTGCCGAAGAAGTCGATGGTCTGCGGGATGTCGGGGTTCCACACCGGCTTCGGCGTGTTGACCCGGTGCTGGGTCCAGCATTTCGTCAGCCCGGCGACAGCCGAGCCGTGGGTGCCGTCGACATGGAAGGTGACGAGGTCGTCGCGGCGCACCCTGGTCGCCCAGGACGAGTTGATCTGGACGATGACGCCACCATCGAGTTCGAAAGTCGCATAGGCCGCATCGTCAGCGTCGGCGTCATACTTGCGGCCCTGTTCGTCGACACGGGTCGGAATGTGTGTCGCGCCGAGGCATGAGACGGATTTCACCTCGCCAAACAGGTTGTCGAGCACGTAGCGCCAGTGGCACAGCATATCGAGTATGATGCCGCCCCCATCCTTCTTGCGGTAGTTCCAGGACGGCCGCTGCGCCGGCTGCCAGTCGCCTTCGAACACCCAGTAGCCGAATTCGCCGCGCACCGAGAGCATGCGGCCGAAGAAGCCGGATTGGCGCAGCATTGCGAGCTTCTTCAGGCCGGGCAGGAACAGCTTGTCCTGCACGACGCCGTGCTTGATTCCGGCGGCCTTGGCCTTTCTGGCGAGCGCCACGGCCACGTGCAGCGTGTCGGAAACCGGCTTTTCGCAATAGACGTGCTTGCCCGCATCGATAGCGCGTTCGATGAGTTCGGCGCGCATCTGCGTGGTCGCCGCATCGAAGAATATCTCGTCCGCGCGATTGGAGAGGGCGTCGGGGAGGTCGGTCGTCCAGCGCTCGATGCCGTGCGCCCTGGCGATCGCCTCGACCTTGCCAGCATCGCGTCCGACCAGGATCGGATCGGGCATCAGCCGGTCGCCATTCGCCAGCACCACACCGCCCTGCGCGCGGATCGCCACGATCGAGCGGATCAGATGCTGGTTGAGACCCATGCGGCCGGTAATGCCGTGCATGATGATGCCGATGCGCCGCTCAGCCATCTTCGCGCCTCCGTCGCGCCAGGCGTCCGTGAGACACCTGCTGATATCAAACCGGCCAGTTCAATCCTGGCTTCAAGTAACTATTCGGTTACAAGATTGACTCGGAAATCCGTCATGGTCAAGGGGCCTTCGCAACAGTTTGCGGTCAGGGCTTCAGATAGCCGAGCACGACTTCGACGATGTGCGCGCCACGCTCCTTGAGGGCGGCGTTCGCGTTGAGGTCGCGGCCGAAGATGGTCGACAGCGTCCAGCGGTTCGACAGATAGAAGAAGCCAATGGAAGCTATCGTCACATAGAGCTGGACCGGGTCGACGCCGGAACGGAAAAGGCCTTCGCGCGCGCCGCGCGCAAGCAGCTCATCGATCAGGCCTATCAGCGGAGAATGAAGTTCCTGAATGCGGTTGGAGCGCTTCAGGTGTCGCGCCCGCATCATGTTTTCGGTGTTGAGCAGTGACAGGAACTCCGGATGTTTTAGGAAATACTCCCAGGTGAAGGTCACCAGCCGCCGCATACCTTCGTCCGGCGGCAGGTCCTCCAAATGCAGCTTGCGTTCCGCGACGCGGATGCCCCGGTAGGTTTCCTCCAGCACGGCGAGGTAGAGGTCCTCCTTGTTGCCGAAATAGTGATAGAGCATCCTTTTGTTGATCTTCGCTCGCGCCGCGATTGCATCGACACGGGCGCCGCCAAAACCTTCTGTCGCGAACTCGTGAACCGCCGCGTCGAGGATCGCCGCGCGTGTGCGCTCTGGATCCCGCGTCGCGCCTGCAGCGCTTGAACCGCGGCGGTTCTTTGCCCGCTTTTCGCCGGCGGCGCGCGCCGCCGTATCGGCGGAGGCGGTCGCCTCTTTCGTCTGAGTCATACCCGGCCCTACCTAGTTACCCCACCCTTACCAACGGCAAAGGGGAACCTACGTCAATAAGCCGGTTAAACCATTCCAGTACCGCCTTCATAACGGTGCAGCCTGGGCCGGTGCCTGTTCCCCGCGAGCAGCAGAACTGGGCAATTCGGACCCGGCGTCGCGGCCGATCACGAGCCCGTCACCGCCGAAAACGTGGCAGGCGGACGCGTCCACGTCTATGCCCACCCGTTCGCCGGATCGGACCGCAGCCTGGCCCTTGATCTCGACGACAATTGTCTCTCCCGAGGGCAGCGAGACATAGAGAAAGGTCTCGCCTCCGAGATGTTCGGCGATCTGCACCTCGCCGGTGAGCATGGCGCTCGTCGGGTCGGCGATCCTGAGATGCTCCGGCCGGACGCCGAAGGTGACTTTTTCCTGATCCGGCCGGCGAGGGTCCGCCGCCGGAAAAGCCAGATCGAGGCCGGACCGGCCCCTGATACGCGCCTCGCCTTCGCCGGCAACCATCTCGGCGGCCAGAAAATTCATGCGCGGCGATCCGATGAAGCCTGCCACGAACAGATTGGCGGGATGGTTATAGAGGTCGAGCGGGGTGCCAACCTGCTCGATCACCCCGGCGCGCAGCACGACGATGCGGTCGGCTAGCGTCATCGCCTCAACCTGGTCGTGGGTGACGAAGATCATCGTCGTGCCGAGCCTGCGATGCAGCTTGTTGATCTCCACCCGCATCTGCACCCGAAGTTCGGCGTCGAGATTCGACAGCGGTTCATCGAACAGGAATATACGCGGCTCGCGCACGATGGCGCGGCCGATGGCGACACGCTGCCGCTGGCCGCCGGACAACTGGCCGGGACGTCGCTCAAGTAGTTCATTGATCTGCAGGATCTCGGCAGCCTCGGCGACCCGGTTCCGGATCTCCGCTTTCGGTGCTCCCATCGTCTCCAGACCGAAGGAGAGGTTCTTGCGCACCGACATATGCGGATAGAGCGCATAGGACTGAAAGACCATGGCGAGGCCGCGCTTGGCGGCGGCCACGTCGTTGACCAGTTCGCCGTCAATATAGATCTCGCCCGCGGAAATGCCTTCGAGCCCCGCTATCATTCTGAGCAGCGTCGACTTCCCGCAGCCGGACGGGCCGACGAACACCACGAACTCGCCATCCTCTATCGTCAGGTCGACCCCGTGGATGATTTCCACCGCGCCGAACCGCTTGACGACGTTGCGTAGCTCCAGGCTTGCCATCACGCCACCTCCCTGTCCGGCGCCGGCAGCCAGCCTGCATAGAGCGGATGATCCCGCCCGATCGGCAGGCGCACCGCCTCACCCGTGCGCGCCGAATGATAGGCAGCAGTGATCAGTTCCAGCGACGGCCGCGCATCCGCGATGGAAACCGGAAGCGCGCCGCCCTCGGTGAGCGCCCGGTGCAGCCGCAGGAACTGGCCGGCATAGCGCTCAGGCGCAGGCTCGACCTCCGCGACCGCCTCATCGACGGCTCGCTGGCGTTCCGGATCGGCGGCAATAAAGCGCCACGGCGCTGTGCCGGGATTATACGGGCTGCGATTGCTCTCCGCCGTCAGCCCCTCGAAGCAGAAGCGCAGCCGCGACATGTCTTCTTCCGCACCGAGCGTGACGGACAGGGTGGCGAGCGAACCGTCCGCCATCTCCAGCACGGCCGCCGCGCAGTCCTCCGTCTCGATCGGGTTCACCCGCGTCGAGGTGCGGGCAAAGACGCTTCGCACCGGCCCGAGCACATGCGTCAGCATGTCGTGATTGTGGATGGCATGCGTGATCATGCAGCCGCCGAGTTCGGTCGCCCAGCGCCCCCGCCACGGATTGTCGTAATAGGCCGGAAGGCGTCGCCAGTGTGTCTCCACCGTGGCGACATATGCTTTGCCGACAAAGCCACGCTCCCGCAGGTGGAGGAACTGCGCGATCCCATCGGCGAAACGGTACTGGAACACCGGGCAAACCCTTTTGCCGCTCTGTTCCTCGATCTCGGCAAGCGCATCAGCTTCAGCGAGCGAACTGGCGAAGGGCTTTTCCACCACCACATGTCGGCCGGCCAGAAGCGCCTTCTTCGCCTGCTCGAAATGCAGCGCCGACGGCGTGCAGATATCGACAATGTCGAGGTCGTGCCTCAGAAACTCATCGAAATCTCCGATGGACGCGCGAACGCCATGTTCGCCGGCAATCGCCTTCGCCCGTGCCGGGTCGATGTCGCAAAGCGCCTCGACCGAATAGAGGTCCGGCAGTTCCTGGTAGCCTTTGATATGGCCGACGCCGACGCCGCAGCCAACGACACCGACCTTCAGACGCACGCTCATACCGTCCTCTCCAGAGGTCTCCTGCCCTCGATACGCTGCGCCCTCGCCTGTGCCGTCAGAGCAAGTTCGGTGGCGAGAAAACAGTGTTCCTGGGGCATCGCGGTCTCTGTCCGATTGAGCACGTCATCGCGCAACTGCTCGCCATAGGTAATCTTCGTGCCGGTGCAGTCGATGTGGCGCGTTCCGGCCCGGTCGACGAGGAACAGATGATTGTCGTCCGGCCGACCGGCAATGTCGACATATTTGCGGAGCTCGATCGTCCCTTCCGTGCCGAGGATGAAGAGCCGCCCGTCGCCCCAGGTGGGCAAGCCGTCGGCGGTGAACCAGTCGACGCGGATATAGCCGGCGGCATTGTCCGAGCGCAGCATGATGTCGCCGAAATCCTCGAATTCGGGCGTGTCCGGATGATCGAAATTGGCTACTTGGCTGGCGACGATTTCCGCTTGGCCGCTTCCGGTGAAGAAAAGGAACTGCTCGACCTGATGCGAGCCGATGTCGGTGAGGATGCCGCCGGTCCGGGCGCGCTTCCAGAACCAGTCCGGGCGCTGATAATTGCCGATACGATGCGGGCCGAGGCCGATCGTCTGCAGTACGCGGCCGATCGCGCCGGCTTTGACCAGTTCGCCAGCCGCGACGGTGGCCGGCTGGGTGTAGTGCTCTGAGTAGAGGATGGACAGAATGCGGCCGGTCTCGGCCTGCGTCCGGCGCAGCTCGGCAAGCTGTTCGAGCGTTGTTGCGCCCGGCTTGTCGAGCATCACATCCTTGCCGTGGCGCATGGCCCTGACCGCCATCGGAGCGCGATCGGCCAGGATGCCGGCGCCGATGACGAGGAGGATTTCGGGGTCTTCGAGGATTGCGCGCTCGTCTGCCACTCGCCTCGCGTCGGGAAACCTTGCGGTGTAGGCCGCAGCCAGATCGTCCTCCGGTGCGAAAAACGCTTTAAGCCGGCAGCCGGCTTCGATCATCACCTCCGTCTGGCCGTAGATATGGCCATGGTTCAAGCCGATTGCGGCAAATGCGAATCCAGGCGATGCCATCATTGTCCTTTCGTATTCAAAGCCGGCTCAGCGTTTCAGCGCGCCCAGCGCGACGCCCCTGATGATGAGGCGCTGGAAAGCGAGAAAGACCAGGAAGACCGGCAGCAGCGACAGCGTCGACATGGCGAACATCTCGCCATAGAGGGATTCGCCGCCGCTCGAGTCGATAAAGGCGCGCAACGCCAGCGGCACCGTGTACTGCCGCATGTCGTTCAGATAGATCAATGGCGCCAGGAAATCGTCATAGGTCCAGATGAAGGAGAAGATCGCGGCGGTGGCAAGCACCGGCGTGGAAAGTGGCAGCATGATGCGCCAGTAGATTCGCCACGGACCGCAGCCGTCCATGATCGCCGCCTCGTCGATCTCGCGCGGGATGCCGCGGAAGAACTGCACCATCAGGAAGATGAAGAAGGCATCGACCGCGAGGAAGCGCGGCACGATCAGCGGCAGGTAAGTGTTCACCCAGCCGAGATTGAGGAACAGGATGTATTGCGGCACCAGCGTCACGTGATAGGGCAGCATCAGCGTGCCCATCATCATGGCAAACCAGAACCTGCGGAATCGGAAATTCAGCCGCGCGAAAGCGTAGGCCGTCAGCGAGCAGGCCATGAGGTTGCCGATCACCGCGAGCGCCGAGATGAGGAATGAGTTCTTGTAGAAGGTGGTGAAATCGACGCGCAGCGCATGCCAGCCGCTGGCATAGTTCGAAAAATCCCAGACGCTCGGGATCAGACTCGGCTGCGTGAAGATCATGTTGTCCGGTTTGAAGGAACTCGCAGCCATCCAGATCAGCGGATAGAGCATGCCGAAGGCCGCGAGAAGCAGGATGACGTGGCGGCTCACCGATTGCCAGGCGGCGGATTTTCGCGACGTGCCGGGCATGGTCATCTAGCGGCCCTCGTCCTCATAATAGACCCAGTAGCGCGACGTGAGGAAGGCGATCGCCGTGAACACGCCGATGATCACGAGCAGCAGCCAGGCGAGCGCCGAGGCATAGCCCATGCGAAAATTCTCGAAGGCCTCGATATAGAGATAGAGCGAGTAGAAGAGGGTGGAGTCGACTGGGCCACCCTTGCCTCCGGAGACGATGAATGCCTGTGTGAAAGCCTTGAACGCCTCAATCGTCTGGAAGACGAGATTGAAGAAGATGACCGGCGCGAGCAGCGGCAGCGTGATCCGGAAGAACTGGCGCGGCGGCCCGGCCCCGTCCATCGACGCGGCCTCGTAGAGATCCTGCGGGATCTGGCGCAGGCCCGCGAGGAAGATGATCATCGGCGAGCCGAACTGCCACACCGCGAGCGCGATCAGCGTCCACAGCGCGTAGTCGGGATGCGTGACCCAACCCGGCCCCTTGATGCCGAGGATCACGAAGAGCAGGTGGTTCACGAGCCCGTCAGCGCCGAAGATCAGCCGCCAGAGGAGCGCGATGGCGACCGACGCACCGAGCAGCGACGGCAGGTAGAAGGCGGCGCGGTAGAGGCCGACGCCGCGCACGCTGCGGTCGAGCGCCATGGCGAGCGCGAGCGCCACCGCGAGCTTCAGCGGCACAGCCCAGATCACATATTGAAACGTCACCCACAAAGCATGACGCAGGCGCTCGTCCTGGAAGAAGGCGTATTCGTAGTTCTTGAGCCCCGCCCAGCGCGGCGGGGTTAGGAGGTCGTAGTCGGTGAAGGAGAGATAGAGGGAGGCGAGCGTCGGCCCGAGTGTCAGGCCGAAGAAGCCGATCAGCCAGGGCGTGAGGAACAGGTAGCCCGCCCCGTTGCGGCGCCAGGAGCGGGCCATACGCGCGGACAGGTTCGAGGCCGCTGCAACGGGGCGGCCTCCAGCACCAATTTCGCCAGTGGCGGTTGTGGCCATACCGGGCCGATCCCGTCAGGCGCGTTCGAGCGCCACTTTCGCCTTCTCGTAATAATCCTTCGCAGCGGTCTCCACGTCCGCCTTCTTGAACGAGATCGATTCCCACGCCGGCTGCAGAGCGCGGTCGAGCTCGCCCGCATTCTTGGGCGGCGGCGGCGGCAGCTCGCCGATATGCGTGCCGACCACGTCGAGATAGGCGACGATCTTCTGCTCTGTCTCCGACAGCTTCGGCAGGATGCGCTCGCGGATGCTCGCGTCCCCGGTCACGCCCCGCTCGATCAGAAGGACGTCGTTCGCGCTCTCGTCGGTGACGAAGAACCCCATGAGCTTCGCGGCCGCCTCCGGATCGGCGGCGGTGGCGGCCATCGAGATGAGCATCGACGGCTTCAGGTATTGGCCTGGCTTCCCATCCTTCTGGTTGGGGATCATGGTGATGGCGAGCTCTTCTGGGACGAGCTTCTGGATCGCCACGAGCTGATTGGAATGCACGAAATCGAAGAGCGCGTGGCCGGTGACCATCATCGTATCTTCCATCTTGCCGGTGGCGATGGCCTGCGACTGCAGGTCCGCCGGAGGCGTCAGCCCGTCCTCCTGCATCTGGAACCAGAAGGCGAAATAGTCGGTGAGATCCTCGAGGTCGTAGCCGAGCTTGCCGTCGGCGGTGTAGAGCGCCTTGCCGCGCTGGCGCACCCATGTCTCGAGGCTCGGCTCGCGATAGGCCATGTTTTCGGAGAAGTAGAGCCCCTCCGGCAGCTTTCCCTTCACCTCCTTGCCCATCGCGACATAATCGTCGATCGTCCACTTGGTGGCATCGGGCACGGACAGGCCGAGCTGTTCCAACTGCGCCGGCTTGTAGACGTAAGACATCGAGTTGGCGCCCATCGAGATGCCGTAGAGCTTGCCATCCACCTTGCCCGATGCCAGCTGGTTCGGATCGAAGTCGGAAAGGTCGATGGACTTGCCGACGAACGGCGTCAGGTCGGCGAGTTGGCCGCGCCGCGCATATTCAAAGATATAGCGGTAGTCCATCTGGATCACGTCGGGCAGGTTCCGTCCGGCTGCCTGCGTGGCGAGCTTCGGCCAATAGTCGTTCCAGGCATAGGTTTCCGGATCGATGGCGACGTCGGCATTCTGCTTCACGTAGAGGTCGACGACCTCATTGGTGCGCCGGTCGCGGTCCGGATTGCCCCACCAGATGAGGCGGAGCCGGGTTTGCGCCTGCGCCGGCGTCATCATTCCACCGAGAACGGCAAGCGATGCACCGGCGGCCGCGAGGCGGCCGAATTCCCGTCGAGAAACGCGGTTGTTCATGTGCTGCTCCTCCCTGAGCGTTCGGGCTATCGCCCTTGGTCTTCACGGAAGCCGCGCCAGGTGCGGAGCCTCCGCATGCCATCAAGAGTAACCCAATGGTTACTTCGCTGCAACAACCACGCCGGTCATTTGCCATTTCCGTGCGCTCGAAACCTGCCGGGCTGCATCGCGGGCGATCAGGCCGCATTGGGCTCATCGAGCAGCGGCTTCACCTTGACGGGCTGGCCGGTGCTGGCGCTTTCGACGGCGGCGACGCCGGTCAGCACCGAGATCGCGCCGGCGCGGGCGCCCGCCCGCTGCCCGAGCGGATCGGTCGCGCCGGGTGCAAACAGCATCCTTTGCAGCGCGAGGTCGCCACCGAAATGGCCGCCTGGCTGGTGAGGGATGCGGATGCGCTCCGCCGCGCCGAAATTGCGCATCACGAGAATCTCGTCCTCGTCGGGCGTCTCCCAAGCCTGGCGTTCGTACTGGCGGATCTCGACGCGGCCTTTCGTGCCGTTGAAAGCGAGGTGATGACCTTCGATCGGCATGAAAGTGTTGAGCGAGTAGGAAACCTGGACGCCGCTTTCATAGAGGATAGCCGCACTCATCGTGTCGAAGATGTCGATCTCCTCGCGAAACACGCAGGCGTCGCGGAAATAGCCGTCCTCGCGCGACGGGTCTTCGTAGAGCATGTCGAGCCAGGGATCGCGGCCGATGTCGATGTGGAAATCGCAGATCGACGCGTGCGGGCAGGTCTTGCAGCGCGGGCCACGGAACGGGCCGGCGCGCCCATAGTGGTGGAGCGCCCCGCGGGCAAAAACCTCCTGTGGGTCTGACGCCAGATACCAGTTCAAGAGATCGAAATGATGCGTGGCCTTGTGGACGAACAGGCTGCCGGAATGGGTGAGGAAGGCGTGCCAGCGTCGGAAATAATCGGCGCCATGCTGGACATCGAGATACCAGTGGAAGTCCACCGAAACGATTTCGCCGATTTCGCCAGACAGCAGCACCTCTTTGATGGTTTTCGCTGTCGGCGAGAAGCGGTAGTTAAAACCCACATCGACGCGCCGTCCGGTGCGTCGCTCGGCTTCCAGGATCCGCCGGCACATCTCGGCGGTCGTGGTCATTGGCTTTTCGGTCAGCAAGTCCACGCCTGCCTCGAGCGCCGCCACGATCATCTCGGCGTGGGTGTCGTCGCGGGTGCAGACGATCAGCATGTCCGGTGTGGTCGCCGAAAGCATGGCATGAGGGTCGGTGAAAACCGGTGCTGCCGTGCCGATCGCTGCGCGGGCGCGCTCCAACCGCAGGGAGTTACGGTCGCAAAGCCCGACGAACTCTACCCATTGCCCGCAATTGGCGAGCAATTCCCTGCCCCACGTGCCAGCGCCGCGATGGCCGGTGCCGACCAAGGCGACACGCCGCTTTCGCGCGAATTCATTCATCTGATCGTATTGCCTCCATCGCTGCGCTTCGCATCAACCGCGAGAGTAGCCCAGAGTTGTTTGGAATGCGCCGTCCGTCAATGGTCGTGAACCAGCACAGCGGTATTGCAGAACCGTCCTCGTGTCATGTTGCAATGCGGGATGATCTCGCTCTATAGAGGATCATTCAATCGGACCCGGTGAGAATCCGGGTGGCTCTTCCGGCCGCCGATCCGCCGGACAACGCAACCGCCAATCATGAACCTTTGAACGGATCGTCCGATCCGAGCGGTTTTGTGTTTTCAATGGACTCTTTATGCATTCGCTTACCGCTTACCGCGATCAGTGGTTCGGCAACATTCGCGGCGACGTCCTCGCAGGGCTGGTCGTCGCCTTGGCGCTCATCCCCGAAGCCATCGCCTTTTCCATCATCGCCGGCGTCGATCCGAAGGTCGGACTCTACGCCTCCTTCTCGATCGCGGTGATCGTCGCCATCACCGGCGGCCGTCCCGGCATGATTTCGGCGGCCACCGCGGCAACCGCGGTGCTGATGGTGACCCTGGTCAAGGAGCATGGGCTTCAGTATCTCCTGGCCGCCACGGTTCTTGCAGGGCTCATCCAGATCGCTGCCGGGCTGCTCCGTCTGGGCTATGTGATGCGCTTCGTGTCGCGGTCGGTGATGACAGGATTCGTCAATGCGCTGGCGATCCTCATCTTCATGGCGCAGCTTCCGGAACTGATCGGCGTGCCGTGGCTGACCTATGTGATGGTCGCGGCTGGGCTCGGCATCATTTACCTGTTTCCGCTGCTGACGAAATCGGTTCCATCACCGTTGGTCTGTATCCTCGTGCTGACGGCTGTCGCCATGTACTTTGGATTCGATCTGAGGACCGTGGGAGACATGGGCGAGCTGCCTTCGACGCTGCCCGTCTTCCTTATCCCGCAGATTCCGCTGAACCTTGAAACCCTGACGATCATCCTGCCTTATTCGGCGGCGGTGGCGGCTGTCGGATTGCTGGAATCGCTGATGACCGCTTCGATCGTCGACGATCTAACGGATACGCCGAGCGACAAGAACCAGGAATGCATCGGCCAAGGCATCGCCAACGCCGCGACCGGGTTCATCGGCGGCATGGCCGGCTGTGCCATGATCGGCCAGTCGATCATCAACGTGAAATCGGGTGGGCGCGGGCGGCTTTCGACTTTCTGCGCGGGTATGTTCCTGCTGTTCATGATCGTCGTTCTCGGTGACTGGGTGAGGCAGATACCGATGGCGGCGCTCGTCGCCATCATGATCATGGTCTCGATCGGAACATTCTCCTGGTCGTCGGTAAGGAATCTCAAGCACCATCCGCGCAGTTCGTCTGCCGTCATGCTTGCGACGGTCATCTGCGTCGTCTTCACCCACAATCTGGCGATCGGCGTTCTCGTAGGCGTACTTCTGTCCGGCATTTTCTTCGCCTGGAAGATCGCGCAGATATTCCGGGTCACGTCCACGCTTTCGCAGAATGGCACGGAGCGGACCTACGTCGTCGAAGGCCAGGTCTTTTTTGCGTCGGCAGACCACTTCACCGCTGCCTTCGATTTCAAGGAAGCGCTCGAAAAGGTCACCATCGATGTCAGCCGCGCACACATCTGGGATATCTCAAGCGTCGCCGCGCTCGACATGATCGTGCTGAAGTTCCGCCGCGAAGGAGCGGCAGTCGAAATCATAGGACTGAACGAGGCGAGTGAGACGATCGTCGACAGGCTCGCCATCCACGATAAGCCAGGGGCGCTCGAACGTCTCATGGGACATTGAGGAGGAAGCAATGCCCAAACTGATCGCGCTGGTTGACGGGTCCGTCTATTCGCGGAGCGTTTGCGATCACGCGGCCTGGATCGCGAAGCGCACCGGGTCGCCCATCGAGATTCTCCACGTCCTCGGCCGCCGCGAAACCGCGAGCGCACCGACGGATTTGAGCGGAAGCATAGCGCTCGGCGCACGCAGCACGCTCCTTGCCGAATTGAGCGCGCTTGACGAGCAGCGTGCGAAGCTCGCCCAGAAGCGTGGCCGCGCAATTCTCGATGACGCCAAGGCCGCGATCGAGGCGTCGGGCGTGACCGATGTCGCGATCAAGCTACGGCTCGGCGATATCGTCGAAACGATCGCCGAGATCGAAGCCGATGCCGATATGCTGGTGATAGGCAAGCGCGGCGAAGGCGCGGATTTCGCGAAGTTGCATCTGGGCTCGAACCTCGAGCGCATCGCCCGTTCGAGCCGCAGGCCCGTCTTCGTCGCGTCGCGTGCATTCAAGCCCATCGAGAACTTCCTGATCGCCTTCGACGGCGGCGCCAGCAGCATGAAGGCGGTTGGCCACGTCGCGCGAAGCCGATTGTTCGAAGGCCTGTCCTGCCGGCTTCTGTTGGTCGGGCAAAATACGCCAGAATCCCAAAAGCGGCTTCAGGATGCCGGTTCGATTCTTCAGGCTGGTGGATATTCCGTCGGAGCCGACATCGTTCCGGGGCAGCCTGACGCCGTCATCGCCCGGACGGTCGAGACCGAAGGCATCGACCTCCTGGTTATGGGGGCTTACGGGCATTCGCGCATCCGCAGCCTTGTCATCGGCTCTACGACAACCGAGATGATACGATCGTGCAAGGTGCCGGTATTGCTTTTCCGTTAAGGCGTATGCCGAGGGGTGCGTTCAGGCATCGGGACGTGCTTGAGGCAGCCATCTGAGGTCGACATCGCCTTTGCGACACCCACGGCGTTTATGTCCCAGCACCATGGCCGGTCCAATCGTCGCTCCCGACCGCCGCTTCTGCACGGGAGTTACCCCGTTTCTCCAGCCAGCGGCTGTAACGACGCATTATCCCTCCATGCACGCGCTGGCCAAGAATCAGCATGCACGGCGTGAGCATCAGCGTCAGGAACGTTGCAAAAGCGAGGCCGCCCGCAACCGTCGTCGACAGTTCCGTCCAATATTGGGTCGACGGCGCGCCGTACTGTATCTCGCGCCCGATGAGATTGATGTTGAGGCCCAGGATCAGCGGCATCAGACCGAGAACGTCGTTTATGGAGGTGAGAAACACGGGCCGGAGACGCTGTGCCCCGGTGCGCAGTGCGGCCTCTTCGGGATCGTAGCCCTTTTTTCGCATCTCGTTGTAAGTGTCGATCAGCACGATGTTGTTGTTGACGACAATTCCGCCAAGCGAAATGACGCCGAGGCCTCCCATGACGATGCCGAATGGCCGGTCCGTCAGAAGAAGCCCGATCAGCACGCCGGCGATAGAGAAAACGATGGCGCTCATCACTACCAGGGCCTGATAGATGTTGTTGAGCTGTGTCACCAGCACGAGGAACATCAGGACCACCGCCGAAAGGAAGGCGAGCAGGAGGAAGTTCGATGCCTCCTCGATATCTTCCTGCTGGCCGACGAAGCGCGCCACGACGCCTTCCGGCAGGCTCGTGGCATTGAGGGCCTGGCGCAACTGCTCTGTCTTTTCCGCCGGCAGTACATCCTCCGGAACGTCGGCCTCGACCGTCACCACGCGGCTGGAATCGACCCGTCTGATGATGCCGGTTTTCTCGGCCGGCTCTATGGTCACGAAATTGGTTATGGGTGTCTGGCCGCGCTCGGTGGTGACGGTCAGGCGCGACAGCCCGTCCAGGGTGCGTTCGTGGGCTGGAAACCGCACCACGATGTCGACCGGGTCCTCGGCGTCTTCTGGACGATATTCGGCAAGCTTCAAACCTTGTGTCAAAAGCTGCACCGCTTGACCCAGCGTTGCAATGTCGACCCCAAAACGGGCGGCGCTTTCGCGATCGACCGCAATGCGCCATTCGACACCGGGAACGTCGGTCGTGTCCTCCACATCCGTAAAGCCGCCGATTTCGTCCATCAGCGCGCGCACTTGCCCCGCGGCTTGCTCGAGCGTTCGCGTGTCCGAGCCAAACAGGCGCAACTGGATTGGCTTGCCCTGGGCCGGGCCAGCCTCCTGTTCCGTTGCGGTGATGCTGATACCGGCGATGCCTGCGGTCCTCCGGCGCACTTCCTCGATGATCCGGGCGGCACGGGGCCGCTGGTCCCATTCGAGCAGGTCGAGCTGCAGAATGCCGATCGTGTCGGCGGATATCTGCTCCGCCTGTAGCCCTTCCGTCCCTCCCGCCCCTTGGTCGATGGTGCGCGAATAGATGTGCCGGACGCCGCCGACATCAAGGATCGCGCCGCCTACCGCGCCTACCAGCCGATCCTTCTCATAGACGGACAGGTTGTCTCGCGCCTTGACCGTTACCTGCACGAAGCGGGGTTCTATGTCGGGAAAGAACTCGACACCCCGGCCGAAAAGCCAGTATGCCGCAATCGCAACGACAAGAAGGCCGAGCGTTGCGAGAAGCGTGACCCCCGGCCAGCGGAGCAGCCGCCTCAGCATCCTGACATAGAACGCCGTCACGCTGTCGAGATCTTCGAGCTTGCCGGATTCGGCCGCCGACAGCGCCGTCTCTTCCTTCTCCGCTCGCGGATTGCGCCGCCCGATCAGGCTGCCGAGGACAGGGATGAAGATCAGTCCCATGGTGAGCGACGCCGTCAGTATGATGATGACCGTGATCGGCAGGAATTTCATGAACTCGCCAACGACACCCTCCCAAAACAGCAGCGGAAAGAAGACGCATAGCGTGGTCAGGGTCGATGCCACGATCGGCCATGACATGCGTTTGGCGGCCGCCAGATAGGCCTCGGCTGGCGCCTTTCCGCCTGCCATCCAGCGGTCGGCGAGTTCCGTCGTCACCACCGCGGCATCCACCAGCATACCGAGCACGAGAATGAGACTGAACAGCACGATGATGTTGAGGGTGTAGCCCAACCACCAAATGATGATAATGCCGGCCAGGAACGAGCCGGGGATCGACAAGCCGACCAGCAGTGCGTTGCGCCATCCAAGCGTTGCGACCGTCACGATCATGACGAGAAGGACAGCGGCGATGACATTGTTCTGCAGGTCGCCGAGCGTCTCGCGCACCTCCTGCGACTGATCCTGCAGGAAAGTGACCGAGACGCTCTCCGGGATAAGCTGCCGACCCTCCTCCATAACGGCCCTCACGGCTTCGACCGTTTCGATGATGTTGGCGCCGATCCGCTTCTTGATCTCAAGCGCCACCGCCGGTTGCCCGTCGATGCGTGCGAACCCGTTCGGGTCCTTGAACCCGCGCCGCACGGCTGCGACGTCGCCCAGCGTGACGACTGTGTCCCCCGCTACCTTGACCGGTATCGATCGGACGTCTTCGACATCCTCGATAACGCCGGGTACCTTGAGCGTAAGCTTGCCCGCACCGGTGTCGATCGAACCGGCTGCGACGAGTTGGTTGTTCCGCTGCAACTGCCCAAGCAACTGTTCGAACGGAACCCCATAGCTTTCAAGCGTACTGGAATCGACGAGGACCTCGAGTAGCTGCTCCCTCGCACCACCTATTTCGGCCTCGAGCACGTTCGGCAGTGCCTCAACGCGGTCCTTGAATTCCTCAGCCAGATCGATGAGCGCTCGTTCCGAGACAGGTCCCGACAAGATCACTGTAAGCACCGGAAACAGTGCGACGTTCACCTCCTGCACAACCGGCTCTTCGGCTGCTGCCGGCAGCTCCGCCTGGGCGGTTTCGACTGCTTGCCGAACATCCAATTCGGCCTGGTCGGCATCGAATCCTGCTGTGAATTCAAGGATGATTGATGCAAAGCCTTGCGCGGCCACGGCGCGCATCTCGTCGATGCCCTCGATCGACTGCAGCTCGCGCTCAAGCGGACGCACCAGGAGCCGCTCGGCATCCTCCGGCGAAATTCCCTCGTAGACGACTGAAACATATATGATCGGGATCGGCACATCCGGCGCCGATTCCTTGGCGATGCGGATATATGCGAACGTGCCCGTGATCAGGATGAGCGCGAGCAACATGGTCACCAGCCGGTTGCGGCTAAAGGCAACATCGATCAGCGGGTTCACGGTGAACCGTCCTGCGCCGCGCCGCCAGAAGCTCCGCCGGTAGCGTCGGAACCCGCCGGCACGCCCGGACCGACGGTGCCCGGCGTGGACGCCCCTGCCCCGCCTTGTGGCGCAGCCGGGGCGGCGGCCGGTGGCTGGGTGACCGGCGGAGAGGGTATGGTGGGCGGCGTCACGCCGATCGAGGGTGCTGGAACGGGTTCAATCGGCGGCGCTGCACCCGCCTCGTCAGTTATGGCCGGTTGTGCGCCTGCGCCGGCTTGCGGGACCGGCTGGCCGGCCGCACCGCCTACCGCCTGGCCCCCGGAGGATGCAACGCCGGCGGAGACGGCGTCGGCGCCGGCCCCTTCGCAGAGCTCTTCGGCCGGCGGCGGGTCGGCGAGTTCTTCGGCGGCATTCAGCGGATCGGATCGCACCGTGGAGGTTGGCTGCGGAGCGCCTTGCGGAGCCTCGGCTTCGCCGGCGGCTGCCGGCCTGCCGGCGTCTTGGTTCGCCACACGGACGCTTTCGCCTTGCCGGACGAATCCCTGGCCGGTCGAAATCAGCTGCAGCCTGTCCGGCAGCCCGCCTATCCAGACCCCATCAGTCTCCGCTTGCAGGATTTCGATGGGGTGGAAGGCGGCCTTCCGATTCTCGTCCACGGATTTGACGCCGAGTTCGCCCGCTTCGTCGAGAGCGAGAATCGCCGGCGAGACGAAATGCGCCTTGACCTCACCGGTCTGCAGCCGCAGTTCGGCGCTGACCCGGGAGGGAATGCGCCCGTCTTCATTGGGCACGCGGACTTCAACCCGGAACGTTCGGGTCTCTGGATCGGCCGCCGGGGCGATGAAGCAGACCCTGCCCTTGGCCGGCGCGCCGGTGGCGAAACTAACCAGAGCCACACTGCCGCGGTCGACGTTCCCAACCTCGCGCTGCGAGACGTGCAGCGTAACGCGCAGCGGCGAGTTGTCCACGATTCTGATGATCTGCCCTCCCTGCGGGGCGAACTGGCCGGCGTTCAGGAAAACGTCGCTCACAATGCCGGGTATCGGGGCCTTGACCTCGGTATCCTCGATTTCCTCCCGAATGCCGGCGAGTTCGGCGCGGGCACTCTCCAACTGGGCTTCGAGTTCGCGGACCCGGCTCTCTGCCGCGAAGCCGTCTTTCGCAAGCTGACGCATGCCTTCGAGATCGGCCTCGAGCGTCTCGACCCGCGCCTGCGCGCTCTCGCGGCGGCTGGACCTGGCGTCGAGCCGGATGCGCGCGACGACAGTGTCAGCGCGCACTTGGTCGCCTTCCTGGACGAGGACCGCATCGATGGTGCCGGCCGCCTGCGCGACGACGTCGGCCGTGCGGAACGGCTGCGCGCTGCCTTGCGCAAAAATGTACTGCGGAACCGTCCTTGCCTCGGATGACCGCACTTCGACCAGCGTCGGCTGTGCACTTGCCGCTCTATCCTCCTCGTCCTCGTCGTCGCCGTCGATGATATACCCGCTGGCGAGCCACGCTGCCGTGGCGGCGAAGAGGCCGATGGCTATCCATGAGGAGGTCTTCAACGCCTGAAATCCTCTAATCTACCGCGTCCACCCCCTCAACAATCAGCCGTTCCAAACGGTTATCGTTCATCGCTGCACTTGCCGGTTGCGGGCCTAGCCCGATCAGGAGCAGGCTGCCCGCTATGTCGGCTAGCATTCGAAATTCATCGCACGGTCGAGCATGAGCGCGAATCGCAATCCTTTAGGCACTCACACGACCGGTGCGTGCGCCGCTGCGGAGTCTCGGGTAAACTCGTCCGCCCTCGAGGATGTTCCGAGCGCCGGCCGATACAATTGCAATCCTGTGTTGCTGATCCCCGACAGGAATACCCCAAGTGTCGAGAACCGCGGGGCGCCTTAACGCTGCGGCACATCCAAGGGCCGATCGGGAATTGTTATTCCATGCGGTTCCGCGCTTCGATCGGCCGATAGTCGAACGTGGCTGAGGACGCTTCATATCTGGCCTGATCCGTCGGTTGTAGAAGGCCGCCCGGACGGGGAAGTCTCCGGGACATTGTCCGAGGTTAATTCACCCCGTTTGAGCTTATCAATCGCCTCGTCGGCTTCGGCTTCGCCCAATCCGGCAAGCGGAATGTCAACCGCGACGGTTTCATCGCTCTCGTTGTCATAGACCTCCCAGAGGCCTTCCGAATCCTGCCGTTTGTCATAGTTGGTAGGCATGATGCACCCTCGAGTCGTCTTAGTTCGCATTTTCCCGCCCGAACCGCGGTCAGGCGCCGATGGCATTTCTCACGCGGTCGCGCGTGAACGGCAGGTCGTAGAGACGCCGGCCCGTGGCATTCCGGATCGCATTGCCAACCGCCGCCGCCACAGGGCCTTGGGCCGCTTCGCCGGTTCCCAGAAACGGTTCGCCTGGCCGATCGATGATATGCACCTCCACGCTGTCCGGCACGCTGGCGAAACGAAGGATGGGATAGCTCGACCAGTCGATGCTGGTGATCCTCGTATCGTCGAAGGTCACCGCTTCGTAGAGCGTCCAACTGATTGACTGCAGGATTCCGCCCTCTGTCTGGTTGCGGATGCCGTCGGGATTGACCACCTCGCCACTGTCGATGGCCGAGACGGCGCGAACAACGCGAACACGGCCTGTTTCCCTCTCGACTTCGGCTTCGACAGCAACCGCCAGGTAAGCGGCAAGGGTTTTGTAACGGGCAAAGCCGAAACCCCGTCCGCGGCCGGACGGCGGGGCGGCGTTCGACCACCCGAAACGCTCCGCCGCCAGCTCAACCACGGCGCGGGCGCGCGGGTCTTCGAGGTGACGGAGCCGGAACTCCACGGGATCGGCGTCAGCGGCAAGCGCCAGTTCGTCCATGGTGCTTTCAACGGCGAAGACATTGGCATAGGCGCCCAGCGCGCGCAGCGCCGAGACGCGTAGCGGCATGTCCGGCAGGAAATGCCAGAGCACGCGCTTGTTCGGGAGCACATAGGTAGGATTGGCGTTGCGATCGCCATTGCCAGAGGGGCTGATGTTGAGTTCCGGCGTCTTGGGCGTGAACGACTGCTCCTTGTGGCGGGCAGCAAGCAGCGCCCCTGCGCCACCAGGCCGTGTGGAGTGAGTGTTGCTCCAGAGGTCGTAGTTCCAGCCGGAGATGCGTCCGTCGCCGCCGAGAGAGGCGCGTACCTTGACCAGCATTGCCGGGCCGTAAGGCTCCCAGGCATGTTCCTGCTCACGCATCCATTGAACGCGGACCGGCCGGCCAGGCAGCTTTTGCGCGATCAGCGCGGCGTCCGCAGCGGCATCGTCCGCGCCATTGTGACCATAGCAACCGGAGCCTTCCATGTGGATGACACGAACCTGCTCCAGAGGCATGCCGAGCATCTCGGCGATCGCCTCGCGATCGGGATAAACGCCCTGGGTATGTGACCAGACGGTCAGCCTCTCTCCCTCAATACGGGCCACGGCGCAGGATGGCCCAATCGCTCCATGGATCTGATAGGGCCGCGTGAA
The DNA here is from genome assembly GCF_000236565.1 of Mesorhizobium alhagi CCNWXJ12-2. Taxonomy (GTDB): domain Bacteria; phylum Pseudomonadota; class Alphaproteobacteria; order Rhizobiales; family Rhizobiaceae; genus Allomesorhizobium; species Allomesorhizobium alhagi. The sequence continues at coordinate 10,844 of NZ_AHAM01000076.1, read as the reverse complement.
GGTCGCTTCAAACGTCTTGCCGTCGCCGATATCAGGCGAACCGCTTTCGGACACCACCCCGACCTCCCGTTCGAGGTCTTGCAGGACTGCCGGCAGATCGGCCTGTTCGGGCAGCGTCGCGACCTCCTCCCACCGCGCAGCGGTTGCAAGTGCCCGCATTGCGGCAACTGCCTGCCACTCTCCTTCCGATACGACCGCCAGGAAGCCGCCGTCGCGAATCACAGACACGACACCCGGCATAGCCTCGACGCCGCTCGCATCGAGGTTCGCAAGGCGCGCGCCCGGGCTCGGCGGGCGCACGACGCGCGCGTGCAGCATGCCTTCCAATCTGAGGTCGTGGACATAGGCGACGCCGCCAGTCACCTTCGCGGGAATGTCCACGCGCGGCATCGGCTTTCCCATCACGCGGAACGTTCCGGGTTGTTTGACACTGGATTGCGGACGTGCCTCGATATGCAGCATCTGCGCGGATACGAGCTCACCGTAACCGACCGAGCGGCCGTCCGATGCGATGACAGCCTTGCCTTCAGCCTTTAGCTCGCCGGACGCGACTGCAAGACGGCGAGCGGCTTCAGCGAACAGGATTTCACGCACCTGCGCCGCAGCATGGCGGATGGCTGTCCCACTGTTCTGCATGGACTGGCTGCCGGCAGTGAAGCCTTCGTCCGGCGTCCGGCCAGTATCGGCCGTGACCAGCTCGATATCGCCAGGCTCGACGTCCAGTTCCTCGGCCGCAACCTGAAGCAGCGCCGTCCGGATGCCCTGTCCAAGTTCAGCCTTGCCGGTGAAGACAGTGATAGCGCCATCGGCGTCTATGCGTATCCACGCATCGAGGAAGCGGTTTTCGTCGAGGCTGCCCGGCAGTTTAGGCGGCTCCGGCGCCGGAGGCTGCGTGGCCTCTTGCGCCAGCGAACGCGACAACAGCGAGAAGCTGACCACAAGCGCGCCGGCGCCAGCGAGGACGGTGCGGCGGGTGATCCCGCCTTTTTCCAGGATATCGGTCATCCCGTCCTCCTGTTCGTGCTCGTCATACCGGCCGACTGCATGACTTCCCCGGCCCGGCGTATTGCAGCGAGAATGCGCATATGTGTGCCGCAACGGCAGAGGTTGGTGCTGAGCGCATTGCGGATATCCTCTTCGCTCGGCGCCGGATTTTTCTGCAGCAGCGCCTGCGCGCTCATCATCATGCCGGGAATGCAATAGCCGCATTGCGCCGCCTGCATCTCGATGAACGCCTCCTGGACCGGCCCCGGCTCCTCGATCGTGCCGAGACCTTCCACAGTCGTGATCTCGCGACCTTCCAGCAGCATGATGGGCGTGACGCAGGAAAGCACTGCTTCACCTTCGACCATCACCATGCAGGAGCCGCATTGCCCGAGACCGCAGCCGAACTTGGCGCCGTTCAGTGAGAGATCGTTGCGCAGCACGTAGAGAAGCGGCGTTGCCGGGTCCGCATCGATCTGGTGTGTGGCGCCGTTGACTTTGAGTGAAATCGCCATTGTCAGTCCTCCGCGCCCACGTTGATCGGCGCTCTTTCAATTCCGTCGGCCGGCCTGATCGAGACCTCGTACTCGCCCGTCCGCGTCCCGCGCACCTGGTCGGCGAGGTCTGCCCAGGCTGGTTCGTCGGAGAAGCGCTCGCGCATATAGGCGAGCAGTTGCGCTATCTCTTCATCCCCGAGTACGGCGGCAAAGGCGGGCATCACAGAACTTGCCTCGCCGTCGGCCGGCGGCAATCCGAACAGCGTGACATTCACGATGTTTTGGGGATTTGGAGCGTTCACCGCCGTGGAGAGGGCGAAGTTCAGCCCGCCGAACGGCTGCGGACGGCTGCCCTCGTGGCAGGACGCGCAAGCGGCGGCGTAGATGGCCGCGCCTGGATCAGCAGCAGCGTCGCCGGAACTTGGATTGCTCTGGCTGTCGGCCGCCGCGACGAGGCCAGGCGACCTGCCCACGACCTCCTCAAGCAATTCGTCGGCCTGCCTGCGGCGCTCCGGCGTCGGTTCTCCCATGACGGAGCTTGTGTAGGTGGCAATCGCATCGATGTCGCTGTCCGGCAGCAAACCAAGATTGCCCGTCACTTCCGCCATCGGGCCGCGTGAAACCCCATGCAGTTCGTGCCAGCCGTTTCTGAGGTAGAAGGCCAGACTCTCCCGGTCCCAGGGGATCGGCGCGGGCGAAGACTCATCGATGGCGTAGGCCTGCCAGCCTTCCGCTTCGCCGCCGGCGAAGTGCCGGTCCTTGTCTTCGGCGCCGAGATCGTTGCGCGGCGTGTGGCACGCGCCGCAATGCCCGAGCCCTTCCGCAAGATAGGCGCCCCGGTTCCACTCTTCGCTTTGCTGCGCGTTTGCCACGAGCGGGCCTTCGTCGAGATAGAGAAATTTCCACCCTGCGAGCAGAGGGCGAAAGTTCAGCGGAAACTGCAATTCGTTCGGCGGCGCGACGGCACTGACCGGCTCTCTTGTCATCAGGTAGGCGTAGAGCGCTCTGTTGTCCCCCTCGGTAACGCGGGTGAAGTGGTCATAGGGGAAAGCGGGATAGAGGTGGTTGCCCTCACGGTCGACGCCTTCGCGCATGGCGCGCTGAAACGCGGCCTCGCTCCAGCGGCCGATTCCGGTCTCCGGATCGGGCGTTATGTTGGTCGAGTAGATGGTGCCGAATGGCGTCGGAACTGCCAGCCCGCCGGCAAAAGCCTTGCTTCCCGGGACGGTGTGGCAGGCGATGCAATTGCCCACCGCCGCCAGTTGCGCGCCTTTTTCCATCAGTGCCGGATCGAACCGGGCGCTTTCGGAGATTTCTTCTGCTGGTATTTCGGAACGCCAGGCAAATGCTGCCAACCCGACAAGCACCAGACCTGCCACGACCGCGACTGCAGCGAGTATCCGCACGGCTCGCATGTCGCCGTCCTCCTCCCAACTTAGTCCGTGAGATCAATCGAACGCGGCGCTCCGTCATTTTGTTCCGAAGGGCGCTTCGCCAGGGCTGGTTGAATCGGTTTTCCGTGTCACCGCCCAACCGCATTTTAGAGTTGAATGGGGTCCGCTTGGGCAACCGCGCCTCGGACACACTGACGTGAATGGCTAGACCAGTTTACGCGTGCTATCTCATTGCCGCGGCGGGTTCGAGGGTAACGACATGGAACGTAAACTTGCTGCCATAGTCGCCGGTGACATCGTCGGGTACAGCCGCCTCATGGCCGAGGATGAGACGGCAACCTACGCGGATTTGCGTAGCGCCTTCGACGAAGTGGTCCGACCGGTTTTCGAGCGTCACAAGGGCCGGATATTCAAGAATACCGGCGACGGCTTTCTGGCGGCATTTCCCAGCGTCAACGAGGCGCTCGATGCCGCGGTCGACATTCAGGACGGCTTTGCCAAACTTCCCCTCAAGCTTCGGATCGGACTCAATCTGGGCGATGTCATAATAGAAGACGGGGACGTTTTCGGAGACGGGGTCAATGTCGCGGCAAGACTCGAGACCATGGCGGAGCCGGGCAGCATTTATGTCAGCGCCGCAGTCGTGCGCAGCGCCGACAGGAATCGCGATCAATATTTCCAACGGATAGGTCTTCGGAAAGCGAAGAATATTCCCGACGCAATCGACGTCTATGTCGTCAGACCGAAGCAGCGGGACCTGGGAGCTACGGTGGGCTGGGTGCAGCGCATCGCGCCAACCGGTCGCCGAGCGATATTGGCTTGTGCCGGCGGTTTGGCCGCCATTGCGGTTGTTGCAGCGACGGTCCCCGAAAACCAATGGTTGTCGGATATGAGAGGCCGCATTGCGCCGTCCCTTGCCTGGTTTTCCGGCGTTCAGAGCGCCGATGCTCGGCCTTCAGTCGCCGTGCTTCCTTTCGACAATATGAGCGGCGACGACGGTCAGAACTACTTCGCCGACGGCCTCACGGAAGACATCATCACCGAACTTGCGCGAAACGCCGAACTTCAGGTCATCGCCCGAAATTCTTCCTTTGCCTTTCGAGGGCAGGCCGTCGACATCCGCGAAATCGGCGCCAGGCTTGGCGCCGCATACATCGTCGAGGGCAGCGCGCGCCGTGAAGGCGATCAACTCCGCGTCGTCGCGCAGCTTATCGACACCCGAAACGGAGCTCATCTCTGGTCACGCAGCTACGATCGGCGCGTCGAGGACGTTTTTGCAGTGCAGACCGACCTGACCTCCGAGATCGTGGCGCACCTTGTTTCCTACGTCCGCGAATCCGAAGTGGCCGAAGCCTCGGATCAACCGACGGAAAATCTGCAAGCCTACGATCTGGTCCTGCAAGCGCGCGACCGATACAAGCATGGGTCATCCGACGGGGCCGACCTTCTGGCGTCACGCGCGCTTTATCAGCGGGCGCTTGAACTCGATCCCGCCTACGCCGCCGCACGCGCCTATTTGGGAATGACCTATATCGTCGACTTCGTCCAAGGGGTAAGCGGCCGAGCAACCCAGACCGACGTCGATGTGGGGCTCAGCGAGGCGCGGCAATCGATACGTCTCAGCCCGAACCTGCCCATTGGATATCAGGTGCTCAGCTTCGGACTGTCGGCCAAAGGAGACTACGAAGAAAGCATGCGGGCAGCCCGGCAGTCAGTCGAACTGAACCCAAACGATCCAGACAGCCTCATGGCGCTGGCCAAGGCCCAGGTGCGTTTTGGCGATTACGAGGATGCTGTCGCCAACGCGGAACGTGCCCGACGTCTGCATCCGATGGCGCCTGAATACTATGTTTACGTCCATGGCCAGGCGCTTTACGCAGCCGGGCGCGTGACCGAGGCCGAAACGGTGCTCGCAGAATGCCTCCTGCGCGCGCCGGCAGACTCGAACTGCCTTTTGATCCTTGCCGCCGTTCAGGTTAACCAGGGAGAATTGGGCGAAGCGCGGACAACGATGGCTCGCCTCCTCGATGCCAATCCGAAATTTTCGCTCATGGCCGAACGGGACTATCGCAGGTTCGGCAACTCGCCGCTTATGGAGCGCTTTCTTTCCGAGCTGGCACAGGCTGAGGCGCCAGAGACGGCAGAGCGGCTGAATCGCGAAAGGAAGCGGGCAGCATAGCCCATACGATCGGCGGCTGGCTCGGGCCTTGAGAACATTGGTCGGGTGGGCAAATCGTCGTCGTGTGCGGATCCTCGATCAGCACTTCAGCCAGTGAGCCGCCGGATAACAGTGACCGATCGATCACTGTGGAACGCCCCTCCCGCTTCAAGGCCGCTCCCCCGTTCTCGATCATCCCATCGACCAGGTGAATGCGGCGATCCATGCGGGCCGCCATGTCGAGATCATGGGTAACCGCAACGACGGTCTTGCCGCCCTCGCGCACGAGCGCCTCGAGGATCGAGAAAACCTGCTGCGACAATCTGCACAAGAGTCAGGCAGGTTGTCCTATTGCCCAATCTATGGGCGAGGATTAGATTAAGCGTTGTCGGCCATCTACTCCTCCCAGATGCGATGCCGGCCAAAGCGAACTCACCTCCTCCCGGGTTCGCCTCAATAGAGCCCGCTGCACCTCCTCCCGCAGCGGGCTTTTTTTGCGTGTTCAATTCACCCTGATCCTGATGCTTCCCGCCTCAGCGTATAGCGGCCATGCGTGACCTCGTCGTTGCAGCCAGGGGCTCAAGAGACGGCGGAAGTGGCCTGAAACGGCGTCGTCAGATCAGCGGCACGCTGAAGACCGCCACGACGAAGAACCAGATCAACAGCGGCAACCCTGAGTTTCCAGTAGTGCCGAAGGCATAGCCACCGCGCCTACCACCATTTGGGACTCGTCAAATCGAAATAGGCATTGTCTTGCTAACGATGCCGAGTACCGGCCGCACCAAAGCGGCGGACGCGAGGCGAAGACTCAAGCCCTTTGCACGGAAATCACATTCCCCGAGGTGTCGACGACGCAGTTGGCCCGGGCGCCGCCGGATTCCAGCACGACCTGGAACGTCTGGGCGTCGATCTGGGACGAACTGACGGGTAGGACGGCGGCGCTGTCGACGCCCAAAGGCGTGGCCGCTGCGGACGCACAGGTCAATTGCAGGTCGGCCGGAGCCGTCTGACCGGTGTTGCGCACCGTGTCGGGTGCAGGTCCGCTGTCTGATACGCAACCGACGACCTGCGTCGCCGCAAGAATCATCGCAAAGATGGTCGCGCGGCTGCGGTTCGAAGCTCGAATGGGCGATCCGGCGGCGAAGGCAGTGGACATTGGCGGTCAAACTCCTTTGTACAGCGAAGCACCCTGCATCAAGACGATGACCTTTGCCCCTACGGCAACCCGGGAGTGAAGGTCGGTGACGTCGTCATTGTTCATCCGGATACACCCCGACGAAACATCGAGCCCGATCGTCCACGGCTCCGGAGTGCCGTGGATACGGTAGATCGTGTCCTGATCGCCCTGGTAGAGATAAAGCGCCCGTGCTCCCAAAGGATTGTCCGGCCCGCCCGGCTGACCGCCGGCCCATTTCCTGGCGTTCGGATCGCGGGCGACCATTTCGGCAGGCGGCGTCCAAGTCGGCCATTCGGCGGTGCGGCCGACCTTTACGATTCCCGCCCAGCCGAAGCCTTCGCGGCCGACGCCGATCCCGTAGCGAATGGCTGTGAAGCCGGGCTGGACGAGATAGAGGAAATGCTGGTTGCCGTCGATGATGATGGTTCCCGGCTTCTCCGCGGTCCTGAACTTCACGATCTGACGGCGGAACGCTTCCGGCACCTGCTTGTGCGCGGCGTAGTACGAGCGCGCTTTCTTGCGGTCGTACTCAACCCATTTGCGGGTTTTCGGATCGAATATCTGCGTCTCGGCGGCATAGGCTAGCGTAGCGAAAACGGCAACGCCGAGCGCAAGGCAGGCTGCTATCTTCGCGCCGAAGGTGCGGCCGCGGGATTGGGAGAGAAATGCCATGGCGCCGCCTCGCTCTATTTCGACCAGGCTTCCAGCCGGTCCGCATGCGTTGCGATCCATTGCTGGGCATACGCCGCGGGATCTTGCCTTTCCACTTCGAGCGCGTAGCTCATCTCCGTGATCTCCTCCGGTGTGAAATCGATGTTGGAGAGAAACGACGCGACCTTCGGCAGTCGCTCGCCCGTTTTCGTCCCGAACGCGATCTGGAAATGCGACGGCGCCCACGCCACCGGCGCAGATGATTTGGAGAGCCAGTTCGCCGGGTCGTCGGCGGGCAGAAGGATGTTCCACTTGGCCTGGTCGTGTTCCGGCTCGGTCAACTCCACGATTTCGTGCAGATTGAAAACATGATGCGGGCTGTAGCAGTAAAATACGATCGGCGTGTTCGTCGCGGCGGCTGCATCGACCGCCGCCATGCCGACATCCTCCGGCATCTCGAGCAGTTTCACCGTTTCGGCGTAACCGTAGCTTCGCGCCCGGATTCTCTCGATGGGGGTCGACGACCACGTCTCCGCGCCGATCCAGACTTCGCCCTGCCCGTCGCCATCTGTATCGAGCACGGCCGTCTTCTCCGGATCCTTCAAATCCGCAACGTCCTTGATGCCGAACTTTTCGGTGGTTTCGCGGGTCGCGCAGAGCCCTTGCGTGGCCGTCACCTTCTTCGGGCTGAGTTGGACCGACTTTCTCTCGTCGACATACTTCTTGACGACCGAATCGAGATTGGGCTGCCAGACTTCCGGGTGGACGTCGACTTCGCCCGAATCCAGCCCGGCGAATATGATGAGCGTTCCCATTTCCCGGACTTCGACATCGAGGCCCAGCTTTTTCTCGATGCCGTATTTGATGATGTTGGCAGAGGCTTGCCCCGACGGCCAGTTGGGCATGCCGACCACGAGGTCGGCTGCAAAACCCGTACTGCAAAACGTCATAAGAGAAACAAGAGCAACGCCGCTCCGCCGCAGCAAGCGTTTTCCTACCACTGGAAACCCTCCAACCGTCGCCCCGACGCTGACAATCGTGATGCCCAAGGGCATTCAGCCACAACCACGGCGTTAGTGCCAGCGCTTTTTTCATTCGCCTACGGCGGCGTATCTTTCGACACAAGCGCCTCATGTGGATCGCGATAGGGACAACTCACTCGGCCCGAAATCGCTTGAGCCAGGGTCGAAATCGTCTATGACCGACGAAGTCGATATCGAAGGGCATGCGTGCGCGATCGTGAATGACATTGGCGATATACGGATCGGGATAATCGGTCTTGGCTATGTGGGATTGCCGCTGGCCGTGCTTTTCGCCAGCCGTTTTCCCGTGACGGGGTTCGACGTCAGCGGGAAACGCATCGCCGAATTGCGCGAAGGCGTCGACCGCACACTGGAGGTCGATCGGCCGGCGTTGCGCGCGACATCGGTAGATTTCACGGCCTCGCCCGACGATTTGAAGTCATGCAATTTCTACATTGTCACGGTGCCGACGCCCATCGACGCTGCCAAGCGGCCCGACCTCAGCCTGCTCAAGGCCGCCTGCGAGACCATCGGCGCGGTCATCTCGAAGGGCGATGTGGTCGTATTCGAATCGACCGTCTATCCCGGGGCCACCGAGGAAGACTGCGTGCCGGTGATCGAGCAAGCGTCGGGGCTCGTCTGCAATATCGATTTTTTCGCGGGCTACAGCCCGGAGCGGGTCAATCCGGGCGACAAGCAGCATACGGTCGACAAGATCGTCAAGGTCACTGCCGGGTCGACGCCGGAAGCCGCCGATCTGGTCGATCGGGTCTACAGCTCGGTCATCACCGCCGGCACCTACAGAGCGCCGTCGATCCGCGTCGCCGAGGCGGCCAAGGTCATCGAGAACACGCAACGCGACGTCAACATCGCTCTCGTCAACGAGTTTTCGAACCTGTTCAACAGGCTGGGCATCGACACGCTGAGCGTGCTGGAAGCCGCCGCCACCAAGTGGAATTTCCTGCCCTTCCGGCCGGGGCTCGTCGGCGGCCACTGCATCGGCGTCGACCCCTATTATCTGACGCACAAGGCGCAGGAAGTCGGCCATCATCCTGAAATCATCCTGGCCGGACGGCGCATCAATGACGGCATGGGCGAGGTCGTCGCATCGCGCCTGCTGCGCCTGCTGATGTCGCGCGGACTGAACGCACCGCAGGCGCGGGTCCTGGTGCTGGGCTTCACCTTCAAGGAGAACTGTCCCGACATCCGCAACACCCGAGTGATCGACGTGGTCAGGGAACTTTCGAGCTACGGCATTGATGTCGACGTACACGATCCCTGGGCCGACCCGCAGGAGGCCGAGGCCGAATATGGCATAAAACTCCAGACCGACCCGCAGGCGGGTGACTATCAGGGGGTGGTCCTCGCCGTCGCCCACGAGCGCTTCCGGGCGCAAGGCAGCGAGGCGATCCGCCGCTTTGTCGCGCCGGGCGGGGTCGTATTCGATGTCAAAGGCGTCTTCCCCGCCGCCGCAAGCGATTTACGTCTCTAGGAGGCAGCCATGCGAATTCTGGTCACGGGCGCTGCCGGCTTCATCGGGTCGCATGTCGCGCAAAGACTGCTGGAGCGCGGCGACGAGGTCGTCGGTCTCGACAACATCAGCGATTACTACGATCCGAAGCTGAAGCTCGCCCGGCTCGCGCGCCTCGAAACGAGTTCCGGCTTTCGTTTTCTGAAGGCCGATGTCGGCGACCGCGACGCCATGCGCGACCTGTTCTCCGGCGGCGGCTTCGACCGGGTCGTGCATCTCGCTGCCCAGGCGGGCGTGCGCTATTCGATCGAAAATCCCCACGCCTATGCCGACGCCAATCTCACCGGCTTCCTGAACATCCTCGAAGGTTGCCGGCACGCCGGCGTCGAGCATCTTGTCTATGCCTCATCGAGTTCGGTCTACGGCGCCAACGCCAAACTGCCCTTCTCCGTTTCCGACAGCGTCGACCATCCGGTCAGCCTCTACGCCGCCACGAAGAAGGCCAACGAGTTGATGGCGCACGCCTACGCGCATCTTTACAGGCTTCCTGTCACCGGCCTCAGGTTCTTCACTGTCTACGGGCCTTGGGGCCGGCCGGACATGGCGCTGTTCCTGTTCACGCGCAAGATCCTGGCAGGCGAGCCGATCGACGTGTTCAACCACGGCGAGCACAGACGCGACTTCACCTATATCGACGATATTACCGAAGGCGTGGTGCGCACGCTCGACAAGGTCGCGACGCCGTCGCCGGACTGGAACCCGATGCAGCCGGACCCTGCCGTCTCGTCGGCGCCATACAGGCTTTACAATATCGGCAACAACCAGCCGGTGCGGCTGCTCGATTTCATCGGTGCCATCGAAAAGGCCCTGGACAGGAAGGCGGTCATGAACATGCTGCCGATGCAGCCGGGCGATGTTGAAAGCACCTATGCCGACATCGACGCCCTCGGCGAGGCAGTCGGCTTCCGGCCCCGCACGCCGATCGAGGAAGGCATCGCCAGATTCATCGTATGGTACCGCGAGTACTATCGCGCGTGACAGCCGCAAGTAATGCGGCGCGCCAAAAGGCAGGTCACTTTGAATCGTCGAGCGCCGGGCTGGCCGCAAGGGGCTGGAGGGACGGAACCGGCGCAGTCGCCTGCTCTTCATTGACGGCTTCGTAGAACCCCAGGTCCCAGAAAACATGTGCGGAAGCGGCCATAAGACCCTCCTTACGCAGTCGCCACAGGAAGTTCTTGAAAACCATAGTGCGCACCGTGGTGCCGTCCACCGCGTCGAAATGCGTTCCCTTGATTCTCGCGAGACGGACATAGCTCGTCCCGTGTCCGCGCATCAGCCGGGCGAGATAACGCCACCCGAAGCGGCGCGGCTCGATGCTTGCCGGGCGCAGCGAAGACTGGCAGGGCCTGTTTGCCGAGCAGATTTGTGATTCTTCGGCGCTGGCAGACGATGGATGGCGGCGGGCCGAAAATCCCCGACCGGGTCTTGCA